>PLKG01000059.1:169-10159 GCA_003140595.1 Acidimicrobiaceae bacterium | reverse complement strand
TCGGTCTCGGCTTCGGTCGTGTCGATCTCGTCCGCGACAAGGATGATCCGGTCGAGGTCGTCGTCATAACTGACCCCGAGCGAGCGAACTACGAAATCGGGTTCGCCGAACGGCTCGAGAGCAAGTTCGTCACCTGAGGGCAGCTCACCGGGGCGGGCAAGCTCAACGAGCATGCGGCCCAGGAAACGCGCCAGAGCTGACACCTGAGCCTTCTCGACCTTGAGCGTCTTCAAGATCAGCCCCTCACGCACTTGCAGCAGGAACACTCGCTCACCCACCGGGCCGACAGCCCCGACAGTCACGCGGTCGGGGTTCGACAGCTCGTAGTCGTCAGTCACCTGGACCTCTTTCGGGTCGAGGCCTGGTGCGGTGCCGGCGCGCCCAGCGCGCCCATGGCCAGCACGGTTGGCCCGTCTGAGCCGTACACGACGGTGCTGATCGAGCAGGGGGCGACCACGATCCGCTGGAAGAGGTCGAGCGGCACGCCGAGCGCGCTCGCCAGCGCAACCTTTATGCAGTCCGCGTGCGACACGGCGACGACGACTTCGCCGGGATGTGCTCTGCGCAGCCGTGCCACTGTGTCGGCGACGCGAGCCTGGAGCTCTGGGAACGACTCTCCTTCGGGGAAGCGAAAGCTCGATGGCGTGTGCCTTACGGCCTGCCACTCTGGAAGTTTGCGCAACTGCGAGAGCGACTCACCAGTCCAGGTTCCGAAGTCGCACTCGATGAGGCCCCGTTCGATCACTACAGGCTTGCCGACACTAAGGGATATGGCGGAGGCCGTCTCTCGCGCGCGCTCGAGCGGCGAGGCATAGACGGCCGACACGGACATGCCGGAAAGGGCCTCACCCGCCCTTTCCGCCTCGCCGCGTCCCTGGTCAGACAGATGCAGGCCTCGCGCCCGACCGGGAAGCACCTTGCCCGTCGTCGCCGTCGTCCCGTGTCGAACGAAACAGACCACCGTGGGGCGAGGTGGTCTCAAGCGAGTTGTCGGCACGACCGACACCGTAGCCTTTGGCTCGTGGGATCGACCGCCGCGCGCTTGGAGCAGATCGGCCGGGACGTGGCGAACTGCTCCCTCTGTCCGAGGCTCACGGCTTGGCGCCATGACGCGGCGTCCAACCCCCCGGTCTCCCATTTCACAGAACGGTACTGGGCGCGTCCTCTGCCCGGCTTCGGCGATCCGAACGCGCGGCTCGTGGTTGTCGGGCTTGCCCCGGCAGCCCACGGAGGCAACCGGACGGGGCGGATGTTCACGGGAGACCGCTCCGGTGACTTCCTCTTCGCGGCCCTGCACCGTGCGGGCTACGCCAACCAGGCGCTCAGCAGGTCGCTCGACGACGGTCTCACCTTGTCCGGGGCATGGGTGACCGCAGCAGTGCGCTGCGCGCCGCCAGCCAACAAGCCGACTCCACAAGAGCGGGACACCTGTGCGTGCTACCTGTCCTTCGAACTGCGAGCGCTTACCGGCGCTCGAGTACTGCTGGCCCTGGGCGCCTTCGCATACGAGGCGCTGTGGCGCCTGCCGGAGGGCGGAGGCCGACCGAAGGGAAAGCGGGAACGCTTCTCTCATGGTCTGGAGCTGCCTCTGCCCGCCGCCCGGTGGCTAGCCGACGACGGACAAGTCCTCCTCCAGACCGGAGGATCCCGCACGCTACTGTGCTCGTACCACCCGAGCCAGCGCAACGTCTTCACCGGGCTGCTCACAGCGGAGATGTTCGACAAACTGCTCGCGCGCGCCCGCGAGCTCGGGGCGTGAACTGCCTCAGGCGCTGACGACCGGGATCCTTCTCGGAGACTGCTCCGCGTTCTCGGGCCACCGGCGGCGGCTCACTCGGGAAAGCTTGCGAAGCAGCGCTATCGCGTCGGGGTCGTCGTCGAAGGCCGAACGCACTTCGATAGCTCCCGCGGCGAGCATCGCCGAGATCAGCTCCCGACCCTTGTCGGTGCGGATAATTGTGAACGTCCAGTCGGAGAAGGACCCGATCCCGCCCGTCGAGAGATCGGCGTGCTCGGCCGCGAAGTCGGGGCAGTGGTTACAGCCCTCTCGTGTCCACTGAAACGCCTCTTTGAGCGGGATCTCGTGCAGCACACCATCGCGGGTCCAGACCTGGAAGATGCCCTTGATGTTCATCTTGACGATGTCCTCACGGGCCAGGCCGTAGCGAGCTTCGAAAAGCTCGGGGAAGATCGCGTCGTCGAAGAGTTTCGAGCACAACAGGCCTATCGTCAGCACAAAGCGCCTCGCCACCTTGCCGGCCTTGCGCGCTGACATGATCGCAGGGACCGACGCCTGACAGCCCATGCCGACAAGAGCTATCCGCTCGGCTCCGCTTTCGATCGCCTGTGCGTAGGCGCTCGGGTTGGCGGAATAGGTGTAACGGGAACCGGCCGACGCGACCACCTCGGCCGTGTTCCGAGCGACGCCTGGCACAGCTTTCCAGGTCTTGCCGTCCCCCTCGAGGTTCGATACGAGCGCGGCGTCTATGAAGTCATGCTCCAGCGCCCAGATCAAAAGCACCGAGACGAGGCCACCGTCCTGGCCGGCCTTTATGAGCTCGGGATCGGCGGCCCGGGCGAGGATCACGTCCTGGGCGATGCCGTACACCTCGCTCTCCTCGCGTTCACGGCCGAAGAGGAACCTGTCGGCCTCAGGCTCCCACGAACCGAACCGCGGGCATGCCCTCGTACAAAGAGTGCAGCCCCTTTCGCCGTAGGTGCAGTTGTCCGTGCCGCCCATCTCCGGAACGTGGAAAGGTCTATAAGCGCTGCCTTCGTCGTCGTAGTCCAGCACGTCGTAGGGGCACACAACCACGCAGGCCGAACAGCCTGTGCACAACCCGGAGGTCACGACCTCCCGGTAGAGATCTGACCAGTGCAGCTTCTCAGGAGGCATGAAAGTGATCCTAACCCTGTGCAGTGAGTTTTCTTCTCGTCTTTGCCTGTTCAGCGGCCGACCCCTCTGAGTGACAATCCGAGAGACACCAAGTTCCCGTCTCCGAGACGCGGTCGGTTCGGAAGCTCCGGATCACCGTAGTAACCTTGGACGATGTCCTCTAGTTGGACCAGCGGCTTCTGATGGACATCGCGGTCGTCGGACTGGGCTCGTGGGGGCTGAGCTTCCTGGAGCGCATTGTCACGGGTTCGCGCTCACAGTGGGGGCCTGTGCGGGTACATGTCATCGAGCCCGGAACCCCGGGGTCAGGTGTCTACGCGACGGACCAGCCTGACTACCTAATCCTCAATACTCCGTGCGGGCAGGTGTCGCTCTATCCCTGGCAGGACGAAGGCCCGTCGCCCAAGTACGCAGTCGGCCTTCACGAGTGGGTCACCGCCGTCGGCTATCGCTGGGTGGGTGACACGTGCCGAATCGACCCCTCCGGTCGCGAGATAAGCCGCGACGACTACATACCGCGCAGGCTCATGGGTGAATACCTGCAGTGGTTCTACGCGACGCTCGTGGCGGCGGCACCCGAGAAGGTGACGATCCTCCACCACCACATCGAGGCGACGAACATCGTGAGCCTGCGGGACGGGCGCGAGCGCGTCGAGCTGGCGAACGGGGAATACCTCGACGTCGATCACGTCATCGTGACTTCAGGTCACACCGGCAATGTCGAACCAGACGCCAACGCGGCGCTGATACCGAGGCCATACCCGGTCGATCGCTATACCGAGACCATCCCGCGCGGCGCCACGGTCGGTGTCGAGGGTATGGGACTGGTCGCGACCGACGTCGTAATAGCCCTCACGGTCGGAAGAGGCGGCTCTTTCACCGAGAGCGGTGACCGGCTGCGCTATCTGAGCTCTGGCGATGAGCCAAGACTCAGGCTGTTCTCCCGCAGCGGATTTCCGTACTGCTCGAAGGCCGTCGCAACCGTGGACGAGAGCGACGAATTCGAGGCCGTCGTCTGCACCAAGGAAGCGATCGGGGCGGTCCAGGGCGGTCAAGCAACGGGGCAGGCTCGACGCCAGATCAACTTTCGCTCCCAGGTCCTGCCCCTGATCCTCGCAGAGATGCAGATCCGCTACTACGCCCAGTCGGCCCTTCTTGCAAGCGGTCGCGCGACCTCTGACGAGGTCACGAGGCTTCTCGGCACCGCTTGGCACGACGGGACATATGAAAGTGTCGTGACTGGCCTTGCCGGCCGCTACGGCGAGTTCGACCCCTGGGTGCATTTCTTCGGTCCCCGTCGCGAGTACGTCTCCTCCAAGGACTACGAGTCGCAGATCTACTCGCTCGTCGAGGACGACCTCTCCGAGTCGCTCCGCGGCGGCTCGGCACCTGTGAAGTCCGCCTACGAGGTGTTCCGCCACCTGAGGGACCTCATGCGGACCGTGATCGAGTTCCGCGGCCTCACGCTCGAGTCCTACCTCGACTTCCGCGACAACATAAAGACGAGGGTCAACCGCATTGTGGCAGGCCCGCCGGCGGTGCGTTCCAAACAACTTCTCGCGCTCATCGACGCGGACGTTGTCACCGTGCCCCTCGGACCGTCGCCGTTCGTCGAGTCAACTGCCTCCGCTGGATACGTGCTGAGCTCGAGGCACTTCGAGCATCCGCACTCCGAGCAGGTGAACTGGCTCATCCATGGCCACCTTGAGAACCCGACCGTCGTGCGTTCGGCGTCGTCCCTGCTGACGAACCTATGGCGCGACGGAAGGCTTCAGCCGCTCTGCTACGGCGACACGGAGGTCGGCAGCGTTTCCTTGAGCGAGGAGTTCCACCCGATCGACGCGTGGGGACGTGTCGAACCGAGGATCTGGCTGTTCGGCTCACTCACCGAGGGTGTGCGGTACTTCACCCATTACGTGCCGTCCCCGAAGAGCCGCCTTCGGGCATTCCTCGACGCTCAGCGCTGCATCGAGGCGATCCTGGGCTGAACGGGCGCCCGGCCACAGGCCGACCCGACCGGGGAGCCGGCGGTCGCCCCGGCTTCACTCGTAGACGATCGACACTTCCTCGTGGATGAAGCGGTCGATCTCGAGCAGTTCGTCGTAGTCCGTGGACACCCCGTAGACCGAGTAGATGTAGTGGCGGGTTCCCTCATGCCAGTCGACCGGGTCGCCGGGCGACCGATTCACGAAGACCTCATTGACCCCAGGCTGCTCGGCCAACCGGTCGAGGCCCTCGATGCTGACGATGCGGTGGGCAGACCGAGGCGGCTGGAACATGAAGCGCCAGCCAACGCTGGCACATGGGATCGGGCCATCCACCACCACCGTCTCACCTAGGGCGACGCGCATCGAGAGCTCGAAGATCGACACGCCACACGCCTGGAAAAGCATCTCAGGCACTCCCCCGCCGATCCGGCCGTTCACCTCGATCACTCGCGGGCCGTCCGGGGTCAGCTTGATTTCGGTATGAGAGTCGCCTGTGCTCAGCCCGAGCGCGCGCAGGGCGGCCGTGGCGACCTCCAGCACACCTGTCAGCTGGGCTTGTGACAGAGCAGCTGGGATGAAGAACCCGGTCTCGCGGAAAGGCTCGGCCGGTGGGAACCGCCCCGTCACGGCCAAGTGGCTTATCTCACCGTCGGAGATCAGGCTCTCCACGGACACGTAGCTGCCGAAGCGCTCACTCGGCCCTGCAACGAGGCTCGGCAGATACTGCTCGACGAACATCCCCTCCTCCCCGCCGGCCCGCGGTGGGAGCAGGACAACCGAGCGGACGAGATCATCGGCGTTCGCGACGGGCATCGTGAACTGCCCGCCGCTGCCGACGCGCGGCTTGAGGACGGCCGGGAAATGCACCTCCGCCGCGAAGGCCGCAATGGCTGCAGGATCACGGTCGGCCGGGACCTCCCAACACGCCGGCGTTGGCAGACCGCCAACGCGAAACGCGTCGCGTTGAACGAGCTTGTCGACGAGACTCCGGGCCACCCCAGGCGTGCGATAGTCGAGTCCCAACTCCTCTGCTATCAGCGACAGCAAGACGATGTCCTCGTCGCGGTAAGCCACGATCCCGTCAGGAGCATGCGCTCTCAACTGCGCCGTGGTCTCGTCCAGGGACAATCCGGCGATGTTCACCACGGTTCCGACCTTCTTCAAGAGCCGAGTCGTGAAAGTGCTGTCGGGTCCGCTCTCGTCTATGAGCCATAGGATCCCGCACAGGTCTCGCGCGGCCTCCACGATCTGCATTGCAGGCGCGGAACGCTGGCCGTAGCCGATCACGAGCAGAGGTTGCCCGCGATCAGCGGAGGCCGGCGTCACGGCAAGGCTCTAGAAAAAGGGGGCCCGGGACGCAGGATCGCTGGAGTCCGAGGTGGGCGACACGGGGACCACGGCAGGTCCGCGTCCGCCCGGGCGACCACAGCTCGGTCAGGGTGGGTGGACTCGGGGATCATCGGACGATTCTAAGTACCTTGGCCGCATCCCGACAGCCCGCCGTAACCCTCCCCAGGCGGTTCCGGCCACGAAACCCACGGACGACCGTGGATTCAAGTCGATCAGCTCACCTTTCGGTGACGCAGCCGTGGGCCAGCAGCCGAACCGAGTTGCTCGTTCGACGAGGTCGACGCGGTTGACACAGGGATCGTCAAACGCGCTCAAGATGAGGTCCGCCGTGGGCAGACTCCCAGGGCTCAGAATATTGGAACCCCGGAGTCGTATGTACTCTCATCGACGAACGACCCAAATCCGCACGGGCCGCAAGCCGCCTTGGTGCCCCGCGCAGAGGCCCCAGGCTCTCTGGGGAAAAGGGCGGCATGGAAAAGCGCCACTAGACCGTCCCCGGAACCCAAGGCTCCGGGCCGCCCGACTGGCGCCCTAAAGTAACTTGCAAGCCGCCACACGGAATGACAGTTGGAGAAGATCAGATCTCACTTGTTATCGCCTCACCCGGCAGCGGTACTCGCGTGCCGGACCCTCGCGGGCCGGCCCATGGACGCGGGAGCGGCGAGGACAGTCCGACGCTAGAGATCGCTTTCGTCAACAACATGCCGGACTCGGCTTTCGAAGAGACCGAACGCCAGTTCACCGGACTGCTGGAAGGTGCGGCGCGGGAGATCGGTGACATCACGGTGCGCCTCAGCCGGTACTGGCTTCCAGGTCTCGCCCGTAGCGCAGCGATCGACGAGCGGCTCGCCCGGGATTACAGTCCGGCAGACCACATATTCGCAGGCCGGCCGGACGGCCTCATTGTCACAGGAACCGAGCCGCTCACCGATGATCTCAGGACGGAACCGTACTGGGACTCTTTGACCGAGCTCATCGTCTGGGCCGAGACCGTCACAGCGTCCGCCATGTTGTCCTGCCTTGCCGCGCACGTGGCGGCGCTGCTCTTCGACGGCATCAAGAGGCACACGCTCTCTGTCAAGTGCTCGGGCGTGTTCATCCAGACCATCAGTACCGACCATCCGCTCACTGATGGGCTCGGCGAACTGGTGCACATGCCCCACTCACGACTCAACGATCTGCCGTCGGCACTCCTTCAGGCCGACGGGTACACGAATCTCATCGAGTCGCCGGAGATGACATGGACTGTCGCCGTGAAGGACCGGGGTTCGTGCACGTTCGTCCTCGTCCAAGGCCATCCGGAGTACTCGACCACCAGTCTCCTGCGCGAGTACCGAAGGGACCTGCAGCGTTTCCTCCGAGGCGAGCGCAGCACGGTCCCCGCGATTCCCGTTGGCTACCTCGATGACGAGAGCCACCAGCTCCTCGAGGGCTTCCAGGCTCGCGTGCTCGCGGAACCCTTGGATCCCGAGCTGATGAAGGACTTTCCGTTCGAGCCTGTGGAGCGGCGTCTCGTCAACACCTGGCAGCAGTCAGGAACGAGGCTTTACGCCAACTGGCTGAAGCTCATACAACGCAGGAGGCGGTTCGGTGCATGACGAGACAGTGGCGATCCACGGCGGCTATACGCCCGATATGACCCGAGCGGTCGCCGTACCGATCTATCAGACGATCGCACATCAATTCGACGACGCGGCGCACGCTGGAGCCGTCTTCGATCTCGACATTCCGGGCTTCCACTACAACCGGCTCAACAACCCGACAAACGACGTGCTGGAACGTCGCCTCGCGACCTTGGAAGGCGGAACCGGAGCAGTGGTCGTGGCCTCGGGAGCCGCAGCGGTCAACTATTCGATCTTGAACCTGGCCGCGATGAACGACAATATCGTGACCGCGCCACAGCTCTACGGATCCACCTACACCCTCTTCGCCCACGTGCTGGCGAGCCAGGGCATCGAAGTACGCTTCGCGACCGACGATCGACCCGAATGCATCGAGCCGCTCATCGACGACGCCACCAAGGCGATCTTCTGCGAGTCCGTGGGCAATCCGGCGCTCAATGTCGTCGATCTCGAGGCAGTGAGCGAGCTCGCTCATCGTCACGGCGTGCCTCTCATCGTCGACAACACGATCGCGACGCCCATGTACCTGAAGCCAATCGAACACGGCGCTGATGTGGTCGTGCACTCCTTGACCAAGTTCATCGGCGGGCATGGCACGACCCTTGGGGGCGCGATCATCGATGCCGGTCGCTTCCCGTGGGCCGATCATCCCGACAAGTTCCCGTCGTTCAACAGGCCCGAACCCGCGTTCCATGGAGTTGTCTATGCCGAGCAATTCGCCGAGGCTCCTTATGCCGTGAGATGTCGCACCGTAAGCCTCCGCAACAGTGGGTCGACACTTTCTCCCCTCGGGGCCTTCCTGCTCCTGCAGGGCCTCGAGACTCTGGCCGTCCGCCTCGAACGCCACGAGTCGAACACGCGGGCGATAGCGCAGTATCTGGCCGACGACCCACGTGTCGAGTGGCTGAGCTATCTAGGAGACCCGAGCTTCGCTTACTACGACCTTGCCCAGCGTTATCTCAAAGGTCACTGTCCGTCCATCATCACCTTCGGAGTCGCAGGCGGGTACGACGCGGGGATCCGGTTCTTCGACTCGGTCAAGCTCTTCAAACGGCTTGTGAACATGGGCGACGCCAAGTCGCTGGTCGCTCACCCGGCATCGACCACTCACCGCCAACTGTCCCCCGAAGCGCTCGCCATGGTGGGTGTCGCACCGGAGACGATAAGGCTTTCAATCGGCATCGAGCACGTCGATGATCTCATCGATGACATCGATCAGGCACTGAGCGCAGCCCTGTGAGCAACGCGAATGAGGGACAGGAGCTCACTAATGCAACCGGCGCCCCACCGAGGCTGTCCGTGGGCGTCGATCTCGTCGCTGTCGACGAAGTCCAAATGGCTCTTGCCAATTTCGGCGACCGTTACCTCTATCGTGTCTTCACCGACCACGAGGTCGCCTGTTGCCTGGGTGAGGGCGTCGTGCGCGCCCGTCACCTCGCTGCTCGTTTCGCCGCAAAGGAGGCGACGATGAAGGCTCTCGGGCCGAGCGACCGGCTACCGGACTGGCGATCGATCGAGGTCCGCCAGGACGAGAGCGGCCGGTGCACGCTGCGGCTCAGCGGACATGCAGCCGAGCTCGCGAGGAGCGCTCAGTTGAACGACTTTGCCGTAAGCCTCACCCACGAGGGGAACCTCGCCGCGGCCGTCGTCGTCGCCCTCGGCCGGAGCGAACCGTGACAACAGACTTCCGATCGGAGCTGCTCGCCAGCGGCCTGCTNNTCGGGGAATCGACGATCTCATCACGGCGGCCGGAGCAGACCAGCATGCGTCGGTGCTCCACTTCCCTGCGATCGTCCCGCGAGTGGTGCTTGAGCGGAGCGGCTACCTGCGCTCGTTTCCCGACCTGTTGGGCTCGATCAGCGTCTTCGAGGGCGACGACGACTTGCATGAGCAACTTCTGGAACGAATCGTTCAGGGAAAGAACTGGGACGAGCTGCTTAGACCTTCAGACGTCGCCCTGTGCTCCGCTGCGTGTCATCCGCTCTATCCCCATTGCTCGGGACGCCTTCCTGCCGGCGGCCGCCGTTTCGAGATCTTCGGTCACTGCTTCCGCCACGAACCAAGCCTTGACCCGGCGAGGATGCAGGCATTCCGACAGCACGAATACGTGTACCTCGGCGACCCGGACGGTGCC
>PLKG01000059.1:0-126 GCA_003140595.1 Acidimicrobiaceae bacterium | reverse complement strand
TACGAGATCGTCTGCACAATTCATCCGGGCGGCAAGCCGACCGCCGTCTTTTCTTCCAACTACCATCTCGATCACTTCGGCAACGCATTCGGGATCGAGTCTGCGAGCGGCGATGTTGCGCACACG
>PLKG01000068.1 GCA_003140595.1 Acidimicrobiaceae bacterium | reverse complement strand
CCTGCCAGGTGGTGTTCTACCGGCCACTCACCGCGCGACGGCAGACGTGCCCAGGAGCTCCTTCAGGGCACCCACGAGCCCACCCCGTGGGTTGACGTTGAACTGCGGCGGGAGCCTCAGCACCTTCTCCCCGACACGCAGGTGAACTGCGCAGTTGCCGGGGTGCTCGCTGACGAGATCGCGGATCTGGCGTACGAGCGAGTCGGTCAGCCGGTTGAGCGGCAGCACTACCTCGACAGGCGGATCGCTACCGGGCGTGGTGAGCGCGAGACGTCGCAGGTCCCTGCAGATGAACTTCGGCTGGTCCTCGCGCAGGTCCAGCCGGCCCCGGACCGCGACGATCGCGTCCTGTTCCAGGAGGCCGCCGTATTCGAGCATCGTCTTGGGGAACACCATCACCTCGATGGCCGCTTCGAGGTCCTCGAGCACGAAGGTCGCCATCAGCTCGCCTCGCCGGGTGTAACGCCGGACGAGGGCGGTGACGACGCCTCCGGTCGTGACCGTGACGTTCTCGGTCCAACCTCCCGGGCCTGTAGCCGCTGCCGTTTCCCCCGCGGCGTCGGGACCGGCCGCCGAGTCGAGCAGGTCGCGGATCGTGACGTCGGTGACATCGCGCAAGGCTTTCTCGAGGCCCATGAGGGGATGGTCGCTCACATACAGGCCGAGCATCTCCTTCTCGAATGCCAGGCGCTCGGCCTTGTCGAACTCCAGGTTGGGGATGGCCACCCAGGTGCCGTCGAAACTTGCCGGTGAGGCACCTCCGGCCGCCGCGTCATCGGCCTCCTGTTCGAAGAGCGAGAAGAGCGTCGCTATTCCCTGCTCTTGCTCGCGCCTGCGCACCAGTGCCCGCTCGATGATCGCCTCGAAGGCGAGACACAGCCCCTTTCGCGGGTGGCCGAGCGAGTCGAAGGCGCCCGCCTTCGCGAGCGACTCGACGGCCCGCTTGTTGAGCGCGCTCGAGTCGACGCGGCGACAGAAGTCGTAGAAGTCGACGAACGGGCCTCCGAGCTCGCGGGCGGCGACGATGTGCTCGACGATGGCCTCCCCGACGTTGCGGACCGCCGAGAGCCCGAAGACGATCACGTCGTGCCCGGAGGAGACCGCAGCTTGTGCGGTTCCCCGGATCGTGGTGAAGTTCGACGACGACGCGTTCACGTCCGGCACCCGCACCTCGATCCCGAGCGTTCGGCACTCGGAAAGGTAGATGGCGGTCTTGTCCTTGTCGCCCTTCACCGATGACAGCAACGCCGCCAGGTACTCGACGGGATGGTTCGCCTTCAACCACGCCGTCTGGTAGGCGACCAGGCCGTACCCGTAGGAATGGGACTTGTTGAAGGCGTAGTCGGCGAACGGCTCGATGATGTCGAACAACTGCTTGCCCAGTGCCTCGCCGTAACCCTGCGTGGCACAACCGGCGATGAACTTCTTCCGCTCCGCGGCGATGAGCTCACGGTTCTTCTTGCCACATGCCTTGCGCAGATTGTCGGCTTCCTCGAGCGTGTAGCCGGAGAAGCGCTGCGCGACCCGCATCACCGACTCCTGGTAGAGCATCAAGCCGTAGGTGTCCCCGAGGATCGCCTCCACATCCGGGTGCAGGTAGGTGACGGGCTTGCGGCCGTTNNTCGAAGCTCGTCGGTGCCAACGAGCGCAGCGTCGAGCGCATGGCGGTGCCCTCGAGCTGGAACACACCGATGGAGTCACCGCGCCGCAGCATCTCGAAGGTCGGCTCGTCGTCGAGAGGCACCGAGTCGATGTCGGGGCGGGACCCGGTGGTCTGTTCGATGAGGTCGAGGGCCATCTCGATGACCGAAAGGTTCCGCAGACCGAGAAAGTCCATCTTCAACAGGCCGAGGTCCTCGACTCCGTGCATCTCGTACTGCGTGACAATGGGGGCATCGGCCGGATCGGCGCCGGGCTCCGGCTTGCGCTGGACGGGCAGGTACTCGGTCAGCGGCTCATGGGTGATGACGACCGCTGCAGCATGTATGCCGTCTTGGCGGCGGAGGCCCTCGAGGCCCTTGGCGACGTCGATCACGAGCTTCGCGTCCGGGTCCTGCCCGTACATCTCGCGGAGCTCGGCTGCGGCCACGTAGCCGTCCTCGTGACCCTCCACGCGCTCGAGACAGGCCCGCAGCGGCGTGTCGCGACCCATGACCAGAGGCGGCATCGCCTTCGCGATCTTGTCCCCGAGGGCGAAGGGAAAGCCCAGCACCCGGGCCCCGTCGCGCACCGCGGCGCGGGCCTTGATCGTGGAGAAGGTGACGATCTGGGCCACGTGGTCCGCGCCATAACGCTCGGCGACGTACCGGATCATCTCGCCTCGGCGGCGCTCGTCGAAGTCCATGTCGATGTCGGGCATCTGCTTTCGGCCCGGATTCAAGAAACGTTCGAAGAGCAGGTCGTAGCGGATGGGGTCGAGATCGACGATACGCAGGCAGTACGCGACGCAGCATCCCGCCGCGGACCCACGACCGGGACCGACACGGATGCCGGAGTCGCGCGCGTAGCGGATGATGTCCCAGACGACGAGGAAGTAGGCAGCGAAGCCCATCTCGGAGATCACGCGCAACTCGAAGTCGAGCCGCTCGGCGACTTCGGGAGGGATCTGAGGGCCATAGCGCGCCGCGGCACCCTCATAGGTCAGATGCGTCAGGTAGCCGGCCGCCGACTGCTCGTAGGTGTCACGTCGGAAAGCCTCGGGGATCGGGAATTGTGGCAGGGCCGGCTTGCCCAGCTCGAGCTCGACATTCGCCCTCTCGGCTATCCACAAGGTGTTGTCACATGCAGCCGGCACCTCAGCAAAAAGGTGCCTCATCTCCGCCGCGCTCTTCAGATAGTGCTCCTGGCCTTCGAACTTGAAGCGCTTCGGGTCGTGGATCGTGGCACCTGTCTGCACGCACAACAGGGCGTCATGAGCAACNNTGTCCTGGAGCCGTCCGGCGAGGGCCGTCGCGGCGTCGAAGTCGTCGGCGAGGAGGGACTGGGCCACCACGCCGCCAAGACAGCCGGTCGTCGCGATGAGACCGTCGTGATAGCGCTCCAGCAGCTCCCAGTCGACGCGGGGCTTGTAATAGTAGCCCTCAAGGTAAGCGGCCGAAGAGAGCTTTATGAGGTTGCGGTAGCCCTGAGTCGTCTCGGCAAGGACGGTCAAGTGGTAGTAGAGCTTCTCGCCTCTCTCGCCTTCGCCGCCCGTGTCGTCGATGCGGCCCCGCCGTACCGGGCGCTCGTGGCGCGACCGCGCTGCCATGTAGGCCTCGGTGCCGATGATGGGCGTGAGGCCGCGCGCCCGGCACTCCTTGTAGAAGTCGAGGACGCCGTACATGTTGCCGTGATCGGTGATCGCGAGAGCCGGCTGGCCATCGGCCACCGCTGCGGCGACCAGATCTCCGATCCGCGCCGCCCCGTCGAGCATCGAGTACTCGGTGTGGGTGTGCAGGTGGACGAACGGTGCGCCGTCGTGTGCTGATCCCCCGGACGCCTCGACCACTACCTACCCACTCCCTGTCCACAGGCTCGGTCCACAGCCTGTGGACGAACTACAACCCTGTCATTAGCCCTATCGCACCATAGCGCGCCGGTCGCGGTACTGGAGGGGCTGCCGGACCGTTCCTCATACGTGGATTGCCACTTTGCGTGAGTTGCGCGACGCTGTTCGTATGGAGCGGTCTGATCTCGATTCATTGCTACACCGCCTATCTGCGGCGGAAGGTTCCGATCTCCACATGAAGGCGGGATCCCCACCGCGGATGCGGATCAACGGCGAGCTCACCCGCGTCACCGATGTACCGGTGATCAAGCCCGAGGACATGGTGAAGATCGCCAAGGAAGTCATGCAGGAGCGGACGTGGAAGCACTTCGACGAGACGAACGAAGCCGACTTCGCGTATTCAATCCCGAACCTTGGTCGCTTCCGGGTCAACGGCTACCGGCAACGCAGCACGATTGGGATGGTCTTCCGGCTCGTCCGGTCCCATGCCCGCTCCTTCGGTGAGCTGAACCTGCCCGAGTCCGTGCGGCGCCTCGCGAGCGAGCAGCGCGGCCTCATCCTCGTGACCGGACCGACCGGGTGCGGCAAGACCACGACCCTCGCGGCCATGGTCGACCACATCAACCGGACCCGTGAGTGCCACATCGTCACGATTGAGGACCCGATCGAGGTTCTGCATCAGGACGAGCTGTCCGCGGTCAGCCAGCGAGAGGTGGGTTTCGACACAGCGAGCTTCCTCGTAGCGCTTCGCGCCGCGCTTCGGGAAGATCCAGACGTGATTCTCGTTGGCGAGATGCGCGACACCGAGACCGTCGAGACCGCCTTGAGCGCGGCCGAGACCGGTCACCTCGTGTTCGCCACGCTGCACACCATCGACTGCGTGGAGACCATCAACCGGATCGTGGACTTCTTCCCGGCTGCTCAGCAGCGCCAAGCGCGCCTCAGTCTCGCCGGGGCGCTGAAGGGCACCCTGTGCCAGCGCCTGATCCCGACTGCCGACGGCTCAGGCAGGGTGCCCGCCATGGAGGTCATGATCATCAACGGGCGTATCCAGCAGTGCATCATCGAGCCAGGTCAAGGTGGCGACATCACCTCGATCATCCGCGAGGGCGAGTACTACGGGATGCAGACCTTCGACCAGGCACTCGTGGCCCTGCTCGAACAGGGCACGATCGACCTGCGTGCCGCGACCGAGGCGGCCTCGAACCCTCACGACTTGCGCGTCGCACTGCAAAAGCGAGGCCTGATCGGTTCAGCTGCCGGCAGGTAACGCGCCCAAGGCGTCAGAGGTTCGACCAAGCGTGGATGATCGGCGCCCCGAAGAGCACGGCGATCACCGTACCGGCGGCGAGAAACGGGCCGAAGGGGATCTTGGTCTGGCGCTTCACCTTGTGCATCGCGAGCAGCAAGGCGGCGGGCACGCCCGCCACGACGAAGCTGATCAGGAAACCGGCGACCACCTCGCGGTAGCCCAGCCAGCCGAGGAACCCTCCGCACAGACCGGCGAAGCGCACGTCGCCGAAACCGATGCCCTTGGGCACGGCGTAAAAGAGAGCGAAGAAGGTCGCGAACGCGCCGGCACCGCCAATGGCCGCGCTCTCCAACGCGGACCAGTCGTGCGTGCCGGCCGATGCGAGGACGAGCAACGGCGCGCCGAGGGCGGCGGTCGCGTAGACGACTGCGGAAGGGATGCGCATGTGCTCGATGTCGATCGCAGAGATCGCGACAGCCGTAGCGGCGAAGACGCAGTACGCGGGCAGGGCCCACGCCGAGCCCAACCGCCAGGCAAGCAGCACGAACAGGATCCCGGTCCCGAGCTCCAACAGCGCGTCCCGAGGCGGGATGCGCGTGTGGCATGCCCGGCAGCGGCCCCGGAGCGCGACGTAGGAGATGACCGGGATGTTGTCGTAAGGCCGAATGGGAGCCTCGCAAGCGACACAATGCGACGGAGGCGACACGATCGACTCCTTGCGGGGGACCCGGTCGACGACGACGCCGACGAACGAGCCGATCAGCAGACCGAAAACGCCGGTCACTGCCTCCAAGGTCACTTGCATCGGGGCTCGATGATCTGCTCCTCACAACTGGTCCACGCGACCGCCGGTACGGCCCGCACCCGCAGGTCGTGGCTCCTGTAGGGCTCGTCCCGGGCTAGTGCCGCACGCACCCCATTGAAGCTAGTATGAACGCGTAGAGCGCGGTGACAACCGCTTAGCGCGCCTACGCGTGGGGCTCGCCGGGAGGGAGGGACGCGCATGCCGATCAGAAGTCGGAATGAACGAATAAAGAAATCGCCTCGCGCGCCCGATGGTATTAAGGGATGAGTACCACAGAGCAGACCACGCCAACTGCCGGGCGACGGCAGGTGTCACCCTCCAAGGCAGAGGTTTCAGAGGCGCGTGCCCTGTCGAAAGAGGTCGGTCTCGAGTATGTGGACCTCGACCGCTACCCGCTCAATGCAGCGGCGACGTCTTTGCTGCCCGAACAGACCTCTCGGCGTCAGCACGCCCTTGCGATCGGATGGAAGTACGGCACGCCTGTCGTAGCAGTGGCGCGACCGGACAACCTCATGACGATGGACGACCTCAGAACCATCGTCGGGAGGGACATCCACGCGGTCGTCGCCTGCGAATCACAGATCGACGCCTACATCGAGCGTATGTACGCCCGGGCGGAGGCGTCGGGTACCGCTCACGCTCGCCAGAGCCACACTGCGTCCGAAACTGCCATGACGACTCCATCGGGATCGCCGTCTGTGGTTGCGGAGGCGCCGCCTGTGGCCGCGTCGCCGGANNGACGGCGACATCGCCTCCGACTCTGGCTCCGGAAGTCGAGTCGGAAGTGGAGATACTGGAGGTTCCGCCCGCACCGCACCCCTCCGCGGGCGAGACGACCAAAGCGGGCACCGAAGCCGTGGATGCTCTCCTGGCTTCGGCCCAGTTCGCCGACAGTGCCGCCAGCGGCGGTAGCTCGCGCAAGTCGGGCTCGAACACCCCGAAGCAGGCAGCGCCTGACCTCGTCGAACTGCTCCTGAGCTCCGGGCAGGTCACCCGCGAGGAAATGGAAGCTGCGCTACGCGAGAGTGCGGCAACGGGGAGGTCCCTCGGCGAGATCCTGAGCGAGCTGGGCCTTGTCACAGAGGAAGACCTGATTCGTGCGTCGGCTGCCGAAGCCGGCATGGAGTTCGTCGATCTCAACGACCAACCCCTCGACCCCGAGGCTACAAAGCTGATTCCCGAGGCGCTCGCCCGTCGCCACCGGGTGCTCGCGCTCTCCTACCGCGGTGACACGCCCGTGATCGGGATGGCGAATCCCTCCGACGTGTTCGCCGTTGACGACCTGCGCAGCCTGCTCGGCAACGACATTCATATCGTGGTCTGCAGCCAGGGCCAGATAACCGAGTACCTGTCACGCGTCTACAGGCACGACCGAGAGACGACCCTCGCCGCCCAGACCGCTGCGTCCCAGACCTCGGCCGGAGACGAGACCAGAATCACCGAGATCACAGACCTCCACTCTGTGGTCGAGGACGCTCCGATCGTCAAGTACGTCAACCTCATCCTCCGCCAGGCGCTTCAAGAGCGCGCTTCGGACATCCACATAGAACCAAGCGCCGACGACCTCCGTATTCGCTTCCGCATCGACGGTGTCCTCCATGAGGTCACCAGGTCACCGAAGGCGATCCAAGGAGGCGTGACGACACGCCTCAAGGTCATGGCCAGCCTCGACATCGCCGAGCATCGTGTCCCCCAGGACGGTCGCATTACCCTCACGGCCGGCCGGCGCGAGATCGACCTGCGAGTGGCGACGCTCCCGACGGTGCACGGTGAGAAGATTGTCCTTCGAGTACTCGACAAGTCGAGCGCGACCCTGAACCTCTCCGAGCTCGGCTTCCTGCCGACGGTCGAGAAACGCTACGGACTCGCCTACCGAAAGGCTTACGGGACAATTCTCGTGACGGGCCCGACCGGCTCGGGGAAGTCCACGACGCTGTACGCGACGATGAACGCGCTCAACTCGCCCGAACGCAACCTCATCACGGTCGAGGACCCCGTCGAGTACCAGCTCCGCGGTGTCAGCCAAGTACAGGTGAATCCCAAGGCAGGTCTCAACTTCGCGAATGCTCTGCGCTCAATTCTGCGCTCCGACCCCGATGTCGTGCTCGTAGGAGAGATCCGCGACCGTGAGACGGCGGTCATCGCGATCGAAGCAGCGTTGACGGGCCACCTCGTGCTCTCGAGCCTGCACACCAACGACGCCGCCGGCACGCCGATGCGACTCGTCGAGATGGGTGTAGAGCCCTTCCTCGTGGGCTCCGCCCTTGACTGCGTCCTCGCCCAGCGACTCGCCCGCCAGCTGTGCGAGAACTGCCTGGAGGAATACTCTCCGTCAGTCGAGGACCTCGACCTGATCGGCTTCACCGAACTGGACGAACCGCCGAACGGGAAGGTGCGATTCCGCAGAGCAGCCGGCTGCCAAGCCTGCAGCCGTACCGGCTACCGCGGCCGCATCGCTCTTCAGGAGCTCCTCCTAGTTGAAGAAGAGATCGAACGTGCGATCATCGCCCACAGCTCAAACGACGACATCCAACATTTAGCCCTCGAACAGGGGATGGTTCCATTGCGTCACGACGGACTGCGNNGCCGACCGCCGGTCCCCAACAGAATGGTCCGAGCGGCTCGCCGAGGCGCTCGTCGGCACCGGCCGTATCCCCGGTGACACCGCTGCCGCCATGCTTTCAGAGGCGGCGTCCAGTAACCGACCCGTCGCGGCGGTGCTCGCCGACCGAGGGCTCGTGGAGCCTGCAATATCGCTGGCCGAACTCGCTCGGATCTCCGGAATCGCGACGGTCGACATCTCGGAGAAGCGACCCATGGGCGAGGCATTCCGGTTGGTGCCGGAGCTGTTCGCCCGGGAGATGTCGGCGATCGGGTACAAGCTCGATGGCGAACGCCTGACCCTTGCCTGCGCCGAGCCGATCGACGTCGCCCAACAGCGTGAGATCTCGGCGTTCCTCGGCGTCGAGGTCGCCGGCTGCGTCCTGGCCGACCCTGTCGCCATAGAGCATCTCATGAACGCCGTTTACCCCCGATTGTCCACTGACGAGAAGGTGACCGCGGCCGCGTCGACGCCTGCAACCGCCGGACTCGGGGCGGCACAAAAGAGCGCCTCGATGATGAACACGCCGGCACCGGTGCCCGAGCCCGCCATGGCCGGGACCCAGATCCCATACGGACCGTCCTCCAACGGTTCGCCCGAGCCACGCTACGACGCGAGCGACTGGCAGACCGACTACGGAACAGATGTCAGACGCGCGACGTTGCCGGCGGCTTCGGGTGGCATGCCGGACATCGAGCCCTTCACGCCGACGCTCAACCCAGACGGCAGCTTGGACATCGATGAACTGCTGACCTACGCCGTACGCAACGGCGCGTCGGACCTCCACCTGGCAAACCAGCTGCCTCCCGCGATCCGTATCGACGGCTCACTGCGTCCAATCGAAGGTCTCGCTCGTGTCGACAACGAGCAGATCCGCGAGATGGTGTACCGAATCCTGACCCAGAACCTGCGCGAGCGGTTCGAAGCGGAGAAGGAGCTCGACACCTCCCACACGATCATGGGTGTCGGGCGATTCCGGGTCAATCTCTTCCAGCAACGAGGCTCGATCGGGACGGTGATGCGAGCGATCCCGCACGAGATCCCGCCGTTCGACACCCTCGGCCTTCCTCCAATCATTCCCTCGCTGGCCGAGCTGCGCCGCGGCCTTGTGCTCGTGACCGGCCCGACAGGATCGGGCAAGTCGACCACGCTCGCCTCACTGGTCAACATCATCAACCTGAGCAAGCCGGTTCACATAGTGACCATCGAGGACCCGATCGAGTTCCTGCACACCCACAACAGGTCGATCGTCAACCAGCGCGAGGTTGGTTCCGACACCAAGTCGTTCGCCGAGGCGCTCCGCCACGTGCTGCGCCAAGACCCTGATGTGATCCTCATCGGTGAGATGCGCGACCCCGAGACCATCGCCACGGCGCTCACCGCCGCAGAGACCGGACACCTCGTCTTCTCGACCTTGCACACACAGGACACCCCCCAGACGATCGACCGGATCA
This sequence comes from Acidimicrobiaceae bacterium, assembly GCA_003140595.1. Lineage (GTDB taxonomy): Bacteria > Actinomycetota > Acidimicrobiia > Acidimicrobiales > Bog-793 > Fen-455. The sequence continues at coordinate 4,788 of PLKG01000068.1, read as the reverse complement.
TCGACGTCTTCCCGAGCAGTCAGCAGGACCAGATCCGGATCCAGCTCGCCGGCTCCCTGGAGGCAGTAGTCACCCAACAGCTGGTGCTCAGTGCCAGCGGCTACGGACGCACGCCGGTCGCGGAGGTCATGCTCTGCAACCCCGCGATCCGCAACCTGATCAGGAGCCGCAAGACGCACCAGATCTACTCCCTCATCCAGACAGGAGCGGCGGCGGGAATGCAGACTATGGACCAAGCTCTCGCCAGGGCGGTCCAGGCCGGCTCGATCACAGAAGCAATGGCCTTCGATCGCTGCCACGATCCGAGCGAGTTGCGCGACTACCTGGGACAGCGATGACCACGGTCGCCCCCCGTCTGGAGGACTGAAGAATGCCAACGACGACCTTCGACTACAAGGTCCGCGACGCCGACGGCAGGCTGGTGAAGGGCCAGCTCGAGGCAGACAGCATCCCCCTCGTCGCTGCTCGCCTGAGAGACATGGGTTACGCGCCTGTCGAGATAAAGCCCGTTGCGATCAACCTGAACCGTGAGATCCACATCCCAGGCATTACCGACCGCGTCGCGCTCAAGGATGTAGCGCTCATGAGCCGCCAGCTGGCGACAATGGTCTCCGCCGGGCTTACCCTGGTGCGGGCGCTCGGCGTGCTCGCCGACCAGATCGAGTCCAAGCCGCTTCGCGAGGCCATGCTGCAGGTGCGTCAGGATGTCGAGCAGGGCTCGTCCTTGTCATCCTCCCTCGAGAAGCTCCCCAAGATCTTCCCGCCGCTTTACATAGCGATGGTCAGGGCCGGGGAGGTCGGAGGCCAGTTGGACCTGGTGCTCCTCAAGCTCTCGGTCACACTAGAGAAACAGGTCGAGCTCCGTCAGAAGGTCCGCTCGGCCATGGCGTACCCGTCCATAGTGATGTGCGCTGTCATCGTGATCATCACGGCGATGATGATCTTCATCGTCCCGATCTTCAAACACTTGTTCACGAGCCTGAACGGTACCCTCCCACTACCGACCCGGATCGTCATCGGGATATCCAACATCGTCGCGAGCGTCTGGCTGGTCGTTGTCATAGCGGTCATCGTCGCGATCGTGGTCGGTATGCGCCGGTGGATCGCGACACCAGGTGGCAGAAGAAAGTGGGACGCGTTCAAGCTCCGTCCGCCCATCTTCGGTGCCCTTTCTCACAAGGTCGCACTTGCCCGGTTCTGCACGACTTTCTCGTCTCTGCTGTCGGCCGGCGTGCCGGTCATAGAAGCGCTCGACATCGTCGCCGCCAACGCGGGCAACCAGATCGTGGCCGATGCCCTCATCGGTGCACAAGAGGGCGTCCGCGAGGGCAAGACCCTGTCAACGGTCCTCGCCAAGTACCCGGTCATGCCGATCATGGTGACCCAGATGATCGAGACGGGCGAGGAGTCGGGTGCGCTCGACGACATGCTCGACAAGGTCGCGACCTTCTACGACAACGAGGTGAGTGCGACCGTCGACAGCCTGACCTCGATCCTCGAGCCTTTGATCATCATCTTCATGGGCGCATGCATCGGATGCATTGTTGTGAGCCTGTACCTACCGATGTTCGACTACGTCAAGCTCCTACAGCAACCATCGGGTTAGCGTCTACGGTCCTGAATGGAGCTCGCGATCCGAAGGGTGCTTCATCGGGCGCCTGTGTCCGGCAAGCTCAAGTAACGCCCTAAGAAAGCCGATATGAAAGTCCGCATGAATGTTGCGCCTTCGCCCGACAGCCTTCGCTTGTCCAACGGGAGCTTCGAATACCTGTCCGCCTGTAAGTCAACGGCTAACATGTCTCGGGAAGTCCGCAGCACTGTAGTTTCATTCTCAGTGTCAGGAGCTCTTTGATGGTTACGCGACGCGTGAGTGTCCAAATCAGCAGTAGCGCGGTCCGCATGGCCGAAGTGACTACTGCGGGACGTGGACGACCTGAGCTCCTGCGTCTTGGTCAGGTCGCCCTTCCCCCACGAGCAGTCATTGATGGTGTGATCCTCGATGTTGTGGCCGTGCGCGTTGCAGTTGAGCGGTGCGTCAAAGAAGGCGGCTTCTCGCCGGGAGAGGTGCATCTCGGGATCGCCGGACTTCGCGCGATCACGCGCGAAGTCGAGATGCCGCTCGTGCCTGATTCGGAGATCGACGCCGCGGTGCGCCTGCAGGCCCTTGACGTCATCCCGTTCGCCATAGACAAGGCTCTCATCTCGGCACGAGCCCTGGAGGAGTCCGTCGGCCCGAACGGGCTGCCTGTTCGTCGGGTCCTTGTCGCGGCGGCGCACCGTGACCTCGTCGATCCCCTCATCCAGATCGTGACTGCAGCCGGACTCACACCGGTGAGCATCGAACCTACGTCTTCGGCAATGATCCGGGCGCTCTTCGATCCGGAGACCGCGATCGATGGCCCTGAGGCGATCGTCGCGGTCGGTGCCGGACTCACCAAGGTGGCCGTTCATGAGAACGGGGTTCCCCATTTCGTTCGGACGATTGCAGAAGGCGGCGACCTGGTCACCCAGGCGATCGCCGGAGCACTTGGCCTACCGGTCGCGGATGCCGAAGCGATAAAGCTGAATCTGGACGAAGCTGCTCCCTACTCTCGTGCCGCCCTCGGTGCGGCGCGAGAGGCATCTATGTCGCTGATCGGCGAGCTCCGAAGCTCGATCGACTACTACGCCACTTTGACTGGACGCAGCCCTGTTCGTCGCGTTGTGGTCACCGGTGGAGGATCCCGTCTTACCGGCTTCGTCGAGCTGTTGCAACAGCAACTTCGACTACCTGTGGTGCAGGGGAGCGCGCTGAGTCGTGTCGACTGTTCGCGGCTCCACCTGCCCGCTCAGGAGATCGACCGGCTCGACGCGGCTGTCGCGGTGGTCGTCGGCCTCGCGCTGCCGGGCTCAAAAGATGTCAAGGAGCTCGATCTTCTGCCGCCCGAAGTGGTACTGGGGCGCAAGCGCAAGCGACTGGAGCGCGCGTGCGTCATCGTCGGCATCATCATCGTTCTCGCGATGGCCGGTCTAGGTGTGCTCCGCTATCTCAAGGTACACAATGCCGAGAATCAGGTAGCAAGCCTCCAGGTACAGATCACGAGTCTCAGGATACAGATCCCGAGATACGACAAGGTCGAGCAGGAACGCGCCCTCATCCTCAGCCTTCAGACAATCAGCACTCCCATAGTGACCAACGANNACCGCCAGTACAGTCCCACCATCAGTTCCGACGGCTGGTGCGCCAGCGCTCACACCGTCCGAGATCCAAACGGCGACAGTCAACATCTCGCTCACATCTCCGACCGGGTACACCTACTTCCGCAGCTGGTACTACTCGGTCAATGGCTCGGGCAAGCTGACGGTCAATGCCTTCAGTGGGATAACACAGGTTGCTACAAAGCACGTGACTTTCACCTCCACAGTGGGAGTCACGGCTGAGGTCACGTCTCCTCGAGCCAACGAATTCAAGGTGCCAGCATGAACCGCCTGCAAGGTGTCAATATCGGCTTGCTGAAGTCGAAGGTTGTGCTCATAGTAACGGCCATCGTAATCGTCCTGCTCCTCATCTGGTGGTTCGCATGGATGACACCCGAGGCGAACAAGCTCTCAACGGTTCAACAGCAGATCGCCCAGGACAATACAACTGTGACCAGTTTGAGTATGGAGCTCATACAGCTCAAGGCAGAGGCGAAGCTCGTGAGGCACGAGCTCCCCTATCTAAAGATGGTGACAGCAGCCATCCCGCCAACCGAGGACCCGCCGGGCATTGTCGATTCGCTCAACACCCTTGCGAACAAGACGGGCTGCGATCTACTGTCGGTCACCCCGGCCAACTTCCCGTCCCCGAGCGGCACAGCTGGCCTCTCAGTTATCAGTGTCGCTTTCTCGGTCACAGGAAGCCACAAGAACATCTTCGCGTTCTTGAAGAACTTCTACTTGATGACACGACTGATGACAATCAGCAACGTCAGTCTCGCCCCAGGAGGCACCACTCCGAATATCTTGGATGTCGGTGACAATCAGCCTTACTCCATGTCTGTCAGCGCGACGGCCTACACGACCGCTGCGTGACTTCTGCAACAGCAGGTTCAGACCTCCGGAAATAGACGGTTACGAGGTGCTGAAGTTTGAGGAGTTGGCCGAGCGTGCTTGCCACCCGGCGGGAGCTCGGCCGGTCCAAGGTGACGGTGACTCGCCGTCGGGCGAAGGCGATCCGGCCTCCGACCCGAGGTGCACCAGGTTTCGGGCGCTTTGGCGGCTAGCAGGCGGCACATCATCTGCGGTGTCCGTGCCATGAGGCGGGATTCGCTCGCTCGGCGTTCGGGTCAAGCTTGTTGGCAAACAGCTCGGAGGCGATGCCTTCGAGACCCTCGCGGCACAACAGGACACCCCGTTCGGACCGGTCGAGAGCCTCGTACTCGGCGAGGATCTTCGTCTTGTACTTGGGCGAGAAACGGGTCCCGCTCAAGACGAGCGGTCGCGGATCTCGGGATCGGGTGGAGTCAAGTCGGTCATCGCACCAGAATCCTGGCGCGCCATCACAGCGTGGTCGATTGTCGGTGTCATCGGAGAAGCTCCTTCTCCGCCCTCTCAGCTCATTGATTCGTCTACGCGAACCTTCTCACTGGAGGTTGACACAGAGGGCGTCGAGCTTTGTGAGGCCACAGTCTCTCGGTGTGTGCGCCGGGACAAGGTCGATCGCGGGAGAGAGCTGAGCATCCCCCACTGAGCCGGACACTCCGATTAGGAGGAGTGTCATGGAAAAGCAGGGGAACGAGGACAGCCCGCGCCGACGCGGGCGAAGCC
>PLKG01000020.1:804-6108 GCA_003140595.1 Acidimicrobiaceae bacterium | reverse complement strand
ACTCATAATCCCTTGGTCGTGGGTTCGATCCCCACCGGGCCCACCGATTAAGCCGCAGGTCAGAGCCTAATTATTGGACCGGATCCGCCACACCTCCAACCCAACATTCACCCAACAAACTCCCAAAGACCCCCAAAATCCCCAGAGAACAATCCCGGAGAATCCCGACGAGTCCCGGAGACAGATCCTGGTGTGAACAGATACGAGAGTCCGAGTTGAGAGAATCCCGCTGGACTTCACTGGAGACTCTTCTTCTCGATCTTCCTCCTGGCGCCACTCCAAGTCGGACGACGACTTACCGATTCGGTGGTTTCTTAGGTGCAATGAAGCCGAGGCTCACGTATCCGCGGGCACGCTCGCGATACATCCGCGCGAGCACCGGAACCTCGACGTCGACGTAGTCGTGCACGACAACGCGTGCCTTGTCAGGTGTCGGCCGTAGGATCCGACCGACGTACTGGACGATGCTCCCCTTGAACTTGACGGGGAAGGCCAGGAAGACAGTGTCCAGTGCCGGGCAATCGAATCCCTCGCCAAGGAAGCTAGCGGTAGCGACGAGGACGGTGCCGACCAGCCCAGGCTGAGCGAGTCGATCGACGACCGCTCGTCTTGCCTTCCTGCTCATGCCTCCTTTGAGCACATGGGCAGTAATTCCGCGAGTTACGAGATCCTCCACGATCGCGTCGAGATGCTCGGTCCAACGGGTGAGCACGAGGCTGTTTCGTCCCTCGTTGACCGAAGTCGAAACGTCGTCGCAGATCAACCTCGTCCTATTGGCGTCTGTCACAACGCCTCGAAGTGTCTCTTGAAAGTGCAGACCCGGGCCCTCAGCGTGAGCAGTCTGATGGACGACAAGCTCTCGCTGCAACAGCTGACTCCCAGACGGTTCCTGCATCCGGTGCCTTATTGGGCCACACTGCATCGTCATCATGGCTTGAAGTCCGTCTCGTCGATATGGTGTCGCCGTCAGACCGAGCCATCGGCGCACAGGCATTTGGCCAACTGCGCGCTCGAACGTAACGGCCGGAACGTGGTGGCACTCGTCGACAACCACGAGCCCGTAGCAGGCCGTTACCTCCGCGAGGTCGTCTCGGCGGGCAAGACTTTGAACCATCGCCAGGTCGACCACACCACTCGCCTTCCGCTTCGGACCGATTTGTCCGACGCGCTTCTTGTCGAGACCGAGGTATGTGGTCAAGCGGTCTCGCCACTGTTCGATGAGGGGCTGGCGATCGACGATCACCAAAGTGGGCACACGGTGAAGCGCGATTAGGGCACATGCGATAACGGTCTTTCCGGCTCCCGGTGGCGCAACAAGTACGCCTAGCTCGTGAGCTACAAGTGCATCGACGGCGGTCTGCTGGTCCGGACGAAGAGTCGCGAGCGGCTCGTACTCGACCGCTTCTGTCGAGTCATATGCCTCGACGATCTCGAGCCGACTCCCGGCCTCGGTCGCGATCGCTTCCGCTTGAGGACGAACGCCCCTCGGGAGTAGTAGCTGGTCGAGCGTCTCTCGGTAACAGCGGATGAACCGTGGCGTGTTGCCGGTCCAAAACCGGTTCCTCTCCTTTTCGTAGAAGTCGGGATTGTGCAATGACGCGACATGCTTCAACGCGGCCAGAAAGGACGGTGGCAGCCCGATGCGGTTTACCGCCAGCATCGCGGAAGCCAACGCCCGTATCGACGCAGGCGGAGGGGGCGAACCCGGGGCGCGAGTGGGACGGCGGTAGGTCCGCGCGTCCGGGCCTACTGGCACATCGCCAAGGGACTCGGCGAGCGCGAGCGCGGCCTCGCGACTCAGGCGGTCGACAGACGCCAAGAACTCCCATTGGTCCGGGTAGGGGCCCAGCGTCGATGGGTCGAGGAATACGGTCGTCCCCTTGTTGCGACATTCGCCCTGAAGCGGGAGAGCAATGAGGTTGCCGAAGCCCTGCCTCGGTAGAAAGTCCTGGGCCGGGAAAAGCCGGTCGTAGCTCACGAGGTCCATCTCCGCGCGAGCCGTCATGGCTTCGCGCAGGAGGTACGCGCCGATCCGTCGAGCCGAACTGGCGGGTACCCGCTCACTGAAGAAGGCCCAGACGTGACCGCCATCTCCGGATCGAGACCGCTCAAGCACAGCGGGAATGCCGGCGGCTCGCGCGGCATCTAGGTAGGCAAGAGCGTCAAGCGTCCATCCCGCGCCATCGAAGTCACACACCAACAAGAAGCACGAATCGTCACCCATCAGGGGATAGAGACCGACACTGATCGTCCCGGAGAGATGGTCCGCCGTCACCTCTCCGTGCAGGGACAACAGCTCCCTGTCGGGTTTGCGACTGTTCGACCATCCGCCCCTGACCGCCGGCCCCCACCCCGACTTGCCGGTCCGAACGCTCTCCCAGCGCAGCGCGTAGACGTCGTCTCGGCCTCGGAATAATGCTCGGAACAATTCGACCTTTTGCTGCGACGAAGAGCGTTGCGTCACACCCGAGCCCAAGGCTGGACGGTCCGCCGGAAACAGAGTCGGCTCCCAAGCACTTACAGACGCGGCACGGTCTTCGCGCCCTAGGCCGAGAAGATCACGCAAACGACGGTTCTCCGCCTCAAGCTCCGCGACCCGTTCAGTAAGGTCGTCGTCTGGGCGACGTTCACCCGAGCGGTCGTTGATCGTAGATCCAGCTCCTCTTAGCTTTCAGCATGGTCGGGACAACTGCCACGAGGCGGGTACCAGTACGGGCAACGAATCGCGGCACCCGTTGCGAGGTCGTGATGAGGACACCGGAGGTGGCCCGGTGCCCATCCGTTTCGTTCCCACTTGGCGCGTTCGCGAGCGATAGCCGTCGCCGAACGTCGGGCATCATAAAGCGGATCCAGATTCTGGTCACTCCAAAGGATCAATTCGGTCGCCGCGCGCTGGACCTCGTACTCAGCCGGTCCGTCGACTGCCAGCAGTTCAAGATCTTCACGGAACTGCTGGTCCGCCGCGTTCGCCCAAAGGCGCTGACGAAACGTGGCCGGCGATACGCCGCAAGCACTCAGATAGTGGTAACCCGCAACGGCCAGGTCGGTATCGGTGATATGGAGCTCCCGGCGGGCGAGCCACATGTCCCACAGGTCGCGCCCTTTTCGTCGTTGCGCAAGGGCACGGAACTTTGACCCCACGAGCTCGCCGGGCTGGAAGGTCGGTATCTCGGCTTCGCCTGACCACCAACGCGTGTCGACGCTGTGAGCAATCCGGGTTAGCGCAAGTGCCGGCGGAACCTCGTCGGTGTTGATCTCGATCTTGACCCGCAGCCGAACGCCAGAATTGGCCTCACCCTCCAGCAGAATCTTTACGCTCCCGTGCACGACGTTGCGACTCACCTCCTTGAGAGGGCTCGCTACGACCGCGGACCGAATGGCGTCAACAAGCCAGCCGGTTGGTCCGGCGCGGCCGACGAGCACATAGTCGAGATCCTCCGAGTATCTCCTCGCTCTTATCAGGTGAAGCTTGTGCAAACATGTGCCGCCGCGCCACACGAGGCAACGGCCAAGCTCGTCGTGGCTGGCGAGGAGGATTGCCAGCTGTGAGAGCAAAAGGTCTTGCTCTACCTGCTCTTCGGTCGACCAAGGATGCTGGCGACGCCACTGGGTTAGGACAGGCGGCGGAATCACTCGTCGGGCTCCACTGCCACATTCACTATCACCTGCCACCGTCGGTCAATCGCGCCGTGGGCCCCTTCCTTTGGGTTAAGCAGCGTGCAGTTCCGGTCTCCCTTGGCGGACTCTTCGAGCGCGCTCAGTTCCATGTCGCTCTTGACGCTCTCGAGTAGAAACCCCAGTCGGCGCGTAGCCGCCCGCGACCGTTGCGACGTCTGCTCGGCGAGTCTGTCGGCGTCAAGGGTGAGTTCACGCAAGACAGTTGCTACGTTGCCGACGCCGCCCCCTCGACCCGGGGCCTGGGCGAGGTCGAAAGCACACGTCTCCGGTGTCGCGACCCGAAGGGTCCCGGTGGGACCAGTCGCCATCGCCACTGGCCATTTCCTCATCTGGGCATCAGTATAAAAACGCAGCCTCGGCTCGGACGTTCTGTCGATCACCCAACGGTCGACGACCGTCTGGGTTACCTGGGCCGCCTGGTGTGCAGCGCCGTGACGGGCGGCAGCAGATAGGTAGCCAAGGTAGTAGTTCCGGCCGAGGTGACGGCAGAGGTCGTCGAGGAACCAATCGGCCGGTACGGTGCCCTCGTGCCGGTACTGCGGCGGGATGAGGACGTAGAGACCCCTTACCGGGCTGAAGAGCAGGTGCCGTCGCTGAGCCTCGGCGACGGCAACTCGCACCGACCCCGGCGAAGACCCTGAGCGGTCGCGAATCTGCTCCTGGGTGAGCGTTACCTGCCCTTCGCTGAGGAACTCGTCCCAAAGGCCAGCAAAGCGCGTACTAAAGGCCATGAAAGTTAGTGTACCGCTAACTCTCATGGTCATCGGTATGCATGGTGCAGTAGCGAAGGTCTGCCTGTCGAACCAGATGTCGTCGCTTCGGTGGGGCGTTCTGCACCGGGCCTTGGCCCTTTCCGGCGGTTCAGATTTGACAGCCGAAGGGCTGGAAATCGACATGGCGCCACCCAACTTTCACCCAACATTGGGTTTCCCAACTCGTCCGGCACGGTCTACGGGCGTCCCAATCCGGGGCAGAACTGCCTGTTCACATGGCTTGTCGAGAACGCCAGCAGACGCTGCGAGACGCTTCGGCACAGACAGGAGTCAACTCATAATCCCTTGGTCGTGGGTTCGATCCCCACCGGGCCCACCGATTAAGCCACATTTCAGAGCACTCTTTTTCAGGCTGTCTCAGGCCTGCTATCTGCCACCCAACAATTCCGAGGAAGTGAGTGGCGGGAAGCCTAGGGCTTGTGAAAGCGCCCGACGTCTACGAGCTGCGCGTCTATGTAGGTCGCGACCCGTCCGGACGGGTTAAGCATCGCTACGAGCGCTTCACCGGCAACAAACGATCCGCACAGCGAGCCCTTGCCGCTCTCGCAGCCGAGGTCGATCATGCCAGGGACGTCGTCGAGCCCGACAACATCTGGGCTCGAGCACCACCTAGAACGCCGCCTTCGACGCACGGAAGCTGAACGGCTGGCAGGACCTTTCGCCGTCTGTGCCTGGGCGCTGGGCAAATCAGTGGCCGCGCGCGACCGCTCCGACGCCCGCACCCACGTCGGTCCTCGTCTGCGAATCTCTAGTCACTCAGCGCCGGCGGTGGCGGTTGCAACGGGCCCGCGGCCAGCTTCTGCCAGGACAATCCTCCATCGGTCGTCTTCCACACCAGGGGTTCAGCTAGAGG
>PLKG01000020.1:0-706 GCA_003140595.1 Acidimicrobiaceae bacterium | reverse complement strand
GGTGCGGTTGTCGGTGAGGCTGTGGGCCAGTCACTTGCGATTGTCGACCACGAGGAGCCTCCATCGGCGCTGTGTGTAACGAGGTACGGGCTGGTTGCAGCACAGGCGGCAGCACAGATCAGCTGCAGGCCGAGCCAGATGTTCGTGCCGTTGCACGACAGGTCGCTCCAGGGACCAANNCGTCGTGGGTGGCATAGAGGTCACCCGAGCGGTCGGCCACGTAGCCGACCCAAGCCGAGGCGAAGCACGCGGCGGTGGCAGTTGTGGTCATCCCTGTGGAGCTCCACGATGACCCGCCGTCGACCGAGCGCACCAGCGTCCCCGTCGTGGTGAGCCCGTAGCCGAGCTCGCTCGTGTTGAACTCGACCCATACCAGTGGATGGCCAGCCGGCTCGGAAACCTGTCGCCAGTGCTTGCCGCCGTCGCTCGTTATGCGCAGGGAAGTCACCCCGACAGCGAAGCCCACATCCCTAGAGACGAGGTCCATCCCCCAGATGCCGCTGGCAATGCGCAAGATCGTCGACCAGCTCTTCCCGCCATCGGTCGTCTCTTCTATCGAGGTGCCGGGCCACGCAGAGCCGTTATCCACCACTCCGCTTCCGAGGCTGCCATCGAGGCGCGGACCCCAGAGCTGACCGTCGACGCGCCATCCCGTCCGCGCTGTCACAAAGTCGATCGCACTGCCGGGATTGACCGACGTCCAGTA
>PLKG01000062.1 GCA_003140595.1 Acidimicrobiaceae bacterium | reverse complement strand
GGGTGCAAGATTAGAATTCGCCGAGCGGAGCCCGACGCGACCGCCAGGGGTTCGACGCGCGCGAACCGGCATGCAACGCGTTGGCGACAATGCCGGCGTGGCTCGGCGGCCGAAACCCCGTGGGACCTTGCGACCAGGCAGCCCCGCGTCGCACTGCGGTCCGATGGGCAAGCCTCGTGCCATTTGAATGAGAAGCAGTGATGCTCGCCCATGATGTCTAACCTGACGGCATGTGCCGGAACATCACGACGCTCCGAGGGCTGGACCCAGAAGCGACAGTTGAGGAAATCGAGTCTGCGGCCCTGCAGTACGTGCGCAAGGTCAGTGGAGTGAAGACCACGTCGGCGGCAACCGAGGTGGCTTTCGAAAAGGCGGTCCGGAGCATTGCGGCTGCCACCGGCGACCTCTTGGCCGAACTGCCACCGCGCCGGCAAGCGCCAATGACGAGTCCGCCGTCGAGACGGCACGCTGTTGTTTCGCTCTGACCACAAGTCCAGTTCGCCTTTGCTTCCAACCGGAGACTCACCTTTTGGATTCGAGAATGGCGCGCCCGAACTGAGTGGCTCTCTACACCTTCAGGAAGGTCCCTGCTACCCGTGCCACGCCTTGCGACTCGACACAGGGCGAAGCGACCTGGTCGGCATCGGCCATGCGCCAGCATGCGGCGTCCTCCCGTGCGATCATGACGCCAAGGAGGTGTGAGATCACGGTCCGTCGGTCAGCTCCTAAAAGGTCGCGACGACAGGTCGTGGGGTTCGAAGACCTCCTGGGCGTTGCAATGAACCTGCGGTGGACCTGGCAAGCGCGCACGCGTGCGCTTTTCGCGCGCCTCGACCCCGCCGCCGGGCCGTCTGCCCTCGAATGGCCGCTTCGCCTGTTGAACGGCCTGGGACGGGCGACGGTGGAAGATCGGCTCGCGTCCGATCCGGAACTCGCGGCGCTGGCGACCGCGGTCGTCGACAGCGCAATCGCCTACGAGGCGAACCCTACCAGGACCTGGTTCCCGCAAACGCACAAGAAGGACCGCGGTTTTGAGGTCGCCTTTTTCGCAGCGGAGTTCGCCCTCACCGACTCGCTACCTGTTTACGCGGGCGGCCTCGGTGCGGTCGCCGGTGAATTCCTCAAGTCAGCGAGCGCGCTCGGCGTTCCACTGGTCGGCGTCGGCCTGCTCTACCGAGAGACATCGCATCAGTGGCTGGACGACAACGGCCTGCAGCAAGAGTCATGGGAGGTTCTCGACTTCGAGCGGCTTCCCGTCGAGCTAGCGCACGACGCCATGGCTCGTCCTGTGCGGGTCAAGGTCCCTCTGCCGGGACGTGACGTGGTCGCCCAGGTATGGACCGTGCCCGTCGGACGGAACCGGCTGTATCTTCTCGACACCGACATCAAGCCGAATCGACGGACCGACCGTCGCATAACAGCCAGGCTCTACGGTGGCGACGAGGAGACCCGCATCCAGCAGGAGCTCGTGCTCGGTGTCGGTGGCGTACGCGCGCTCTCGGCTCTCGGCCACGAGCCCGAGATGGCACACCTGAATGAGGGCCACTCCGCTTTTGCCGCGCTGGAGCGCATCCGCCAGGTGATGACCCGCGACGGGTTCTCCTTCGCCGAAGCACGCGTGGCCGCGGCACCGGGGATGCTGTTCACGACCCATACGCCGGTCGCTGCCGGGCATGACTACTTCCCCGCCGAACTGGCCAATCGGTACCTCGCCCCGCTCGCAAAGCAGCTCCGGACCGACCTCGAGACGCTGAGCTCACTGGGCCGCTACAGGCCCGATGACCCGTCCGACTCTTTCTGCCCGACGGTGCTCGCCCTCCGGCTGTCTGGCGCTCGCAACGGAGTGAGCCGGTTGCACGGGGCGGTGACTCGTAACCAGTGGGGTGGGCTTTGGCCGAGGTTGCCTTTGAGCGAGGTTCCGATCGGACATGTCACCAACGGCATCCATTTCAAGTCATGGATCTCTACCGAGGTCGAGGAGCTTCTCGACCGCCGGCTCGGCCCGAGCTGGAAGACGACTCCGGGATCACCAGATTCGTGGAAGGAGCTGCTGGGGACCGAGGACGAAGGGCTGTGGGATGCGCGGTGCCGGGCGCGCGCCCGGCTCATCGAGTTCACCCGGGTCCGCCGCAACGAGCAGCTCGCCCGTCGCGGCGCCGACAAGACGCATCTCGCGGCCGCCGATGCAATCTTGGACGCGGACGCGCTCACCATCGGTTTCGTCGGGCGCTTTGTCGCGTACAAACGTCCCACGCTGTTCCTGCGAGACCCGGACCGCCTCGCACGCATCCTCGGTGATCCGGACCGGCCGGTCCAGATCATCTTCGGCGGCAAGGCGCACCCCCGCGACGAGTTCGGAAAGGAACTGTTGCGCCAGGTCATCGAGTTCCGGCACCAACGACATCTCGAGCACCGGGTCGTCTTCATTGAGGACTTCGACGTGACGATGGACCGGGCGCTCTCGCGGGGCGTCGACCTGTGGCTGAACACTCCTCGGCGGCCGCTCGAGGCGTGCGGCATCGGCGGCATGAAGGCGGGAGTCAACGGTGCTTTGAACCTCAGCACATTGGACGGCTGGTGGGACGAGGTCTGGAACGATGCGGACCCCACCTTGGCACCTATCGGCTGGTGCATCGGGACCGGCAGGCACTATGAGGACCTCGAGGCGCAGGACGCGAGCGACGCCGAGTCCTTGTACGACGCTCTGGAGCACCAGATCATTCCGACGTTCTACGACCGCGACGCCGAGGGCCTGCCTCGTGCCTGGTTGGCCTCGGTTCGCGAGTCGATGGCGACCCTCGCCCCGACGTGGCACTCGCACCGCATGGTGCGCGACTACGTCGAGTCCTTCTACCTGCCTTGTGTCCGCCGTGAACGCCGGCTCGCGGCGCGCGACAGCGCGCTCACGCGAGACCTCGCGTCGTCACTCGAACGGCTTTCCGCCGAGTGGCCTGCCATCCGGGTCACCGTCCCGTCGGTCACCGTTGCCCCAGGCGGCACAGTGCACGCCGAGATCGTGGCGGACCTCGGTTCCCTGGAACCAAAGGACGTCACCGTGCAACTCTGGGTCGCACCTATTCATCACGAGCCGTACCCGATAGCCACCCAATTCGAAGGACGACGCGACCGCCGCGTCCACTACAGCGTGCAGGTTCCGCGCGAAGCCGGTATCGACGCGGTCCTCGTCGCCCGCGTGCTGCCGTGCCACCCGGCACTCGCCGATCCGTTCGTCCCCGGCCTCATCACCTGGTCGGACTGACCCGTGGCGCAAAGTCCTCAGATCCCCGCCGGGCTGCGGGCCCTCGCCGCTGATTCTGGCATCGTGCTCGAGTACCTGGACGCGACCGGCGTCCGTCGGTGTGCTGAAGCCGAAGTCGTCCTCGCGGTACTGAACGCTCTCGGTGTGCCGATCAGGCGGACCACCGATGCAGCCCGGCTGCTTCGGAGCCGTCGCAGCGCTCGCGTCGAGCGGATCGTGGAACCGGTGACCGTCGTCGACGACGCGTCGGTCGGCAATGTTCTCGTCGCTCTGCGTGAGGCCGACACCGACCTCGAGTGCGCGATCGAATCCGAGGACGGTGAGCGGCTCGGGTGGCGCATACACCGCGACGATCTCGTGTCCTTGGCCAGGGAACGGAGCGACGGCCGGGACATCTACCGGGGAGCCGTACCGCTCCCGTCGCTCCTGCAGTGCGGCTATCACACCTTCAGCGTCCGCGTGCGAGGGCGGGTCGGCACCTCGACGGTGATCGTCGCACCGGGAGGCGGTGCCCGCGGCCGCTTTGGCAAGGACTGGCGTGCGTTCGGGATCTTCGTTCCGCTCTTTTCGCTCCACTCGGCCCGCAGCTGGGGATCTGGCGACCTGACCGACCTCGACGAGCTCGCGCGCTTTGCCGCCAAGGAACAGGCAAGCGTGGTCGCGACACTTCCGTTGCTCGCCGGCTTCGGGCCTGAGCCGTTCGAAGCGAGCCCGTACCTGCCGGTGAGCCGCCGGTTCTGGCACGAACGCTGGATAGACGTGGAGCGCGTGCCGGAATACGCCTGGTCTCCCCAAGCACGAGTGCTGGGTTCGGGCTCACAGGCCACAGACCGTCGCGACGCGTGGGTGAAGGGCGCGATCGTGGACGGCGCGGCCGTCACCGCGGCGAAGCGTGCGGCCCTCAGCGCGATGGCGACTGAGGTGGGGCGTTCGGGCGCCGGTCGTGAAACAGCGCTGCGCAACTTCATGTTCGATCGCCCCGACCTGGTGGAGTACGCGCGCTTTCGTGCGGCCGTCGATCGCTTCGGGATGAACTGGTACAGCTGGCCCGGGCCACTTCGTGGCGGCCTGCTCGGCTGGAGCGACGTCGACCCTCTCAACGAGAGCTATCACATCTACGCCCAGTGGATCGCGCACCAGCAGATGGAAGAGATGTCAGAGCGCCTGTCACAGCGCGGGCAAGTACTCGCCCTCGACTTGCCCGTGGGCATCCACCCCTGCGGTTACGACGTCTGGCGCCGTCACGACATGTACGCGACCGATATGACGGTCGGATCTCCGCCCGATGGTTTCTTCGCTCAGGGCCAGTCGTGGGGCTTCCCACCGCCACGGCCCGAGGCGCTCCGGGCCGAGGGACACGAGGATTTGCGCGCCGCGCTTACGCATCACCTGAGCGTGGCCGGCATGCTGCGGATCGATCACATAATGGGCCTGCAAAGGCTGTTCTGGATCCCTCGCGGAGGTGAGCCGCACGACGGCCTCTACGTAAAAATGCCCTTCGACGAGCTACTGGCCGTCGTCGCCATCGAGGCACAGCGTCATCACGCCGACATCATCGGCGAGGATCTCGGCACCGTCGACGACGCGGTCCGTGACGGGATGGAGCGAACAGGGATCCGGAGATCGTATGTGGCACAGTTCGCCATTCGAGACGCCGGCGAACCGGTGCTCGAACCCCCGCCCGCGGGTTCGGTGGCTTCGTTCTCGACTCACGATCTGCCCACATTTGCCGGATGGTGGAGCGAACGCGACATCGACGAGCGTCTTGAGTGCGAACAGCTGGACTCTTCGTCGGCGGACCAGGCTCGGGCCGAACGGGCCCATCTCCGTGAGCGGATTGCCACTCTCGATCATGACGAGCCCGGTACAGAGGACGACAACTTCGATGGCAGCGGGGCACCCCGCTCCGTGCTTTCCGCGATCCACGCCGAGCTAGCTCGAAGCGACGCAGGCCTGGTGCTGGTGCAGCTCGACGACCTGGTCGGCCAACCAGAATCGGTCAACCTGCCGGGGACAAGCACTGAACGCCCGAACTGGAAGCGACTCACGGAGGCTCCCCTGGAACAGATCGTCGCTGATCCCGCGGTGCACGACGGGTTGGCACCACTCCGGGAGCACCGTGGGCTGATCCCATCCGGCTCGGTCGACCGCCTTTCCCGTGGAGCCGAGACGGTGCTGGGCATCAGCTTGTTCGACTCCGCCGACGTGTTCCTCTTCAACGAGGGACGCCACTTCCGCCTCTACGAGAAGCTCGGTTCCCACCCGATGACGCTCGGAGGTGTTTCGGGAGTTCTTTTCGCTGTCTGGGCGCCGAACGCCGAGCGCGTCGCTGTCGTCGGTGACTTCAACGGCTGGAACGGCAGTAGGCACCCGCTCTCACCGCATGCCACCTCGGGAATCTGGGAAGGCTTCGTCCCCGGCGCCACGGTCGGGACGCGCTACAAGTACCGTCTGCTGTCGAGACTCGGCGGCGGCGAGTTCGACAAGGCAGATCCATTCGCATTCGCCTGCGAAGAGCCTCCAAAGACCGCCTCGATCGTCTTCGAGCCGCAGCACGATTGGCTTGACGCCGAGTGGATGCGCAGGCGCGAAGACCTGCACCGCCTCGACAAGCCCGTATCGACCTACGAAGTCCATCTCGGCTCGTGGCGACGCGTGCCCGAGGAGGGTGACCGTTTCCTCACCTACGCGGAGCTTGCGCCGCGGCTCATCGACCACGTGCAGCATCACGGCTTCACCCACGTCGAGATCATGCCCGTGATGGAGCATCCCTTCTACGGGTCATGGGGATACCAGGTCACCGGTTACTTCGCACCAACCGCCCGTTACGGATCACCGGACGACTTTGCAGGGTTCGTCGACACTCTCCACCAGGCCGGCATCGGCGTCATCCTCGATTGGGTGCCATCGCACTTTCCCTCCGATGCCTTCGCGTTGGCGCAATTCGACGGCACCCATTTGTACGAGCATGCGGATGCCCGACAGCGTGTGCAGCCGGAGTGGCAGAGCTGGATCTTCAACTACGGCCGTAACGAGGTGCGCAGTTTCTTGATCTCGGGCGCTCGCTTCTGGCTCGACCGGTTCCACGCCGACGGCCTGCGCATGGACGGGGTCGCCTCGATGCTCTACCTCGACTATTCGCGCCAACCGGGAGAATGGGTCGCCAACCGCTTCGGAGGCAATGAGAACCTCGAAGCAGTCCAGCTGCTCCAGCAGTGCAACACCGAGGTGTACGCGTCCTTCCCGGACATCATGACCATCGCGGAGGAGTCCACGGCGTGGACAGGAGTGTCCCGGCCCGTCGACAGCGGTGGGCTCGGTTTCGGTTACAAGTGGGACATGGGCTGGATGCACGACACGCTCGACTACCTGGCCCATGACCCAGTACATCGGCCTTGGTATCACGACAGGTTGACCTTCCGGTCGGTCTACGCCAACACCGAGCACTTCGTCCTGCCATTGTCACACGACGAGGTCGTGCACGGAAAGGGCTCACTGATCGGCCGCATGGCCGGCGACGACTGGCAGAAGTTCGCCAATCTGCGACTCCTTTTCGGCTACCAGTTCACCCAGCCCGGTAAGAAACTGCTGTTCATGGGCGGCGAGTTCGCACAGAGATCTGAGTGGAACCACGACGCGAGCCTCGAGTGGCATCTGCTCGACTTCCCCGCCCACCAGGGCATATCCGCGTGGGTGCGCCGGCTAAACGAGCTGTACCGCTCCGAGCCGCCTCTGCATCGCGACGACCTCGCCGATGGAGGCTTTGCCTGGATCGATTGCGAGGACCGGGCGCAGAGCGTGCTCTGCTACGAGCGACGCGACGGGAGCGACGGTGTGCTGGTGGTTGTCGCCAACTTCACGCCCGTCCCGCGCGTCGACTACCGCGTGGGCATGCCGATCCCTGGCCGGTGGGAAGTGCTCGCGAACAGCGACTCGCCCGAATTCGGCGGTAGCGGCTACCTCGTGACAGATTCGTTCGACACGACCGGGACGCCCTGGCACGGACGCGACCAGAGCGTTCTGCTCGTGCTGCCGCCGCTCGCACTCTTGGTCCTGCGGCCGGCAAATGGTCAGCGATGACGCACGCTGTTTGTTTCCACCTCCACTGCTACCAGCCTGAGCGCGCGGACCCTTGGCTCGAGGTCATCGAGCCCGAGTTCAGCGCGTTCCCGTACCACGACTGGAACCAACTGATCACCGCGGAGTGCTACCGCCCCAATACGGCTGCCGCGGTGCTCGCTTCGGACAAGCGGCTGGAGGAGTCCTGCAACAATTTCACGATCGCGAGCTTCGACGTCGTGAGGACCCTTCACAGCTGGCTCGCGACCAACGCACAAGACGTCGACTTCACCATCCGTGCCGCGGCGCGCCAGGCAGGCGGCCGACCGAGCGGCGCGGCACTCGCGTCGCCGGCAATCCACGCAATTCTGCCGCTCGCAGAGCCGGAGGACCGCGAGATTCTCGTGGCCTGGGGCATCGCGGATTTCAAGGCGCGTTTCGGCTTCGCGCCCGAGGGCATGTGGCTTCCCGAGACGGCGGTGGACCTAGACACCCTCGCGACGCTTGCTCGTCTCGGCATCGGCTTTACGGTGCTCATGCCTCAGCAGGCGCGCCGTGTGCGAGCGCCTGGCGGCGCCTGGCTGGACGTGAGCGAGGAGAAGATCGACCCGAGCCGCGCTTACTTCGTCTCATTGCCAGGTGGCGAGTCAATGACCGTCGTGTTCGGACACGGACCGCTGTCGCGTGAGCTCGCGTTCGGGGACCTGCTGAACGACGGGGCGATCTTCGTCAGCGCGATTCGCGCCGCCCTGGCAGCCGGAGGCGACGACGAGCTGATCGCGCTCGTCACCGACGGCGAGACCTACGGCCATCATCACGAGTTCGGTGAGATGGCTCTGGCTTGGGCGGCGCGCGAGCTTCGAGCCGAGAAGGTCGACGTCACGAACCTGGGCGCATGGCTCACGAACCATCCAGCGACCTGGGAAGTCCAGTTGGTCGCGCCGTCCTCGTGGAGCTGCGCGCACGGCGTCGAGCGATGGCGCAGCGACTGCGGCTGCACGACGGGCTCACAGCCAGGATGGAACCAGTCCTGGCGGGTGCCGCTTCGCGAGGCGCTCGACTGGTTGCGCGGATTTCTCGCCGAACCGGTCGCGGCCAGTCTGCGGCCGTTGCTCGGCGATCCCCTGGCAGCTCTCGTCGACTACGGCGTCGTGCTGGCGGGCCAAGAGGCACCCGAGGCGTTCGTGGCCAGGTTGGCCGGGTGCCCCTGCTCGGAGGCTGAGACGAGCCGAATCCTGGAGCTATTGGAGCTGGAACGCCATCTGCTCTCGGCGTTCACGAGCTGCGGATGGTTCTTCGCCGATCCAACGGGGATCGAGACTCTGTTGTCGCTGCGGCATGCGGCCCTCGTGCTCGATACCGCTGAACGCGTTCTCGGCCTCGACTGCGCCACCGGGTTCCTCGATCGCCTCGAGGCCATGGGATCGAACACCGATCCGGCACTGACCGGCCGCGATCTCTGGGCCCGCTTTGTAGAGCCACACCGTCTCGACGCGAGATTGATCGCCGCGGCTTTCGCCTTGGAGGTCGCGGGCGGGTCGGCCGCCTCGTCGACGCAGCGCGGCGCCTGGACGGTGACCGCCCAGGACCTGGAGACGATCGCCGGTCGCACGAGGGGCACGGTGCTCGTAGAACATGCCCCGACACTCCGCCGCACGATTGTTGAGGTCCAATCAGAGTGCACCGGGTTCGTCGGCGCCGTGGCCCGTAGCCGTCTGGCCGGGGAGGAGTTGTGGCGGGAGACAACACTCGCCGATGCCGGCTCTGACGTCATCGCGCGCGTCGGTGCTGCCCGAGTGACCGGAAGTGCCAACAGCAGTCCTCTGCTCGCCCTCCGGTGTCTCACGGCCAGCCTCCGTACACGCCAAGCCGAGGGTGACGACGCGATAGTGATTGGCGCGCTCGTGGCCGGCGCAGCTCCGATGGCGTCCCGGGACCTCGATGCGATAGGCGCCGCGCTCGTGGTTCTCCGTGATGCTTCGGTCTCCGAAGAGGCCGCAACAGCCCTGAACGCACTCCGACCTTTGGCAGAAGTGGCATCCGTTTCGTGGCCGGCCAGCGGTGCCGAATGTGAGAAAACGTCGGCGAACCACTAGGTTCACAACCTGATGAATGCGCTTCCCGGGCAAGATTCCAGCCTTGACGGCACCAATGACCTGGCTCGAGCCGTCGACCGCCTCGCGCGTCGGCTGCCCGAGCCTTTGTTCCCGCTGGCCCGGATCGCTTACAACTACCGCTGGTCCTGGACTCCCGGTGGCCGCGAGCTGTTCCGTCATTTCGGTACGCACCGTTTCAACTTGAGCAACGAGAATCCTGTCCGCTTCCTCCGCGACTTGCCCGAGCGCTCACTGCTCGATGCGGCAACCGACGACGTGTACCTGGCCCGCCTCAATAACGTCGTCGAGGTGCTCGACGACGATCTTGCTCGCCCGGCCCGAACTGACCTCGGAGACGGGCCGGTGGCCTTCCTGTGTGCCGAGTTCGGAGTGCACAGGTCGTTGCCGGTGTACTCGGGCGGGCTCGGCGTGCTAGCCGGTGACCTGTTGAAGGAGGCGTCGGATCAGGCGCTGCCGCTTGTGGGCGTGGGTCTGTTCTATCGCAAGGGTTACTTCCATCAACGCGTCGACCGGGCGGGCTGGCAACACGAGTATTGGACCGAGGTCGATCCCGAGGCACTGCCCGCAGTACGCGTGACCACGCCGAACGGTTCGCCACTGGCGATCAGGGTCCCGATCTGGGACGGTCACGTGACCGCTCACGTCTGGCGGATCGATCTCGGCCGGGTGCCGCTCTACCTTCTCGACGCAGAGATAGCAGAGAACAGCCCACTGCAGCGCTGGGTCAGCGCACGCCTGTACGAAGGCAACCGCTCCATCCGTCTCGCGCAGTACGCGCTCCTGGGCGTTGGCGCGGTCCGGGCGCTCGACGCGATGTCGATCACGCCGGCGCTCTTCCACCTGAACGAGGGCCACGCGGCGCTTGCCACGCTCGCCGTCGCGTCGCAAATAGCCAGGTCCTCGGAGGGTCCCGTCGATGACCTACGCGACGCCCTCGAACGCGTTCGCGACCATTTTGTATTCACGACCCACACTCCTGTGCAAGCAGGTAATGAGACCTACAGCCGCGAGGAGATCCTCCCAGTCCTCGGATCGCTGGCCGACGAACTCCATTTCGACCGCGAGGTCCTTCTGGAACTCGGCCGCGTGCATCCATCAAGTGCAAACGAGCCCAGCGGTCTGACGCAGTTGGCCATCCACGTGTCCCGCTCCACGAACGCAGTGAGCTCTCGGCACGGGTACGTAGCGCGCGAGATGTGGCGCGAGATGTTCCCACAAGTGGCGCCCGACCAAGTGCCCATCGGCGCCGTCACCAACGCAGTGCACCTTCCGACCTGGATGGCCCCGCCGATGCGGGCGCTGCTCACCCGGTACTTTGGCGGAGGTTGGGAACGACACGCGTCAGATCCGGCGGTCTGGGCGGGCATCGACGAGATCCCCGACGAGGAACTCTGGGCCGTGCGCTGCCAACAAAGAAATGACCTGGTCGCACTCATACGCCGCAAGGTCGTTGTCGATCGCCTTGCACGTGGTGAGGAACTCGATCTCGTGCGAAGCGGAGCCGAGGCGTTCGACCCTTCGTTCCTCACGGTCGGGTTCGCTCGCCGGCTGGCGACCTACAAACGGCTGGACCTGCTCTTACATCCTGCGGCCAGAGCCTTGGAGCTGCTCAACCATGATCAACCGACGCAGTTCGTCTTTGCCGGCAAGGCCCACCCCCTCGACGACGCGGCCAAGGCGATAGCTGAGCGCATGTTCGCCCTGAAGAACTCACCTGGTGTCGCCAATCGCGCTGTCTTCATCGAGGACTACGACCTGAGTGTCGCCGACACCCTGATCGCAGGCTGCGACATCTGGCTCAACTTGCCGCGTCCCCCGCTCGAGGCGAGTGGCACGAGCGGCATGAAGGCCGCCCTGAACGGCTGTCTGAACCTCAGCGTGCTGGATGGATGGTGGGCAGAGGGCTTCGACGGCTCGAACGGCTGGGCCATCAATGGCGACGTCGACCCGGACGAAGGCGCGAAGGATGCACGTGACGCGGCAACTTTCTACAGCTTGGTCAAAGATGAGGTGAAGCCGTTGTTCTTCGAGCGCGACGACCGTGACCTTCCCAAGGTCTGGCTGAGACGAGTGCGCGCGTC
>PLKG01000145.1 GCA_003140595.1 Acidimicrobiaceae bacterium | reverse complement strand
GAGTCCCGTTGCCCATCCACCAAGTTCAAGCCGTCAAACTTTCTTCCAGGCCAGTTGTGAGGATGACGCCCTGACCCTAAGCAACGCCGGTCGATGACTCCTAACCCAGCGATCCGGTCCGGTTCCGGTCAGTAAGTGACACTGACGGCAACCAACGTAAGGTCGTGACCCGGCCGAGCCGCTTCCAGCCAAGATCCTCGCCGCCCTCGGCGTCGACACCTCAACCTGGCGCTCATGCGTCACCTGACCTGATCACCGCGATCACACGATGTAGGGCAAAAACCGCCTCACCGCGACTTCTTGACCAGGACCTTCATGTTTGAGCCGCCGAAGTCGGGTCCGATCCGACTCGACCGACGTCTCGCGCGCACTCAGACACTTTCCCTGTGCGCTGCCATCTACCTGGCCTCAGATGAGGCGAACAAACTCTCGCCAAAGTCGGCGCGGGCGAAGAGCAGACAGGGCCACGGCCCGAGACACCGAAAGGGTTTGCAAACCGGAAGTCTCGCCTACACCCCTAGCCTGGCTCTTCTCATGAGTTCACCAGTGGTTTGGTTGGTCGTAGTTTGGTAACCCTGCAGTGGCAATATCTGCTCGTGAACGGCGTCCAGCAGCCATCCGGCCTGTGGGAAGAACATGGCCTCCAGCTCCGGCGCGGGGGTGATCCAGTTCCTGGAGCCCACCACCACCGGTGGCCCGTCCAAGTCATCGAAGCAGATCTGGGTCAGGTTCGAGGCCACGGTTTGCATGACGTTGCCTCGCTCCACGGCCTCTGACACAAGCAACACTTTGCCGGTTTTGCGGACGGACTCCACGAGCACGTCGTAGTTCAATGGGTTGACCGAACGAAGATCCACGACCTCAGCGGACACGTCAAATCGCGCCGCCAGCTCGTCGGCCGCCGTGACAGCTGTGTACAGAGCGGGGCCGAAGGTGACAATGGTCAGGTCCTCGCCCTTGCGCTTAACCGAAGGCTCGGCCAGGTCAATTTCGTAATAACCCTCCGGGACGCCATCAGTCTCGAACATCTCGCCGATGTCATAGAGCTTCTGGCTTTCGAAAAAGATGACCGGATCGGTGCCGGCCAGTGCGGCGTTCATCATTCCCTTTGCATCGTACGGGGTCACCGGGTAGACGACTTTGAGCCCGGGAATGTGGGCAGTAATGGCCGAGAAGTCCTGCGAGTGCTGAGCGCCATACTTGGCACCGACAGAAATCCGTACGACAACCGGCATGGTCAGCAACCCGGCGGACATTGCCTGCCACTTAGACAGCTGGTTGAACAGCTCGTCGCCGGCACGGCCCATAAAGTCGGCGTACATCAGCTCGGCGACCACCCTGCCGCCTTCCATGCCGTAACCAACGGCCGCGCCTATGATGGCGGCCTCAGAGATGGGGGCATTGAACAGCCGGTGATAGGGCAGGGCCTCCGTCAGCCCGCGGTACACGGCGAACGCACCGCCCCAATCTCGATTCTCCTCTCCGAATGCGATCATGGTCGGGTCGATCGCGAAACGGTGCAACATGGCCTCGAAGATGGCGTCGCGGACGTTGAACACCTTCATCTTGGGGACCGCTTTGCCATCCTGGAAAGCCGTGCGTACTTTGCCCCGGATCTGCTGGACCCTGGGATTCTCGGCGGCACCCTGCAGAAGTTCGGGGGCACGGTCATCGAACTTCTCAACGTGGCCGTTCGAGAACATGACGCTGCTCACCAATTCCGAGCTCACCGGTACACGGGGACTCGCTTCCAGGTCAGCGGCCAGACAGAACATGGCGAACACGATCTCTTGGACGTCCCGCTGCGCCTCGTCCATGGCCTCACCTTCGACCACGCCGGCATCAACAATCCGCTGGCGATAGGCCTGGAGCGAGTCAACTGCCTGCCATTGTTGGACTTCCTCGGCAGTGCGGTAGCTCGAGGCGTCCGACGGCGAATGCCCGCTGTAGCGGTAGGTGATGGTGTCCAGCAGCACCGGGCCGCGCCCCTCGGCCAGGATCTCCTTCTTGCGGCGGAAGGCATCGACAACCGCAAGGGGGTCATAGCCGTTTACGCGTTCGGCGTGCATCTGCTCGGGATTGACCCCTGCCCCGATCCTAGCGATCAGCTGGCAGCTCATCGTCTCACCGTTGGGTTGGCCGCCCATCCCGTAGAAGTTGTCCATGCAGTTGAAGATGATGGGGAGCCCGCCGCCCAGAGCCTGGTCCCAGAGCGTCCTGTACTGGTCCATGCTCGCGAAGGTGATGCCCTCCCACACGGGGCCGCAAGCAAACGAGGCATCGCCGATGTTCGCGACCACGATACCCGGCTTCCGGTTGGCCCTCTTGTAAAGCGCGGCACCCGGTGCGATCGATCCGGACCCGCCGACGATCGCGTTGTTGGGGTAGATGCCGAACGGAGCGAAGAACGCGTGCATGGAGCCGCCAAGGCCCCGGTTGAACCCGGTCTCGCGTGCGAAGAGCTCAGAGTACGCACCGTAAATGAAAAAACGTAGGGCCAAGCCGGCAACGGAGCCCTCGTAGCCTTTTTCCACTGGAGCGAGCACGGCACCATCGCGGTAGGAGCGCATGATCGTCAGCAGTTCCTCGTCGCTTAAGCAGCGGATGGCCGAGAAGGCTTTGGCCAAGATCTCGCCGTGGCTACGGTGCGAACCGAAGATATGGTCATCGGGCGTAAGGGAAAAGGCCATGCCCACAGCCGCAGCTTCCTGCCCTATGGACAGGTGAGCAGGGCCAGCATGATTGTAAGTGACATCCCGGTAGCTTCCCCTCAGCTTGAGCTCGTTCAGGACGGTCTCGAACTCTCGGATGGCGCACATGTCGCGCCAGATGTCCACCAGGCCTTTGGGTGTGTAGAGGGAGCTCTCCTCTTTGACGGTCTTTTGGTACGTGTTCTCCGGAATATCGGAGAGATGGACCACGTCTCTGGAAAAGACCGTCTTCGGTTCGATTACAAGCGCTTTTGTCATGTGTTTAGCTCCTACTAACCTGGAGAACTGCCTCCCGCAACGCTTCGGAGACCGTTGGGTGTGGAAACACGATCTCGCCAGCATGGGAGGCTGACAGTTCCATTTGTATGAGTGCTGCGGCCGTTACGATAAACTCGCTGGAAGAGTCACCAATGGCGTGAACCCCCAGAATCTCCCCGTACTTGGCGCCTGCCAGGACCTTGACAAAGCCGGTGCCCTTCTCGTTTTCGATCAGGAATCTTCCCGCGACGCCCATCGGCACCATGGCCTTCTTATAGGCGATGCCGGAAGCCTTCAGCTGTTCCTCGGTGCGGCCCGCGGTGGCCACCTCGGGATGCGTATAGATGACGGCGGGGATGGCGTCGTAGCGGATCCGATCCGGCTCGCCGAACATTGAATTGACGGCCACGATTCCTTCGCGGGTGGCCACGTGGGCCAACATGTACTGGCCGGTGACGTCACCGCATGCCCACACGCCGGGTACGTTGGTCTTCCCCTGGTCGTTGACCCTCACCCCTTTAGCGCTGAAATCGACGCCAGCCTCTTCAAGGCCAAGTCCTTGCACTACTGGTGCTCGGCCCGTGGCATTCAGAATCCGGTCTGCTGCGTACGTCTTTTCTTCGCCGGAACCGTCCTCGTAGCGGACCGCGCCATCTTCGATACCAAGCACCCGACACGACAGGTTGAAGGTGACTCCAGTGCGCTTGAGCACCTGCAGGAGCCTGTCCGACACATCTGCGTCGCAGCCGCTGGCGATCTGCGGGAGCATCTCGAACACGACCACTTCCGCGCCGATCTCGCTGAAGAACGTGGCGAACTCCAGCCCGATATAGCCACCGCCGATGATGGCCACCCGGGAGGGGATTTCCCTTACGTCGAAGACCGAGTCCGAACTGAGGACGCGCTCAGAGCCGATCCCCGGGATCGGGGGCATGGCCGGTCGAGACCCCGTGGCGACAAGTACGTTTGCCGTGCTGAGGAGCTCAGCTCCGACTTGGACCTGGTTGCGGCCCACGAGTCGGGCATGGGCATGGAAGACCTCGACTCCAGAGCGCTTGAGCAGGCCTTCCACACCCCTGACGAGAGTGCCCACAATTCGGGTCTTGCGCTCGACCACCGCAGGCAGGTCGAAGCGGAAGGAATCAACTTCCACGCCGAAGGCCTTGGCCTCGCCACACTCACGGTAAAGGCGCGACGACCGCAGGAATACCTTTGCAGGTATGCAGCCCACGTTGAGGCAGGTCCCGCCGACCAGTCCCTCCTCGACGAGGGCCACCTTCTTGCCCATCTGCCCCGCGTGAGCGGCGGCTTCATAGCCCCCGGGGCCTGCACCGATAACGATCAAATCGTACATAGTGACTCCGCATGCTCGATCTTGTCCCGGATGACTTTCAAGAACTTGGCACCAGGAGCGCCGTCGATGACTTGATGGTCCAAGGTCAGCGAGAGGCCGATCGAGTCGACGAACTCGATGTTGCCGTCC
>PLKG01000129.1 GCA_003140595.1 Acidimicrobiaceae bacterium | reverse complement strand
GGGAACAGCTCACGACCCTTGCCAGGTGCGCGGGGCCGGACAGGCCCGCTCCGTAGAGCGACCGGTGGCGACCGTCGCTGAACTCGCAGCGGCAGTCGAGGTCGTTCCGGATCGTTATCGGCTCGCCATCCTTTTGCCGGCGTGGTGTCAGTTGCGACGCGGCGAAGTCCTGGGGTTGCAGCGTCGCGACGTCGACCTCATGCATGGGACGATCCGAATCGAGCGGTCGGTCGTGAAGCCGATGGACGGAACCACGATCGTCGGTCCGCCGAAGACGAGCGCGGGCGCTCGCTCGCTCACGGTGCCCGCCAATGTGCTGCCGGAGCTACAGAATCATCTTGGGCGTTACGTCGCACCGCAGCCGAGAGCATGGCTGTTCACCAGCGAGAGCGGCGGACCGATGATCCCCGTCACGCTCAATCGAGTGTGGCAAAGGGCCCGTCGCAAGATCGGACGGACTGATCTGCACTACCACGACCTCCGCCATACCGGGCTCACGTGGGCAGCGGCCTCCGGTGCTTCGGTCGCCGAACTGATGCGTCGCGGTGGTCACGCAAGTCCGACGGCGGCCCTCCGCTATCAACACGCCACCGAGGACCGCGATCGAGCAATCGCCGATGCGCTCGCCGAATTAGCGACGGGAAGAGTCGTGCGATTCAACGCGAGTCGCAGCAGGACCAGAAGGAGTCGGTAAGCGCACATCGGCCGGCTGCCGCGTGAGTCACCCAAGCGCCAGCGATCGGAGGCGGTTGCTGCGACGGCAGACTGCCTCGCAGTGATGAGCCGATCCCGTTAGCTTGCTGGCGTGGCGGAAGGACCGGCTACGACGAGATCGGCATCGGCGTCGCGCTGCATCTCTGTGGCGACCAAGTCTCGAAGGCGGCAGCCGACAGATCGGTGCGACACCTGTCGGACGATCTTTCGGATGGAACCTGGGAAGACGCGCAATGGGCACCTTCGGCCTGCGTCCGCGTATGACGCTGCCTGCGCCTCGTTGTCGCCGCGTGAATCGCGTTCGAGCCTCATAGCCAAGGCCGCCGCGGCGCAGAGCTCGCGGCCGATCGCGCACGAATCGCGCACGAATCGCGCACGGTGCGGCTCAACAACCTCTAGCGGGGGCTAAAAAAGTGCCGTTTAGCTGGTCAAATGACTGGCACCCCCAACGGGATTCGAACCCGTGTTTCCGCCTTGAAAGGGCGATGTCCTCGGCCGCTGGACGATGGGGGCTCGACCCGAAGACGGAAGGGACGAAGCGAAACTGCAAAATTACCAGGCGCCGGCCTCCGTTCCGGCGGTGCCTTCGCCTGCAAGTAGCCACTCACTGCTTTCGGGAGTATCGCGCACTTCGATCCCGGACTCAGCGAGGCGGTCCCGCACGAAGTCGGCGTCGGCGAAGCGTCGGTCCCTTCTCGCCGCGTTGCGGAGCTCCAAGAGAGCCTCGACCAATGGCCCAACTGCTTCCCGCGGGTCGCGAGTTCCCGCCTCGGCCAGTCGGCCGAGCTCCAAGATGAGCGAACGGAGACTGGCGTGGGCCCGGTCGAGCTCGTCTCCGCCGGGGATGTCCGTCGACCATTCCGTGATATCTCGCTCCAGATCGAGCAGGGTACCCGCGGCGAGTGCCATGTCTCGGGAGGCGACTGCCGCCGCAAAATCAGCCTCGCGCTCGCGCACGAGATCGACGAGCGGCGACGTGCTCGGTAGCCCGCCGGCGTTTGTCGACGGAGCGTCGTCGCGTATCAGGTCTTCTGCTTGTTCGCCTGCCGTCCTGTTCACACTTCCGCATGCGAGTGCATCGGCGGTCTCGAGTATCCGTGCGGTGGGGAACACCTCGCCATTGGGCATGGTCGCGGAGCGGCCGGCGGCGCGCACGGTTACGACACCGCGTCCTTCTACTATCGCAGTACCGGCGTCAAGATCGAAAATGCAGGCTGTGTGCTCGTCGACCCCGAGCACGAAGGCTCCGTCGGGGAGGTTTCTCTCCATGACGGAAAGGCGCCGCTCACCCAGATAGCAGAAGCGGGTGTCGTGAGTCCCGCCCTCGTTGTTGTCGTAGTGGGGGATGACTGCCGCTCGAATCCCCGCCACCGACGTGACGTCGAGTCCCTCGAGCCAGTGTGGATCTTCGCCGCACTTGTAGATTTCGTAAACGGGCACCGTCGCAATGCCGAGTGTCAGCGCCGCGGCGCTTGCGAACACCACACAGCCGCCGTGCACCAGCTTTTCGGCGAGCAGGCCCGGAACGACCGTCTCCCGCCACTTCCTCAACGCGTAGCTGGGGCTTCCCGGTCCTGCGAAGACGTAGCGTGAGTTCCGCACTGCGGTCACAAGCCGCTCGTTGGCGAACTCAGCCTGCTCGCCGGCTCCATTGCCGCCCACTGCTCCGGGCGCTAGCCCAGTGACGGCGATAGCTGCGTGAAGACTTTCGCGGAAATAGGTGACGGCGCGTCCAGCGATCTCTCTCGCGTTCTCCTGGAAGCCGAACGGGGTGTCGAGGAGTACTGCAGGCACTGGCGGGGGACCCAACCTCTCGAGCAGCCGACGATGGACCTTCACCATCGTCGGAGCTGTTTCGCCCGAGCCCATGATCGCGAGCAGACGGGGCACCGCAGGACCTGTGCTCACGGATCCCTCGGTTGTGGTGTCCCGTCCCAGCGCAGGCCACCCACCGGGTCGCCCCAATAGTCGTCTGGGACAAGATCGTCCGCGCCGGGAACCGCGTCGGGCAGGACGCGCTCGAGAATGTCGACGAGCTCACTTTGGAGGGCACCAAGGTACTGATACGCGATCCACTCGGCCTGCTCTGCATCGCCCATCGGGGGTTCGGTCTCCTCCTCGGTGACCCCGAGCATCGACCCGAGGGCTAGTCGCAGGTCGTTCAGCGCGGCGAGCCACGCGGCGAGCTGCTCATCGTTGAGCCACGTCGCCTTCGCCGTGACCGACATCGTCTCGAGCGACTCACGGTGGTGCTCGACGAGATCCTCACGAGTCATCGAGACGTAGGCGCGCTCGGCGTCGGGGTCGGTCGTGTACGCGGGAGGAAGCAGCCGCTGCAGAGCATCAGGTAGCTCGTCCTGTGGCGTTTCGCCGACATTGTCGAGTAGGGAGACGAGGTGAGCGGGCAGAACCGAGAGCAGCGAACGTTCTTCGGAGGCCAGGTGTACTTCGTAACCTCCGTTCTTCGACGGGCGGATCCGGCGTAGCAAGCTCATCGGCCGTGCTCCATCGTCGCCCAGAGCCCGTGTTGGTGCAGCCGAGCGACGTCGAGCTCTGCCCGTTCTTTCGGTCCGCTGGATACGACGGCGCGTCCCTTGTGATGCACGTCGAGCATGAGCTTGTGAGCCTTCTCCCGCGAGTAGCCGAACAGCTTTTGGAAGACGTAAGTCACGTACGTCATGAGGTTGATCGGATCGTTCCACACGATCACCAGCCAGGGCAGCTCCGGCACGGCAACCTCGTGCGTCTGTGGACGCACGACTTCTGCCGGTACTGCGGTCGATCCCATTGCGATCGCGCTCATGGCCCGTTCACGTGCCGAGCGCGAAAGCATCAGCGTGGCCGCTCGGGGGAGCATTGACGATCGCTTGGGCAGGGTGCCGATACAACGAGAGAAAGAAACCGATCCCGGTGATCCAAAGTGCCGTCGCGCCTGCCAGGTGAAATTCCACGACCAACGTAGCGTCGTGCAGGAAATATTGCAGATAGCCGAGCGCTCCTTGAAGCGCCATCACCTCGAGGAACAGGCGTCCGCGGCGTAGCACGACCTGCGGGGCATCCGCGTGGTGGAAGGCGAATTGCGACGCGAGAGTCAAACCTATGAGGAAGAGCGCCACGGTGGAGTGCACCTCGGCGATGTCCCGAAACGCGACCGCTATCCGCTTGGCGCCGGCGCCACCCGCATGAGGGCCGGCACCGGTGACAACAGTGCCGATGATCGTGAGCAGCGTGAGGGTACTCAGCTGCAACCGCGCCAGAAGGACGAGATCTCTCCCGACGACGGGCTGTGCACGGGTCGCATGGCTGCCGGACAGGTGGTAGAGCACGATCGCGTTGGCGAGGATGACAATCGTCAGCACGAAGTGGAGAGCGACGAGATAGGGATTGAGCTTGAAGAGCACGACGAGTCCGCCGAGCACGATCTGAGCTGCGATCCCAGCGGCCAACCCCGCTGCGAGCAGTGTGAGGTCGCGGCGAGCCGGGGTTCGTAGCGCCGCAACTACGAGGGCAGCCAGAGAGACCAATGTGACCGCCACGCTCACGAGCCGGTTGGCGAACTCCACGATCGGATGGAACGAGGACACGGCGGTCAGGTGGTGTTGGAAACAGGAGGGCCAGTCCGGGCAACCGAGTCCGGACCCCGTTAGTCGCACCGCCCCCCCGCTCACGACCAGGAGCGCATAACAGATCACCGATGCCAGGGCCACCTTGCGTACGGTGGCGGGCGAGAAACGGGGCAGGTGCACCGCCTTCGGATCGTATGCCTGCACGGCTCAAGCCACCATTCTGTACCGCCGTGCCACGGTCTTGCCGCGGTTGGGTCGATCGAGGCCACTTCTATACTTGCGAGATGGCGCAGGTCACGACCGCTCTGGTGCCGCGCCGCACAACCAGCTTCAGGCTCCGAGCCTATGTTGCGCTCACAAAGCCTCGGATCATCGAGCTGTTGCTTGTCACGACGCTCCCGACGATGGTCGTGGCAGCGAAGGGTGTTCCGCGGTTGTGGCTGATGGTCGCGACGCTCGTCGGCGGTGCGCTTTCGGCTGGGGGCGCCAACGCGGCGAACATGTTCGTCGACCGCGACATCGACGCCGTGATGCATCGCACCCGGCACCGGCCGATTGTTACCGGAGCGGTCACTCCGACCGCTGCGGTCGTCTTCTCGATCGTCCTCGAAGTTGCTGCGTTCCTTCTGCTCTGGCGGGCCGTCAATCTCTTCTCGGCCTTTCTCGCCCTCGCAGCGGCTCTCTTCTACGTCTTCGTCTATTCGGTTGGCTTGAAGCGTCGTTCGACGCAGAACATCGTCATCGGCGGCGCCGCGGGGGCAGTCCCGGTGCTCGTCGGCTGGACGGCGGTCACCGACCGTCTCGCCTGGCCCGCGATTGTGTTGTTCGCGATGATCGTGATCTGGACGCCGTCACACTTCTGGGCACTCGCGGTGCGCTATCGGGATGACTACAAGGCGGCGAACGTTCCCATGTTGCCGGTGGTCGTGCCTTTCGAACGGGTGGCGCGCGAGATCATCCTGTACTCGCTGGCGTTGGTCGCCACTTCGTTCGTGTTCGGCGTCGTCGACCACACAGGGTGGATCTATTGGGCTGCGGCCACTCTTGCTGGCGGCCTTTACCTGGCAGACGCACTGCGCTTGCGTCGCGAGAAGGGATCACAGCGGAGCGCCATGCGGTTGTTCGGGTACTCGATCACCTACATCACCGTTGTCTTCGTGGCGATGGCTGTCGACGTGATCGTCCGTTACCGTTGACCTGGCTGTACGGTGCTCGCGCCCCTACTCCCATTTGAAGGTGACGGCGGCCACCACAGGCGCTGCAACCGCCCAGAGTGCGAGCACCACCCAGCCTTCGGTTGCGTTCGAGCCGGATCCGAGAGTTGCGTGCAGCGCGTCCGACAGGGCTGCAGTCGGGAGCAGGCGGGCGAAGCGGGCTAGACCCCCAAGCTCATGCAGGGGGAAGATGACCCCTCCTATGAGCAGCAGTATCACGTAGACGCCGTTGGCGACCGCGAGCGTCACCTCGGCCCTGAGTGCGCCGGCCATCGCGAGCCCGACGCCGGCGAACGCCACAGTTGCCAGCAGAACCGCTATGACGGCAAGCCCAGCAGATGCGTGCGGCCGCCAGCCGAGAGCTAGTGCGACGCCTACGAGAACCACGACCTGAGTGATCTCGACGAGGATGACCGAGACGATCTTGGCTGTGAGCAGCACGGGCCGGCCGAGGGGTGTGGCACCGAGCCGCTTCAGGACTCCGTAGCTGCGTTCGAAGGCGGTCGCGATCCCGAGACTCACCATCGCCGTGGACATGACGGCGAGCGCGAGAATCCCGGGGGCAAGGAAGTCGACACGATGTCGAGTGCCAGTCGGCAGGACGGGCACCAGCGTGAAGAAGATGAGGAGCACGACCGGGATTCCGAGTGTGACGAGCAGCGTCTCGCCACGCTGAAGCGTCATGCGGGTCTCGGCACCGACCTGCGCACGGAGTGCTCGATGTTTCATCTCCGCGCCGTGCCGCCGCGGCCCTGCTGCTTGGAGGACGATGGCGCGAGAGCCGAGACTTCATCTGTCGGCTCGTCGACGACGGGCGCCGTCAAACGGAGAAAGACGTCTTCGAGCCGCTGGCGGCCGGCCCGAAGGTCACCAAGCTGCAGATCGTGCTCAGCGAGCCACGCGGTAAGTTCGGCCACCAGCGCAGGAACGGGGGGCACCGGGATTAGGTACTCGCCGGGCGGTCCTTCGCTGACGTGAGTTCCGAGTCGGACGGAGAGCTCACCGGTTTCGAGTCCCGGTTGGGCAGCGAATCGAAGTTCCTCCGACCCGCCTTGGATCTCTCCCTGTCGGCCCGCTGCGACGACCCGGCCGTGGTCGATGATGACGACCCTGTCGGCCAAGCGCTGCACCTCGTCGAGTTCGTGACTCGTGATGATGACGCACACCCCGTCGTTCCGTAGGCCGGCGACGATGTTACGCACCGCTATACGACCTGCCGGGTCGACTCCAGCGGTCGGCTCGTCCAAGAAGACCACGCGGGGCCTTCCGATGATCGCCAGCGCGAGAGCGAGGCGCTGCTGCTCTCCGCCCGAGAGACGTTTGTACGGCGTCCGCGCGACAGAGCGAAGCCCGACGAGATCGATCAGCTCGTCGGCAGGCAGAGGGTTCTCGTAATATGCCGCGAAGAGTCGGACTGCCCGTTCTGTGTTCATGATCGGATAGATGCCGCCTCGTTGCAGGAGGACGCCGACTCGAGCCGTGAGTCTGGTGTGATCGGACCAGGGGTCGAGGTCGAGGACCCGCACGCTCCCGCCGTCGGCCCGGCGGAAGCCTTCCAGCGTCTCAACTGTCGTCGTCTTGCCGGCTCCGTTGGGGCCGAGCAGAGCTACTACCTCGCCGGGGTCTGCGTCAAAGCTGAGGCCGTCGACCGCGACGAGGTTCCCGTAACGAACTACCAGGCGATCGACCTCCACAGCGGGCATCGCCGAGAGGCTATCTGGGCTCCGTGCTCAACTAGCAGTTGGGGCGTTGGCGCCGAGCAGCGGGTGGGTGTGGACGGATCAGCGACGCGGGGACTCGAACCTGTAGCCGAGGCCGCGAATTGTCGTGATGAGCACCGGCCTCGAGGGGTCTTGCTCGATGCGCGACCTAAGCCGTTTGATGTGCACGTCAAGGGTCTTGGTGTCACCCACGTAGTCCATGCCCCAGACCCGATCGATCAAGGTGTCTCGTGTGACGACACGGCCCGGATTGCTCAGCAGCATCTCGAGCAGCTCGAACTCCTTCAACGGGAGCTTGATCTCCTCGCCACGCACGATGCATTCGTGGCGCCCCAGATCCAAGACGACATTGCCGACTTGAAGGATCTCGTCGGGTCGAACACCCGTGTCCGAAGGTATCCGCTCGCCGGCTCGATCAGTAGGCTCCCCCGCCCAGTGCCCCACAGGCGTGGCCTGCTCGCCGCTATTGGCCGTGCCCCTTTCGTCGACCCCGAGCTGTGGGGCGGCGCCGGGTGAAGCTGCCAGCGCGTTCCCCCCCAGGCTCGTGCTCCCGTGTGCGGCGGGGGCGCGGCGCAGGACGGCTCGCATGCGCGAAACCAGTTCGTGGACGCGGTAGGGCTTGGCGACGTAGTCGTCGGCTCCGACCTCGAGGCCAACAACGGTGTCGAGCTCGGTCGACTTGGCGGTCACCATGATTATCGGGACCGTCGAGTTGGCGCGGATCGCGCGACAAACGTCGATGCCCGACAGGCGGGGGAGCATCACATCGAGAAGAACAAGGTCGGGCTGGTCGGCCGCGAACCGCTCGAGTGCCTCTACCCCGTCGCGCGCGACGGTTACGAAGAAGCCCTCCCTCTCGAGGTTCACTGTCAGCGCGTCCACGAAGGACTCTTCATCCTCGACGACGAGAACTCGCGCGGGAGGTGCGCCACGCTCATCGTCTCCGGCCGTGTCGGCGCCTGCCGGATGGCTCGCAGGAAGGTGGATCGCGGCCTTATTGGCGGGACGTGTCGTGTCTCGCGTGGACCAGTCAAGTTCGAGACGTTCCCGTTCGGTGGAGAGTCTTGAGTTTCGGCGGCGCTGGCGAGTAGTCACACGTCTGTCCTTAGCTGGCGGGGAAGTCTCAACGTGAACGTCGACCCTTCACCCTCCCGAGACTCGACCTGGACGCTTCCCCGATGGTTAGCCGCCACATGCCAGACGATAGCGAGTCCGAGGCCGGTTCCGCCTGTCGAACGGCTGCGGCCGGCGTCGACGCGATAGAAGCGCTCGAAAATACGCTCGAGGTCGCGCGACGGAATGCCGATTCCGTGGTCTTCGACAACAACGGCGACCTCTTCTTCCTCGGCTCGGCCGATGCAGGTGACGCGGCTGAACTGGGGCGAGAATTTCACGGCGTTCTCGAGCAGGTTGTACACGGCCGAGGTCAGCTGGCGTCGGTCCCCGAGCACGACCACCGGCGGGTTCGGCTCTTCGAGTGAGACTTCGATCTGGAGCTGGTTTGCCGCCTCGCGAACGCGTTCGGCTGCTTCTGCCATCACGAGGTTGATCAGCACGGGCTCGCGTGGGGGCGATTCCTCGTTCTCTATCCGCGAGAGATCGAGCAGGTCGTCGATAACCCTGCTGATACGAAAAGCCTCGGTGTAGATCCGGTGCGCGAGGCGCTGGGCTATTTGCGGCTCGTTCTCGGAGAGGAGGGTCTCGGCCAGCAGCCCGACCGCGCCCATCGGCGTCTTCAACTCGTGGCTGACGTTCGCCACGAAGTCACGGCGTACGTCCTCGAGACGGCGCCGTTCGGACACGTCCTCGATGACCGCGATCAATCCGAGCGCGCGTTGGCCGTTGTCGATGCTCTCCGCGCGGACGACGAGCGTGCGTCGAGGTGGGCCGTACAGCTCGAGCACTCTTTCATCAGAAGCCCCCGGTGGTGTGGCGGCGATGAGCTCTTCGACCGCCTGAGCCGCGAGCGCGTCCCCATGGCGGCTTCCGATCAGCGCGACGGCCTTGCTGTTGCGGAACACGGTCTCGCCACGCTCGTCGGTGACAAGCACGGCCTGGGGCAGGGCATCGAGCGCCCGGCGGAGCCTGATGGCCTCGGAACTCGCCTCTGCGACCGCTTCGGTCGCTCGATCGGTGGCGCGTTCCAAATGCACGAGCACTTCTTCTAGGTCCGGTGATTCCTTCCGGGGCGCGTCCGAGCCGAGCCGGGATGCGAGCGCCTGTAGCCGTTGGCGCAGACTGCGGCGACCCTGCCGTGCTGTGATCAGCGCAGTCGCAACTATGAGGCCAACAACTACGACGACTGTAACGATGAGCTCGAGAACGGTCAGATCAAGGACCTTGCTCATCCTCTCCAGCATTGCAGGCTGGCGAGGCGAAAGCGCAACCACAGTTGTGCTCGGCTTCTCGTGGTGTCGGCGGTGGCCTAGGCGCGGTAGGTGAAGCGGTAGCACGCGCGACCAGTCTCAGGGAGACACGCGGCAGCCGATGCCGCGCAGCTCGCCGATCGATCGCTCGGCCAAGACAACTCCCGCCGTTCGCAAAGGTAGGTCGATGACCGTCTCGCCACCGTTTTTCCTGCTTGCCGGCATCGTCACGATGAACCCGAGCTCTTCGGCGTTGCCGGGCCAGTCCACGATCCAGCAGCTCACCAACGGACTGGGTTGGTGGGCGCTCGTCGCGTCGCTCGTCGGGCTCGTGCTCGGTGCCGCGGCCTGGGCGCTGGGGAGCCACACGAACAACTATCAGTACGCCAACACGGGCAGAAAGGCGGTGCTTGCCTCCGGCATCGCCGCGCTCCTAATCGGGGCTGCGCCGACTCTCGTCAACTTCTTGTTCCAGACCGGTCATGGGATTCACTGAGTCTGCTCACCGTCTTTCGTTGACGGGGCACGCCCGTGGTCTCGCCGTATTGGCGAGCGCCCGCAGCGCGAACGGCACAGGCGGTGGTAGCGGCGGGCTCGCCGGGATCCTCCGGTCGATCGAGGGAACAGTCGGGACTCTGTCCCACACGATCGGAGGTGTCTTCTCCGGGGTCGGGGGTGCCGGACTTGTGGGTTCTCTCACCAAGTCGCTCCTCGACGGATTCTTCCGCGACCTGCTGGCCTGGGTCGCAAGCGGCGCTGCCTCGCTCATCGGGGTCCTGGGCACGGCGCTGTCGGCGAGCACCGAGCCAATGCTCGCTGGGAGTGCCTTTCGCTCGGAGTTTGACGTCATGGCCGTGCTCAGTGCCGGCGTTGCGTTGCCCCTCTTGGCCGTCGGCGCGATACAGGCGATCGTGCGTCAGGAACCGGGCGCCTTGCTTCGCAGCGCGCTTGTTCGACTACCGCTCGCACTGCTGTTCACGGGCGTGAGCGTCCAGCTTGTTGTCCTCGGTCTGGCGGCGACCGACCAGGCGAGCGCCATGGTTCTCAACGCAGCCGGTGACCCGGCGCATCGGTTGTTGCTGGGACTCGTCGCGGGGCTCGAGCAAACAGGAGGACCAGGCCTGGCGGCTTTTGGGGCGTTCCTTGTCGTGCTCACCGCTGCAGTCGTCGCCTTCTTGCTCTGGCTCGAGCTCGCCGTCCGGTCGGCGGCGATCGCGGCAGCCTCACTGTTCTTGCCTCTTGCCCTGGTCGGGCTCGCGTGGCCGGCGACATCTCACTGGGCGCGCCGGCTTGGCGAGACCCTTGCTGCCCTTGTCCTTTCCAAGCTCGTGATCGCGTCAGTGCTGGCGCTCGCCGCCGGACTGTTGGGAGATTCGAACGGTATTTCGGGAGTCGTCGAAGGCGTTGCCCTGCTCGCGGTTGCGGCCTTCGCCCCGTTCGCGCTCCTGAAGCTCATCCCTGCAGTAGAGGCAGGCGCGGTCGCCCACCTCGAAGGTCTCGGCCAGCGGTCGGCACACGCCGGTCAACGCCTGGGTGCCGAGATCGCCAGCCTTGAGATCGGTGGAGCTGGCGGAGTCGGCGGCCTTGCAGGCCTCGGATCCAAGGGCGGCCCGGGCGGTAGTGGCTCGAACCTGCGGACTGTCGATCATCTCGGCGCTGGGCCGTTCACTGCCAACCGGCCGGTGGCTGGACGCGAGTCCCCCGCCGATTCGTCCTCCGCCGGTCCTTCGGCGCCGCTCGGTCCGATCGGCTCTCCTGTTTCGCCCGGCCTCGCCTCGCCCGCCGATGGCGTCCGTTCTTCGGCCCCCGATCGCGCCCGCCGTAGCGATGAGGTGAGCGACATCAGCCAGGGAGAGACAGTTGCCCGTTGGACGGTGCTGCTCTCGCAAGGAGACCAACCACATGGCTGAGGAGAGTCCTCGCTACCACCTCGGACCGCGTAGTCGTCGCGGCCTCGTCGCTGGGTGGCGCGGTGGGCAACTGGCTGCGGTAGCGACCGGTCTCCTCGCTGGAGTGGTGTTGCTGCGTTATGTCGGAGGAGCTGGCGGGGCCATGCTCGCCTTCGTGTTCGTCGCCTTCTCGGTGGCGTTCGCAACCTGGCCGCTTGCGGGCAGGAGTGCCGAGCAGTGGACGCCGGTGGTGGCGACGCACCTCGCGCGACGGGCGGGCGTGTCGCGCCGGAGGAGAAGCGCCCTCTCCACCCTCGAGCTTGACGAGATCCCGATCGGCGCCGCGGGCAGGAGGATCGGTGTCGTAGTCGACAACCTGGCGGGCACCTGGACTGCGGCGGTGAGAGTCGCAGGGTCCGGATTCGCACTCGGCGACGAACCAGATCGAGCTCGCCGCATCGCGGCATGGTCCGGCGTGCTTGCCGGGTCGGCGCGCGAGGGCGGCGCCCTTCATCGGCTGCAATGGATGGCCCGCTGTCTGCCCGGCGGCTTCGACGAGAGTGCTGGACCGGTCCAAGTCGCCGACCGCGGAGTCGCCA
The DNA here is from genome assembly GCA_003140595.1 of Acidimicrobiaceae bacterium. Taxonomy (GTDB): domain Bacteria; phylum Actinomycetota; class Acidimicrobiia; order Acidimicrobiales; family Bog-793; genus Fen-455. The sequence continues at coordinate 38,245 of PLKG01000129.1, read as the reverse complement.
GTAGCAATTACAGGTCCCTGCTCGAACAAGCCGCGCCATTGTTGTGGCGGCACGAGGTGATCGTCTCCTTGTCGGTCCGCTCTGTCGCTGGACCTGCCCGCCGACGCGGCCAGGACGCGGCCGACCGGATCGTTGACGAGCTCGAGGCCCTCGAGCGACGGTGTCTCGCCGCGGGCCTGGAGGTCGATGGGGTGCTGTCGCCCTCCGCGCTCGCCGCCACGGTGCGGAGTTCGTTCGCGGTCGTCGGCGCGCCGAGGGGCGTCGCCGACGGCTGGCCCTGGCCCCTCGGGGTTGAGGAGGGCTGGTCGAGTGTCCGCACCGACGCGACGTGGCACGCGGTCTACTGGATCGCCGAGTGGCCACGCACGGGCGTGGGGAGTGGCTTCTTGTTGCCGCTGATGCTGGAGGGCGACCTGAGACGGACGATTGCGGTGACCATGGCGCCGGTGGCGCCTCTTCGGGCGGCCCGTCGGGCCGAGCACGATCGCACCTCGGGCGCCGCCGACGCCGAGCTGCGACGGCGTCACGGATTTGCCGTCACCGCGCGCACTCGCCACGAGCATGACGCAACCACGCGGAGGGAGATCGAGCTTGCCGAGGGGCACGCCGCCTTCCGATTTACTGGATACCTCGCAGTGACAGCGGACGACGAGGATTCACTCGCTAACGCGTGTGGCCGCCTCGAGCAGAGCGCTCTACAGGCTCAGCTCGAGCTTCACCGCATGTACGGGGCCCAGGAAGAGGGCTACACGTGCACACTGCCGACCGGTCGCGGGTGCGCATGAGGCTGCCGGCTCACGAGTCGACGACCGCCCAGCTCGGTGCCGCATACCCGTTCGTGGCGTCGCCTCCACTCCCCACGAGCCGGGTGCTCATCGGCCAGGACCTCGCGGGCGGTCCCTTTGCCCATGATCCCTTCGAGCTCTACGCGGCGGGCGCGGTGACAAATCCCAATGTCACCGTCCTCGGCCAGATCGGACGCGGCAAGAGCGCATTGGTGAAGACGTATCTGCTGCGCCAGGCCGCCTTCGGGCGACAAGTTGCCGTGCTCGACCCGAAAGGCGAGTACGGAGCGCTCGCCCGGGCGCTCGGCTCGCACCCGCTCAGCCTGGCACCCGGAGGCCCGATCCGCGTGAACCCGCTGGACGGTCCGCCGGCCCCACCCGGCATGGCCGTGGCAAGGCACCGCCTCGCGCTGTTGGGGACGCTCGCCGCCGCGTGCCTGAGGCGTCCGTTGTCTCCTCGCGAGCATGCCGCGCTCGAGCTCGCGCTCGGTGCAGCGACCCGAGCGCACATGGAGCGCGGCAGCAGTCCTCCGACCCTGCCCGATGTCGTCCGGTCGCTCCTGCGACCTCTGGCCGAATCGGCAAGGGTGGTGGGGACGACGAAGGCCGTGCTCGAGCTGGACGGACGCGATGTGGGTCTCGAGCTTCGTCGGCTTGTCGAGGGCGATCTCGCGGGAATGTTCGACGGTCCCACGACACCGGGCATCGACCCCGCCTCCGGCGTGCTCGTCGTCGACCTCTCCGCCGTCTACCACTCCGAAGCGATCGGCGCGCTCATGGTGTGCGCCTCGGCCTGGCTGCAAGCCATGACGGCACGAAGCGAGGCTCACACGATCCTGGTGGTCGATGAGGCTTGGGCAATTCTGACCGAACTGGTCGTGGCCCGTTATCTCCGGTCATCTTGGAAGTTGGCGCGCTCGAACGGGCTCGCGAACGTGGCCGTATGCCACAGAGCGTCGGACCTCAAGGCGAGCGGGCCCGCCGGTAGCGAGCAGAGCCGCCTCGCCGAGGGCCTGCTCGCCGACTCCGAGACGGTCGTGTGTTACGCGCAACCGGCCTCCGAACTGGCGGCGCTCGCCGACCTTCTCGGGTGTTCTCGCGACGAGCTGGACGTCCTTCCGCGGCTGCGAAGAGGCGTGGCGTTGTGGATCGTCGGGAGGCGTCGCTACCTCGTAGAGCATCTCCTCGGTCCTGACGAGCGCTCCGTCGTGGACACGGACGCGAGATTGGTCGACAGAGGCCAGTCGTGACACTCGTGCACCTCGCTGGAGACGAGAGAGAGCGCGTGTGAACCGGCCGACTCCCGCTCGTCACGGCCGTAGCGGGGCCAGCCGTCGGCGCGCAAGTGGTCGCTCGTCGCTCGAGGTCCACGCCTGGGACCGGATCGGCCTGACCGCAGCGGCTGGATTCCTAGGTTTGTCGTGGCTGATCTGGCTCGCGGGAGGTCTCCTGGCCCTCGTTGCTACCGGTCGATGGCAAGAGATTCCTGTGGCGCGGGCGCCCAGCCTCCTGTTGCGGTTGCTCGCTCATCCGAACATGCCCCTCGATGCTTGGCCGAGCCCGGTCCGGCGGAGCCTTCCAGGACCTGGGGCTACCGATGCCTGGCTTGTCACGTTCGCATTCCTCACTGGCGCGGCGATCTCCTGGTTGGCATGGCACCGGTCTGACAGCCGGCGGAACCGAGGCGTCCCCGGCTCACGTCGGGCTCAGGGAGACACCTCGTCGGGATCCGGCGTAGCGCGAAGTCTCCGTCTGTTGGTTCATCTGGGCCGCGGGGTGGCTCCGGGACGGACCAAGGCGCGGGGGTGGGCGCGCCCGCGCGACCTGTTGCCACTGCGAGTACCAAAGGCCCCGGGCGATCGAGTCGTTCTCGGGACCCACCTTGGCCGCCTCCTCGCCGCCGAGGCTCGCCATTCGGTCATGGTCGTCGGGCCGACTCAGTCCGGCAAGACGTCCGGGCTTGCAATCCCGGCCATCCTCGAATGGTCTGGCCCATTGCTCGCCATGAGTGTTAAGGCCGACCTGTTGAACGCGACATTCGAATGGCGAAGGTCGCTGGGCGAGGTTCAGTTCTACGACCCGACCGGCTCGGTCGCGTCGGTGGCCGGGGGATCGCGGGCATCTGGATGGTCGCCCCTCGCCAGGGCGGTGACCTGGCCGGGCGCAAGGCGCATCTCCTCGGCCCTGTGCTCGGTTGCCAGAGCGGGGGATGGGGGGTTGGAGGATGCCGGTTTCTGGTACGCGAACGCAGAGAAGCTCCTCGCCCCTTTGCTCTTCGCGGCGGCGACCACCGGAGCATCGATGGCTGACGTGGTCAGATGGCTCGATGAGGAGGAGACGAACGAGGTTCTCCTGGCGCTCGAGCTTGCCGGGGTGCCCGAGGCGCTGCGGGCCGCCCGTGCGAGCCTCGGACGAGAGGAGCGCCAACGTGCCTCGGTCTATGCGACGGCCGAGACGGTCGTAGCCGGATTCGCCGATCCTGCGGTGGCGGCGTCAGCCGAGCACTGCGAGATCGACCCGGCTGCCCTTGTCGGGGGCTCGTCCGATTCCCTGTTCTGTTGTGCTCCTGCAAGAGAGCAGGAGCGGCTGGCGCCGGTCTTCACTGCAATCGTGCGAGAGGTCTTGGACGCGGCATTCGAGCGGGCAGCTGCGATGGGCCGGGCGCTCGATCCTCCGCTCTTGGTGGTGCTCGACGAGGCCGCCAGTGTCGCGCCTCTCGCAGACTTGGACCGCGTAGTGGCGACGGCCGCCGGCCATGGGATCCAGCTGGTCACGGTCTGGCAGGACCTCGCGCAGGTCGAGTCACGCTATGGCGGCCGCTGGGCGACGGTTGTCAACAACCACCGCGCCAAGCTCGTCTGCTCGGGGATCGCTGATCCCGTCACCTTGCAGCACGTAAGCGGCTTGCTCGGCGAGGAAGAGAGAGCCGAGCATTCCTGGACCGTCGGTGACGACGGCCGGCACACCCGCACCGAAGCGGTCACGCTGCGGGCGCTCGCCCCGCCGGGCTGGCTCCGTCAGTTGCCTCCTGGTGAGGCCGTCCTCGTCTATGGAAGCTTCCCGCCCGCGCGACTCGTGTTGCGACCGTTTTTCGACGATCATGAGTTGGCGAGTCGAGCCGCCACCGGCTCAGCTCGTTGACTCGGTTCGAGGCGTGGCTGAGATCGCGCTCAGAGGGTCGTTACGCCGGCCACGGCTCAATCGGCCGCAGACGCGGGACGCGGCGCGCCAGGTTGACCGCGTGGTCGCCCAAGCGCTCGTAGAAGCGTCCCACGAGTGCCAGTTCAATCGCCACGACGACGGGTGTGTCCGCGGCGACGAGCTCCGCGATGAATGTCACGTGGAGGTCGTCCATCTCGTCGTCGAGAGCGACGAGCCGTTCGGTCACGCCGTGTGTGTCCCCGCCGTAGCCATCCGCGGCTATTCGCCACATCGCGCAAGCGACTTCTCCCATGCGCTGGACGTAGCCGCGCAGCCGCGCGGGCATCTCGGCAGGAAGGTTGCGTGTCGCGCGCCGGGCGACGTGCTCGGCCAGGTCACCGCTTCGTTCCAGCTCGGGGAGCATTCCGAGTACAGCCAACAGGTACTCAGTCTCCGACGGGTTCGACGGACGATCGAGCAGCCGCGACTGGACGGAGGCTTCGAGCTGTTGGTAGAGAGCGTCGATGTCTGCATCCGCGGCCACAAGGGCGCGGGCTGCCTCGCGGTCCGCGCTGACCATTGCATGGGTCGCACCCGCGACGGCGTTCTCCACGAGAGCGAAGAGCTGGATCACGTGACGGTCTATGAGCGCAACGTCGATCCGCTCGGGAACCTCGTGCCGCACCGCACTCAGGATCCGGTCGGACTGTCGCGAATCCACACCCGTAAACGTGTCGTTAGCCAGACTGCCGCTCATGTTGTTGTGTTGCTCGGCGCGGCTCACCAGCTGATCCTCAGGAAGTGCGGACTGAGCCATGCCGGTTACGGTACCCCCGCGCGTCGGCCACTTGGAGGCGCGGTTTTGTGAGGCCCAGGATCTGGCGAAGGTTTCATGATCACGCGGCCTTGTGGACACCTGGCGTTCGTCGTCCGTTCACTCTGGTCGCGTACGTTCGGGGTCAGTGGAGGAACGAGACGCGGTGACAGTTGTCAGCAACCGTCGTCGCACTCTCGTGGACTCCACTCGTACCGGCCCTGGCCCGGGGTCGTGCGCTCTCACTCCCCTCGCACTCGCAGCCACCCTCGACGCGCATCACCCTTAGTTGTGCGTCTCAGCTCCAACGTGTGCGGTGACGCCCGGTTTGCCGGCCGGCCGGGCGACTGCGGCGAGGCACTAGAGGACGCACCTCCGCGGGACGCGGCATGACGGTGTCGGTGGCCGTACGGACGGACTCTGAGCGATCAGTCCACCTCTTCTCTCAGAGCCTCCGTCGGCCGCCGGAGGCTCAATAGGAGAGCAGCCTTCTGGCGGCGGCGGCGATGCCGTGAGTTTGCGGGAGGATCGCCTGCTCCAGAGTGGGCTCGTAAGCGACGAAGGTGTCTGTCGCGCCGACTCTGGAGGCGGGAGCGTCGAGGTCGGAGAAGCAGGCCTCTCCGGCCCAGGCTGCCACCTCGGCTCCGAAGCCGCTCGTGAGCATGTCCTCGTGCACCACGAGCAGGCGCGATGTTCGGGCGACCGACGATGCGACCGCATCCTTGTCCCACGGAATCAGCGACCGAAGGTCGATGACCTCGACGCTCACGGACTCGTTGGCAAGTTGTTCCGCAGCCTCCAGCGACTTCTGCACTGTGGCACCCCAGGTCACGATGGTCAGGTCGTTGCCCCGACGGGCCGTCGCAGCTTTGCCGAAGGGGATCAAGTAGTCGGGCGGCGTGAGAGCGTCCCTGGCGTACTTCTGGCGTAGCAGGTGTTTGTGCTCGAGGAACATCACTGGGTCTTCGCATCGAAACGCGCTTCTGAGCAGACCTGCCGCATCTCTCGACCGGGAGGGCATGACGATGATGAGACCCGGGATGTGGGTGAAGGTCGATTCGCCGCACTGTGAATGCCAGATGGCACCCCCGGTCAGGTAGCCGCCGATCGCGACGCGGATCACCAGCGGGACCGTGAACCGTCCCTCGGAGCGCCACCGCATCGTCGCTGCCTCCGCCTGGATCTGTTGCATCGCGGGCCAGATGTAGTCGAAGAACTGAATCTCGGCACACGGCCGAAGGCCGCGCAGTGCCTGCCCGACTCCGCGGCCGATGATATTGGCCTCGGCGAGTGGCGAGTTGTAGCAGCGCGTGGTCCCGAACTCCCTCTGGAGCCCATGGGTGGTACCGAAGACTCCGCCCTTGCCTTCCACGAGGGCGAGGATGTCCTCGCCCGCATCGGCGACGTCCTGTCCGAACACCCGGATACGTTCGTCTGAGCGCATCTGCTCGAAGAGCACCAGTCGTATGGCCTCGCCCATCCCGATCAGCTTGGGATCGTCCTCTGCGCCGGGTCCCGTCGGCGATTTCGGGCTTCGCGACTCCTTCGGCTCGGCGATAGCTGGAAGCGCCAGCACGTGATGGGTCACAGTCGCCGGGTCTGGTCTGCGCGCCTGGAGAACCTCGCGCGCGATCGTCGCTATCAAAGCGCGAACGCTCTCGCGGATCTCGGCCGTCTCGGCGCCGGTGAGCACGCCTGCTTCGGTCAACTCGCGTTCGAGGCGGACGATCGGGTCGCGTGCCCCTTCCTCTGCAAGGTCGGCCGAAGAGCGGTACTTGGATTGGGTGTCCTGCGACGAATGTGAGTACGGCCGAGTCACCATCGCATGGATCAGACAGGGGCCATCACCGGCCCGCACTCGAGCCGTCGCCGCGGCGGCAAGCGACCTGCACGCGAAGTAGTCGGTCCCATCAACGAAATGGACCGTCAGGCCCCGAAAGCCCTGGACGAGTTCGGATATGGGGGCGGGCGCCTGTTCAGATGCCGGTACCGAGATGGCCCATCCGTTGTCCTCGACGACATACACAATTGGTAAGCGCAGCTGGCACGCTGTGTTGAGGCTCTCCCAGAACTCGCCCTCCGAGGTTGCTCCTTCACCGAGTGACACATAGGTCAGCTCATCGTCGCGGGCGACGCAGCCCGGAAGATCCCGTCGGAGGATGTAGCGGGAAGCCTCCGCGCATCCGACGGCGGGAAGGCACTGGCTGCCCGTGCAGCTCGACTGCGAGACGATGTTGAGCGCCTTGTTACCCCAGTGAGCCGGCATCTGCCGGCCTCCTGAGCTCGTGTCCTCGCACGAGCCGACCGCCTGGAGCAGGATGTCGCGGGGCGTGACTCCGAGTCCAAGGACAAGCGCCTGATCACGGTAGTAGGGGAACAGCCAATCATGGCCGGGGCGAAGGGATCGGGCCATCGCGAGGCCGAGTGCTTCGTGACCGGCTCCGGCTATCTCGAAATAGGCACGGCTCTGACGTTGGAGTGTGATCGCCCGGTCGTCCAGGGCTCGTGAGGAACACGCGAGTCGGAAGTCCTCGATGAGCTCGGAGTGGTCGACGCCCCGATACCGCAGTTGTGGCACCTCCGGCTGATCGGTGGTTGGCGTTGCTCGATCTCTGCGAACGCGGTCGGGAACTTCCACGACCGTAGTGGGAGAAGCGGGGGCAGTCGTGCGTGTCGACTTCGTCAACTTGGAGTCACCTCGCTGCTGTCAGTGTCAACACCCTAAGGTGAACCAGCGCTTGCGCGCCGTATTGGTGAGCCTGGCAGGGAGGCTGGCTGCTGGAGCACTCTGTCGCCGCCGGATCGGCTCGGTCCAGGCGAGCAGACGAGCAGGACTTCTGCTTTCGACACCTTGCCGCCTGTATTCTCGGTTGTTAGTGAGCTCGCGGACGCCCCAGGAGCAGGCACCGCACGCCGAGCAACGCAGCAGGCAGGGGGCCATATTGGCGGTGATCTGCGTCTCGGCACTGGTCGTCAACGTGGACAACACCATCCTCAACGTGGCTCTGCCCACACTCGTGCGACAGTTACGCGCCAACTCGAGCGAGCTGCAGTGGATTGTCGACTCCTACGCGATGGTCTTCGCAGGGCTGCTGCTCGTGGGCGGCAGCTTGGCCGATCGATTCGGCCGCAAGCGCTTCTTCCTCATCGGCCTGACCGTGTTTGCCGGAGCATCGACCGGCGCCGGCTTCTCGGGCTCGGTGAGCCTGTTGATCGGGTGGCGGGCTGTCATGGGTATTGGTGCGGCACTGACAATCCCAGCGTCCTTGTCGATCATCAACGACGTCTTTCGCGTCCCGGCCGAACGCGCCCGCGCGATCGGTGCTTGGGCCGGGACCATCGGGCTCGGTATCGCAATCGGACCCATCGCCGGGGGATTGCTGCTCGCGAGCTTCTGGTGGGGCTCGGTGTTCCTTGTGAACGTCCCGATCATTGTCGCCGGATTCGTGGCAGCCCTGGTGTGGGTGCCTGACTCCAAGAATCCGGCGGCCGAACAGCCCGATCCCGCGGGTGGCTTGCTGTCGGTTGCCGGCTTGGGCTTGATGCTCTGGGCGATCATCGAGGCTCCAACCGAGGGCTGGGCCTCGGGGGAAGTGATCGGCGTCGGGTTGTCCAGCCTCGTCGTTCTCGCGAGTTTCGCCGCGTGGGAGGCCCGTAGTCGCCACCCGATGTTGAGGCTGGGGCTCTTCTCCGATCGCCGGTTCTCGATAGCCGCAGCCGGCGAGAGCTTCGGGACCTTTGGCCTGCTGGGGGCCTTGTTCGTGCAGACTCAGTTCCTCCAGTTCGACCTGGGCTACTCACCGCTGCAGGCCGGGTTGCGCATCTTGCCGATCGCGATCGTGCTCGTCGTGAGCGCGCCACTTTCCCCGGTCGTGGCTCGCTTCATCGGGATCAAATGCACCGCCGCTGCCGGCCTGGCGGCGATCGGGGGCGGGCTGTGGCAGGTCTCGGCTGTGGCCAGCGCCGCCACGACCTACGGGGACGTCGTGCCCGGCATGCTGCTGATCGGTCTCGGAGCCGGTCTGCTCTTGCCCACGGCGACGAACTCCGTGGTGGGCGCGGTCCCCCAAGGCGACTCCGGAGTTGGATCAGCTTCTAACGCCGTGGCCCTCCAGGTCGGCGGCGCTCTCGGTGTCGCCGTGTTTGGGAGTGTGCTGTCAACCCGATACCAGGACCGCATGACAGCAGCGCTCGCTGGTCGGCACGTGCCGACCGACGCTGTGGGCACGATCCTCGGGTCTCTTGGTGGCGCCCTTACCGTCGCAGGCCGCGCCGGTGGAGCGACGGGCGCGCTGCTGGCGCGCACGGCGCGGAGCGCGTTCATGAGCGGGAACAAGGCGTCGCTGGCGGTTGGCGCCGTCGTCGCGCTGGTAGGCGTCTTCTTCGTGCTCGCTGGCCTGCCATCGCGGATCTCGCGACCCTCGCCAGAGCAGGCCCGGTCCCCTGGCGCCGGTGGGTAGCCCACGCCGGTCGAGGTACCAGATGACCGGATCATCGGGCGACAACCGAACCGCGGGCCTTCGCGAACAGGGGCGCGCTCGAGGGTCTCGTCGAATTGTCCGCACGCTCCCGATCTGCGAAGGTTGATCCGTTTCGCCGACCAGCTACGTAGTGGATTGTGGGCGCGCCTGCACGCAGCCGCCCGGTTGCGTCTAACCTGATTGCAGTCCTCGGAAAGGAAGGCAGGTGATCACCGGGATGCTTGCCGATCTCATTGGTCCCGACAGCTTGATCGTGATTGCAGTCGTCGTCGTCGTGCTCCTCTTCGGAGGGACACGGCTACCCAAGCTCGCTCGCGGGCTCGGCAGCGCGTCCCACGAGTTCAAGAAGGGTATGGAGGAGGGTGACCCGGACAAGGAGAAGGGCGACGTCTCCACCTCCAAGGGCGACGACAAGACGTCCGGTCCGGTTCAATCCAACTGAGCCACTCCTCGGCTCGTCCCTAGGCGATGGTGTCGGCTGGTTCGTCGCGTCGGCAGGTCCCTTTTGGTGGACACCAGCTTGCTGAGTATGCCCTCGCGGCTGCTCTTGTTGTCGTTGGCATGCACCTCGGTGGTCGCCCGGCGATCGTCCTAGCGGTCGCCGGCGCGGTTGTCGGAGCTTTCGCCTTTGTGAGCCAAGGGCCGCTCGCGGCCGTGAGGATCATTCCCCGGCGGCTTCACGTCTACCTCGACTTGGTTCTAGCCGCGGGGTTCGCTGCTTCGCCCCTCTTGTACTTGCACAACCTCCAGATAATCCCGATCGTGCTCAGCGAGGCCGTAGCGGTTCTGCTTGTTCGCATGTCGCTGACGACCGAGATTGTCCCGCGCCCACGGGTCAGTCGGCGGCCAGCGTCGGCAGGCGTTGCGAACTCCAAGAGGCCCGTATCCTCCGACGCAGTCTCGGCGGTTGCCACGACGGCTGGACGTGTCGTGGGGACCGCAGTCGCCAGGGCCCGTGGCTCAGACGCGCCGCGGATTGCGGCGCGCAGCCTGGGGCGAGCCACCGGCCAGGCCCGCCGCTTGGCGCGTGCCGCTCGAGAGAACAAGATGACTACGGACTCGGATCAGCCTGTTCGTGTACCTCCGGGGTCGTCCGCGCCATCTGACTGACAACCGGGCCGTGCCTCAACAGGCGTTGTCTTGTGGGTGGAGCCGGTTGCCTCATCGCGTGCGGGAGAGCACACACATCCGGGCTTGGGTCGCTCCCCGGCTACCATCGCTCGGCAAGACGGCCGCGTCTCGGCCGGTGCTTGACCGGCGCGCGAAATATTTGGCTAGAGTCTTCGGCCAGTGGGGATTCCGGGGGGCGCCAAACTAAGGCGGGTCGCGCGCTTTTTGCTGTTCAGCACTATCGCGCTTGCGCTCGGTGGCTGCACGCTGCCCACCTTTGGTGGCTTTCGGGGTGCCACGACTCAGGGCCAGGCGGAGTTCAAGCTGTGGTCCTGGATGACGATGGCCGGCCTTGTCGTCGCAGCGATCGTTTGGGGCCTGATCCTTTGGGCCGTGATCGCCTACCGCCGGCGCGACCCGGACAAGATGCCTCGCCAATTCCACAGCAATGCGTTTGTGGAGGTCATCTACACCGCCGTGCCGCTGATCATCATCGGTGTGATCTTCTTCTACACGGTCAAGACTGAGAACACCGTTGACGCCCTCGCTCCTCATCCGGCCGTCACGGTCCGGGTCACCGGATTCCAATGGGGGTGGAGCTTCAGCTACCGCGACCCCCAGGGAAAACAGATCGCGCTGGTGGAGACTGCGCAGGCCCGTCCCCCCGTTCTTGCGGGTAACCCGACCTCCGCGGAGTACCCTCAGTTCGTCCTGCCGCTCGGTGAGACCACACAGATAGTCCTCGAGTCGGCTGACGTCGTTCACGGCTTCTATATCCCGGCATTCAACTTCAGCCGTTATGCGTTGCCCGGGGTCACGAACAACTTCGACTTCACGCCGGTTCACACCGGTGTCTTCGCCGGCCACTGCGCGCAGTACTGCGGTCTTTATCATGCCGAGATGCTCTTTAGCGTCCGTGTCGTCAGGCCAGGTGCCTTCCAGGCTTGGTTGAGCACCCAGCCCGCATCGGGGGCGGCGACATGACCCTTCTTGCCGACAGGCCGGCGGTCGTTGAGGAAGGCTCGGACCACGAGCACGGGGCCGGCCCGTCAGGATTCCTCAAGTGGGTCACCTCGACTGACCACAAGGTGATCGGCAAGAACTACACCGTCACCGCAGTTATCTTCTTCCTCCTTGCCGGCGCCATGGCGATGCTGATACGCGCGCAGCTGGCCAACCCGGACAGCACGTTGCTGTCGCAGCACACCTACAACGAGATGTTCACGATGCACGGCAGCCTGATGATCTACCTGTTCGTCGGGCCGGTCGCGTTCGGTGGGCTTGCGAACTACATCGTCCCGTTGCAGATCGGCGCGCCGGACATGGCCTTCCCGAGACTCAACGCCCTGTCTTACTGGTTGTACCTGGGCGGCGGCTCGCTGATGATGCTGGGCTTTTTGACGACCGGATCCGCAGCCGACTTCGGCTGGGTCGCCTACGCCCCGCTTTCCAACTCGATCAACACTCCGGGCGCGGGTCCAGATCTCTGGATCGTCGCCCTTATCCTCACGGGCTTTTCGGCCATCTTCACCGGGGTCAATCTGGTTACCACGATCTACTACTTGCGGGCTCCGGGAATGACGATGTTCAGAATGCCGATTTTCACCTGGAACATGCTCGTGACAGGAATCCTGATCCTCATTGCCTTCCCGGTGTTTACGAGCGCGCTCGTACTGCTCTGGTGCGACCGGCACCTAGGGGCCCATATTTTCGAGGTCTCAGGTGGCGGGGTCCCGGTACTGTGGCAAGACCTCTTCTGGTTCTTCGGTCATCCCGAGGTCTACATCCTCGCATTGCCATTCTTCGGGATCGTGACGGACGTGATTGCGGTGTTCTCACGCAAGCCGATATTCGGCTACCGCGGCATGGTATTCGCGACGATGTCCATTGCGGCGCTGTCAACCAGCGTGTGGGCGCATCACATGTTCACCACCGGTGTTGTGCTGCTTCCCTTTTTCAGCCTCATGTCCTACCTGATCGCCGTGCCCACCGGGATCAAGTTCTTCAACTGGATCGGCACGATGTGGCGCGGTTCGGTCAAGTTCGACACCCCGATGCTTTTTGCGATCGGCTTCCTCGTGACCTTCTTGCTCGGCGGCGTCAGCGGAATCCTGCTCGCCTCGCCGCCGGTGGACTTCGCCACACACGACACGTATTTCGTAGTCGCCCACTTCCACAGCGTGGTCATGTCACTGGTCATGGCCGCGTTCGCGGGGTTCTTCTTCTGGTATCCGAAGATGACTGGACGGATGCTCAGAGAGGGGCTCGGGAAGGCGACGTTCTGGCTCATGTTGGTGGGTGCGAACGTGACCTTCCTTCCTCAGTACCTCCTCGGGCTGAAAGGGATGCCGAGGCGGATCGCGGAGTATGCGGCGAGCGACGGCTTCACGACCCTGAACCGCATCTCCAGCGCAGGTTCTGTGTTGTTGTTCCTCTCAGTTGCGATCTTCCTGGTCAATGTCGTGGTGTCGTGGTGGAAACCGATTCCCGCGGGCGACAACCCCTGGGACGCGTCCAGCTTGGAGTGGGCGACGAGCTCGCCCCCGCCCCACCACAACTTCCTCAAGATCCCACCGATCAGGTCCCAACGCCCGGTCTGGGACTACAACCACCCGGAAGACCGGATAATCGAGCACGCGAAGGCGCGGCCCGGAGGGTTCGTGGCCTCGGGCGGCGTTGGCACGGTCTTGCTCGCAGACGTCAACGTTGACGGCGAGGACACCCTCGAGACGCGGGATCCCGACCGATGAAGATCGAATCCTACGTACTGCTCTTCGTCGGCTTTTTCTTCGGGCTGGTCGGTCTCGTTTATTGGCTTTGGAGCCACGAGGACGCCGGCAGCGTCATGCTTCTCGGGACGTTCCTTCTTGGCAGCGTGCCCGGGTTCTACTACCTGTGGTGGTCGCGGCGGATGCGCCCACGGCCTTCGGACGATCCCGACGCGACGCTCGAGGACGGGGCGGGCGTTGTCGGAGCCTTTCCCGGAAGCAGCATCTGGCCGTTCGTTCTCGGTCTCGGCGCGACTTTTGTCGCCTTGGCGTTCGTGTTCGGAGCCTGGACGCTCGGGGTGGGCCTCTTCCTTGCCGTCGCCGCCCTCGTCGGAGTCGTCTACGAGAGCCGGAGAGGCGGCCTGGTCTAGTTCGAACCGGGCCGCCCGTCTGGGCAGGTACCACCCTCCGGGTCAGGAGCGGTTGCAGGACCGGCGGCCGGCTGACGGCGCCGACCCTCTCGAATTGCAAAACGCAGTACGAACACGGCCAGCACGACCATCAGCACGACGAAAGTCCCGAAGCCAATCGCAAAGGCCACAGTGACGCCGAGCATCTGTCAAGGTTCTCCTGGTGGGGGGTCCTGCGTGGTCACGCGGACCAGACCTTCTTGCACGAGGCTCACGACCAGGCGTCCCTGCTTGTCGAAGATGAGCCCTCTTGCCAGCCCTCGCGCTCCGAACGCGTTGGGGGAGTCCTGATCGACCAGCAACCACTGGTCGGCTCGGAAGGGGCGGTGGAACCACATGCAGTGGTCCAGGCTGACGACCATGTTCCGCCCGTCTGTCCACCGGACCTCGTGAGGTCTTAGGACCGAGTCGATGATCGACATGTCCGAGGCGTAAGCGACCACAGCTGCGTGGAGCAGCGGGTCGTCGGCCAGCTCCCCGTCAGCGCGCACCCACAATCTCTGGCGAGTCTCTCGACTCGCTGTGGGCAGCCACGGGAGATCGCCGACGTATCGCTGATCGATCGGACGCGGCCGGTCCACCACGAACCAGTCAGGCAACTGGTCGCGATAAGGCTCGAGGCGCTCGCGAAGCGTCGGCAGGTCCTCCGGCCGGGGCACCTCTGGCATCTCGGCCTGGTGCATCGGGCCGGGGCCCTCTTCGGTGTGGAACGAGCACTGGAGATTGAAGATGGCGCGGCCGTGCTGGATCGCAACCACGCGCCGCGTCGTAAACGAACGCCCGTCGCGGATGCGGTCGACCTCGTAGAGGATCGGAGCAGTCGGGTCGCCGGGGCGAAGGAAGTACGAATGGAGGGAGTGCACCCGACCGGAGTCAACCGTCCGACCCGCCGCGACCAGCGACTGTGCGGCCACCTGACCTCCGAAGACACGTAGGCGGGTCTCGTCGAGGTTCTTGCCTCGGAAGATGTTGACCTCGATCGCCTCGAGGTCGAGTAGCTCGACCAGCCGGTCCAGAGCCTGAGTCACAGATGAGACGATAGACTTAGAGCATGGCTTCGCTAGTGAGCCGGGTTCTCGCGTTCCGGCGGACGGAGCACTTCGGGCGTCTTTGGAAGTATGCCTCGGTTTCGATCATATCGACGATCGTGTCCCAGGTGGTTCTCTTCTCGACCTACCACATCTGGAAGGTCGGGTCCGCGATGGAGTGCAACGTGATCGCCACGGCTGTCGCGTCCCTTCCGGCGTATTACCTCAATCGCACCTGGACCTGGGGCAAGACCGGCCGGTCGAAGGTATGGCGAGAGGTCGTGCCTTTCTGGACGATCTCCTTTACCGCCATGGTGATTTCGACAGCGGCAGTCGGGGTAGCCGCTCACAACGCCGACCGGATCGCGAGCGGATCCCTCGCTCGTGCGTTGATCGTCAACGGTGCCAACCTGCTCACCTATGCCCTTATCTGGACGGCTCGGTACTTCTTGTTCAACCGGTTCTTGTTCGGAGCCCGGACCCTCGATCAAGAACAAGAGTCGCCCGTTGAGCTGGCGGGGGAGACCTCGGTCTCCGCGACGGCCGATTCGGGCGTGCTCGAGTCCGGGCTTCCCACCCTCTCTGCAAGCGAGACCGTCGACCCGGTCGCTGAGGCCCGCTGACCCGGTCCTTCTACCTGGCGATGTGTTGAGCTGCCTCACGTCATTGCGGAGGGCGTGCTGTCTTCCTGAGGCTCTTCTCGCGGCGGCGCTCGGCGATAGCGAGCACCCAGGCCACGAGTGACGCGCAGAGCGCGAGTAGGACTGTCGGCAGATCACCGAAACGCGTGTACAGAGTCGTCCCGTCGCGCAGAGCGACGGTGGCGCGCAGCACGGCCGACACCGACAAGCGTGTCAGTCGGAGCACGTCTCCGCGGTTGTCGACCACCGCCGAGTACCCGGTAGGCGCCGCCTGCAACAGGTCGCGGCCCTCCTCGATCGCCTGCAGGCGGGAGGCCGCCATCTCTTGAGCGGGAGCCTGTTCGCTCGAATACGACGACGTATTCGTCGGTACGAGGATCAGCCGCCCGCCGGCTGTCACGCCAGAGCGTCCGCGGTCGGGAAAGAACGTCTCGTAGGACACGAGCACGGCTACACGTCCGACCGGCGTCGAGATCATCCCGCTCCCGTGCCCGGGGATGGCGTCTCGGGGAATCGCCTCAAGGTTTGCCAGGTGAGAGAAGAAGGACCGCCAAGGCACGTACTCGCCGAAAGGAACCCGGTGGACCTTCTCGAACACCGCTACCAGGGCACCAGATGGGGAGTAGGTGACGATCTCGTTCCGGAACTGGGTCGCGCCGACGGGCTCCGTGATACCTGCGACGAGCGTCGTGTGCAGCCTCCGGGCGATCG
This sequence comes from Acidimicrobiaceae bacterium, assembly GCA_003140595.1. Taxonomy (GTDB): domain Bacteria; phylum Actinomycetota; class Acidimicrobiia; order Acidimicrobiales; family Bog-793; genus Fen-455. The sequence continues at coordinate 22,356 of PLKG01000129.1, read as the reverse complement.
CGGAGAGCTGAGCGGCTTGCGGAGAGCCTTTGAGCGGCTCGCCGAGCGCCACAACGTCCTCTGGCCAGAGCACGAGTTCGACTGGCGGGTGGACTATGGTCGTCGCCCGCAACGCAGCGGCGTACACATCCGACGCCGATACCTGCACATCGGACAGGCCTCGCCGGCCCCCACCCTGCACGATGGCGACGCGCAGGGTGCGCACCGGAGGTCCGCCGTCCGCGGCGAAAGCGCCCCAGATCGCCAGCGCGACCACGACGGCCAGGCTCAGGCAACCCGCGATCAGCCCGTTGTCATGAACGCCGTGCCTACCTCGCCGCTGGAACCAGCAGGCGGCCAACTCGCTGATCGACACGCCGGCGAGGTATGTGACACCAACCAACAGGACGGTCCCACCGACGCGTGCCGTACCGACAAGGGGGCTGCCTAATTGCCCGAAAGCGATCCCACCCGGTGGCACACCGCCGAAGGGCCAGCGTTCGCGCGCCCACTCCGCGAGCGTCAGCAGGCCAGCGGTAGCCGGTGCCCGGGCGGGACCCCCCGGGACCAGCACGCAGGCGACGGCGAACATCGCCGAATGGAGGATGACAAGCCCGCTATAGCCGAGCAACGTGAACTTGTCGGCCCAGGCGAGGCCGATCGCGAACTGCCCGACACCAGCGAGGAAGCCAGCCGCTGCCCGACTCACAGTCGGCTGGCCCCTCAGGCTCCAGGCGAGAATCGCCACTCCGCACAATGCGAGGGGCCACAGCCCGAACGGTGGCAGTGAAAGGGCCACGAGAACGCCACCGCCCAAGGGGGCGAGCCATCGCGCGACGAGGACCGTGCGCCTCACAGGCGCAGACGGTCGCGAACCTCCATCGCGGCCCGCTCGCCAGTGGTAAGGCACGCCGGGATGCCGATCCCGCCCAGCGATGGTCCCGCGAGTGCGAGGGCGGGCAGCTCCCCGAGTGCCAATCGCGCCCGCTCGATCTTTCTCAGGTGCCCGGGCAGGTACTGCGGGAAAGCGCGCGGCCAACGCTGAACCATGGTTGCGAGCGGTGTGACTGTGGCACCCATGAGTTCTCGCAGTTCCCCGAGCACTGCTTCGATGAGCTCATCGTCAGACATTGTGGAGGGCCGTTCATCGCCGTACCGCCCGGTCGAGGCGCGGACGACCACTTCACCGGCGTTGGCCGCGTGGGGCCACTTGGCCGACAGGAAGGTGCAGCCGGTGATGATCCGCCGTTCGCAGCGGGGTACGAGGAAACCGCTTCCCCGGGGAAGTGATCCTGCGGCCGCGGGCCAGGCGAGGGTGATGAGAGCGACGCTGGAGTGCGGGATCGAGCCGAGCTCGGCTGCTGCCTCCGGAGCACTGTCGACCAGTAGCCGGGCGGAGACATAACCGGGTGCCGCGAGCACGACACCGTCTGCCACGATTGTCCCGTTCGTTGTCTCGAGCTCGTAGCGGTCCTGACCGCGACGGAGGGCCTTCACCTCTGTGCTTGTTCGGAGCTGCACGCCTCGGCGCCTGAGGTCGTCGACAAGGGCCTCCACAATACGGCCGAGGCCTCCCCGCATTCCGAGGAAGAAAGGCCTGGGCTTGCCGCCAGTGTTCACCGAGGGTTTCGGCATTTTTTGCGCCAACAGCCTCAAAGCGCGAGTGACGCTGCGATGGCCGACGAGAGCCCGAGCCACCTGGGGGGCCACGACGACCAGTGAGAGCTGGTCGAGACCGCCGGCGTTGATGCCGCCGAGCAATGGATCGACGAGACGCTCGACCAGCTCTCTGCCGAGCCGGCTTGTGAGTATCGACCCGGCGCTCCACTCGGGGCCACCTTTCTCGTAAGCGCCATTCGCGGGAGCAAGGCCCAGGCTCGAGGCCGAGATGGGTGCGCTCATGGCGAGTAGGTCGAGCGCCGCTCGGGCAAGCCCTCGGTTGCTCACGATCCGCGATCGGGCGAGCGCTGAAAGGTCGGGGGGCAAGCCGAGGATCAGGCCGGTCGGCAGAGGGCGGAGAGCGCCCCGCGCCACCACCGAGGCCGAGCTTGTCGCCGGAGCCACGAGATCGTCGCCTATCGCGAGCTGATCGCAGAGCTCGGTGAGACTCGGGTTCCGGGTCAGGAAGTTATCCGGACCGAAGTCGAGCGAACGTCCCCTGAACTCGCCGGAAAGGATCTTGCCCCCGAAGCGGTCACCCGACTCCAAGACGACGATCTCGAGGTTGGACTCGCCTTTGTGACGACTCGAGTGGTCGCGTAGCTCGAGACTGGCGGGCCGAGCGCCGGCGAGGGCACGGGCCGCGGCGAGTCCGCTGATCCCACCGCCCACGACAGCAACGACGCGGCTCATCGCCTCAGAGCCTCTCGGCGTAGCTGACAACGAGATCGGCGAGCGCGGCGCACATCCTTGGAGCGGCATTCAGCGACTCGGTCCGGGCGAAAGCCACACCTACCTCGCCAGCGACGCGGCTCGCCTCGATGTCCAGGTCGTAGAGGATCTCGAGGTGATCGGAGGTGAAGCCCGCCGGGCATACCACCACTGCTCTGACTCCTTCGCCCGGAAGTGCCCGCAGTCGGTCAAGGATGTCCGGGCCTAGCCACGGTTCGGACGTTCGGCCTGCACTCTGCCAACCGATGTCCCATCGACCGAGTCCGGCGGCCGACGCCACAAGCTCAGCGCTTTCGCGGAGCTGGTCTGTGTAGGGGTCACCGTCTGTCACTACGCGAACCGGGAGGCTGTGTGCGGTGACGAGAAGGATGAGCTCGCCGTTGGCCTGGGCGTCGGCGCCTGCGGTCCCGAGCGACTCGACGGCGCGGACCACGCGCTCGGCGAGGAGCTCGACGAGCACAACCTGGTCGTGCCAATGCTCGACGAACGCCGTGGACACGCCGAGGTCTGTCGCCCGCGCTCTAGCACGGGACACGTACTCACCGATACTGCCGCGCGAGTAGTGGGGCGCAAGCACGAGTCCCACCAGCGATCGCACTCCTTGCCCGACGAGGATCTCGACGGCGCTTTCGATGCGGGGGTCGGAGTGCTTGTTGCCGACGGTGCACAGGTAGCGGCCGGGAAAGCGGAGATCCAACTGCTGCTGGATCCCTGACACTTGCTCGGCGGTGTGACGCGAGAGAGGGGAGACTCCGCCTATCGCTTCGTAGCGCCTTGTCAGGTCGGACAACTGCTCGGCAGTTGGTGGACGTCCGCGACGCACGTCGGTGTAATAAGCCTCGATCTTTTCGAGCGAGGAAGGGGTCCCATAGGCCATGACGAGAACCCCGACTGGCGCCGAAGCCTGTTCCATCAGCCGGCCGCCTCGCTTTGCAGCCCGGCCGGTTTCCAGTCGTGGACGGTCTCGACCACGCGAGCGAGTACCCCGGGATCGGTCTCGGGCAGAACGCCGTGCCCGAGATTGAAGATGTGTCCGGGCTGGTCGCCCGCGTCCGCGAGGATCTTGGTCGTCTCCTCAATCACCGCGCCGACAGGTGCAAGACAAATGGCAGGGTCCAGATTGCCCTGGACGGCCTTTCCTGCGCCGATACGACCTCGGGCCACAGACAGCGGCACCCGCCAGTCGACACCCACAACGTCTGCTCCAGCCTCGGACATGAGCCCGAGCAACTCGCCGGTGCCGACGCCGAAATGGATCCTGGGCACGCCAAGGTCGGCCACGCCTTCGAGGACCTTACGCGAGGCGGCCAGAACAAAACTCGCGTAGTCCGCGGCAGAGAGCACTCCGACCCAGCTGTCGAAAAGCTGGACCGCCGAGGCGCCGGCCTCGACCTCGGCCTTCAGTGTCGCCAGTGCTATGTCGGCAAGACGATCGAGAATCTGATGCCACAGCTCGGGCTCGCCGTACATGAGGGCCTTGGTACGGCCGAATGTCCGCGAAGGACCGCCCTCGATGAGGTAGCTCGCGAGGGTGAACGGGGCGCCAGCAAAGCCGATCAGCGGGACATCCAGTTCCCTCGTAAGGATTCGGACGGTCTCCAGCACGTGCGCGAGATCGACATCGGGCTCGAGAGGCCGAAGACGGCTCAGGTCCTCAGGGGTCCGAAAAGGCGGGTCGATCACCGGTCCTCGTCCCGGCACGATCTCAACTCCGACTCCGATTGCCGCGAGCGGCACGACGATGTCGGAGAACAAGATGGCGGCATCGACCCCGTACCGGCGTACAGGTTGAAGTGTCAGCTCGGCCGCAAGTTCGGGTTTCGCGATCGCGTCCAGGATGTTGCCGTCTCCGCGCAGACGGCGGTACTCCGGGAGGGATCTCCCCGCCTGTCGCATGAACCACACCGGTGTCCGTTCGACGGGCAGACACCGGCACGCGCCGAGGAAGGGCGAATTGGGGGCTCTCACGGCACGACAGTATCCCGAGCTTGGGATGGACCTCATTTCACCGCGCTAACTGCTGGATTCGGGCGAACCTTTCGACTAGAAAGTACGCCGTGAGCGATGCAGTAGTACTGCCGCGCCCGCACAGCCGACAGCAGCCGGGGGGGCCCCAGTTGCTCGCCGTTGGCGTAGTCGTCTGGCTTGGCTCGGAATTTATGTTCTTCAGCGGCCTATTCGCCGCCTTCTTTACGATTCGCGCCCACAACATGCCGCTGTGGCCTCCACCGGGGACATTTCCTCCTGGGAGGCATCTCGACACGATCCAGGCGTTGATCTTTACCTTTGCCCTTCTGGCTTCCAGCCCGACGTTCCAGCTCGGAGTGTGGGCGCAAGAGCGCGGGCATTTCAAGGCGGCCCGCAACTGGATCATTACGAGCTTCGTCCTCGGCACGGCCTTTCTCGCGAACCAGGCTTACGAGTGGAAGACCCTTCCTTTTCGACCGCGCACTAACGCCTATGGCTCGCTCTTCTACATCATGAGTGGTCTGCACGGACTTCACGTGCTTCTCGGGCTCGTGGCCATGATCGCCCTCCTCGGACGTCTTGCCGGCTCGATCAAGGGTGGCGATCCGGGCGAGACCGCCGTGTTCCAGGCCGTCAGCTACTACTGGCACTTCGTCGATTTCGTTTGGATCGGGCTGTTCAGCGCCCTCTTCCTGCTCTCATGACCGCTTCCCACGCCTCTTGGCGGCGCGCCCTTCTGAGCCTCGCACTTGTCGTGTCGGCGAGTTTCGTCGGCGTGGTCCTGCTCGGAGGGGGGCGCACGACCGTCTCAGGCAGCGGGAGGTCGGTCGACGCCGCGAGCCTTACGAGCCAGGACAGCCCGATTCCTGCAAGTCAGCTGGCTGCCGGGCGCACTCTCTTTGTGCAGAATTGCTCGAGTTGCCATGGGATCGATGCCTCTGGAGGCAACCGGGCGCCACCGCTTCTGGGAGTGGGTGGCGCGACGATAGACCTCTGGCTTTCCAGCGGGTGGATGCCGCTGGCGGAGCCGACCGCCGAGCCCGAACGCAAGCCGGCAAAGTTCGACCGCAGCGGGGTTCTCGACATCGTGCGATACGTCACCTCACTGGCGCCATCGTTTGGCAATCCCGGGATCCCACTCGGTCTCGACATCTCGCACGCGAATGTGGCCGTGGGCTTCAGTTTGTTCGCGCTCAATTGCGCGCCCTGCCACACCATCACAGGCGCCGGCGACGCGCTCGCCGACGGAATCCAGGCGCCGCCATTGCATGGCGTGACCAAGACAATGATCTGGGAAGCGGTCCGCACCGGCCCAGGTAACATGCCGCGCTTCGGTCCCGGGACGCTCTCGAGCTCGCAGGTTGACGACATAGTCGGTTACGTCGTGAAGGACATTCAACACCCTGTCAGCCCCGGTGGGCTCTCTCTCGGAGGTGTTGGCCCGGTCGCGGAGGGCTTCGTCGGACTGTTCGTCGGAGTCGGCGCCTGCCTCCTGGCAGCTTTGTGGGTTGGCGACCGGACCGAGGACGACGAGAAGGGGGATCAACAGGACCACGGCGGCCACGGGGATCCTGAGGGTCTCAATGGCAACGAGGACGGCACGAGTGGAAACGATCACAACGAGTTGACCCATGCCTGACGAACCTGACGCCACTGCCGGATCGCAGGAGCGCGACGATCCACCTCGCCGGGTGAGGATCCCCGTGGCCTCGATCCGCACCGACGCGCCGCAGTTCCAGATAGCTGCGAGGAACCCGCGTCGGGCCGAGATCCTGGCGGGCTCCGGTTTCCTGTTGGCCGCCGCTGGCTTTGCCGGCTTCGGCGCGGCGTACTGGCAGAACTACTCCAACTTCTGGCTCGGGCTCACTTTTTCAGTCGGATTCGGCGGCCTCGGATACGGGATGGTGGTTTGGGGCAAGTATCTGATGCCAAGGGGCCCTTTCTCAGAGTCGAGGCACGACCTCGCGCCGACCAGTGTCCAGCGCGAGGAGTTCGTCCAGGACTTCGCGAGTCGCGGGAAGGTGGCAGTCGAGCGCCGGGGCTTTCTCGTCAAGACCCTCGGTCTCGCGTCCGGAATCCTGGGTGTCGTGCTCGCGATGCCGTTCATTCGTTCGCTCGGTCCGCTTCCGCACAAGGTGCTCCGCCAGACCGCGTGGCGGCGCGGCTCGTACCTCGTCGACATCACGGGACGCAAGATCAAGACGGGCGACCTCGAAGTGGGGGGCTTCACCACCGTGTTCCCGGAAACCGACATCGGGGGCGCCTACTCCCAGACCATGCTGATCCGCGTCGACCCCCCGCCCGCCAGCGGCTATCTCAAGCCCCCGCCGCAGTTCGCCAAGCAGCGGGCGACGTGGGCACCACAGGGCTATATCGCCTTCTCGAAGGTCTGCACGCATGCCGGCTGTCCCGTGGGCCTCTACCAGGAGCTCACGAAGAAAATGCTGTGCCCGTGTCACCAGTCCTTGTTCGATGTGACCGACGCGGCCACTCCCATCTTCGGGCCGGCGCCGCGACCGCTGCCTCAGCTTCCGTTGTACATAGACGACGAGGGCTATTTCCGTGCCCAGGACGGGTACGACGAGCCTGTTGGCCCCGGGTACTGGGAGCGGGGCAATGATTGACGCGCTTTTCAACTGGTTCGACGAGCGGCTTGGGATCTCGGGATCGGGTCGCAAGATGCTCAACAAGATCTTCCCTGATCACTGGTCGTTCCTGATAGGCGAGATAGCCCTCTACTCGTTCATCGTGCTCTTGGGAACGGGGGTCTTTCTTACGCTGTACTTCGTGCCGTCGAGCAAAGACGTCATCTACCAGGGCTCGTATGCGCCGCTTCGCGGCCAGCCGGTTTCTGAGGCGTTCGCCTCGACGCTGAACCTGAGCTTCGCCGTGCGCGGCGGCCTGCTCATGCGCCAGATGCATCACTGGGCGGCCAACATCTTTGTCGGGTCGATCGTTGTTCACATGCTCCGCATCTTCTTCACCGGAGCGTTCCGCAAGCCCCGCGAGCTCAACTGGATCGTCGGCTCGACTCTTCTCATCCTCGCAATCTTCAACGGCTTCCTCGGCTATTCGCTCCCTGACGACCTTGTCTCGGGAACGGGTCTCCGGATCTCGTTCTCGATCGTCGAGTCGATCCCGCTTATCGGCAGCTACGCGGCCTTCTTCCTTTTCGGCGGTAACTTTCCTGGTAACGCGATCATCCCGAGGTTCTTCATCCTCCACGTGTTGATCCTGCCCGCAGTCATCGTGGGGCTGCTGAGCGCGCACCTCGGGATGCTCGTCCGCCAGAAACATACGCAATTCCCCGGACGCGGCAACACGCCCCGTAACGTCGTCGGGGCGCCCCTGTGGCCCACCTTTGTTGCCAAGACGACGGGATTCATGTGCCTGACCGTGGCGGTCACGGGTGTCCTGAGCGCGTTCTTCCAGATCAACCCCGTTTGGCTCTACGGCCCGTACGTGCCGTACAAGGTGAGCTACGCGGTGCAACCGGACTGGTACATGGGATGGCTCGACGGCGCGCTCCGTATCATGCCGAGCTGGGAGATCGTCGGCTTCGGCCACATGATCCCCAACGTGTTCTTCCCTGCGATCCTGCTTCCGGGCATTACCTTCGGCGTGCTGCAGATGTGGCCTTTCATAGAGGCGAGACTGACCCACGACCACGCGGAGCACCAGATCCTCGATCGACCGCGGGACAGGCCGAAACGCACCGCCTTCGGGGCCGCGGTGTTCTCGTTCTATTTCGTGTTGTTCGGCGCTAGCGCTACCGATGTCCTGGCCAACTACCTGTCGATTTCACTGAATGTCGTACTCACGTCCTTCCGCTTCCTGGCAGTCATCGTGCCTTTGGTCGTGTTCCCGGTCACCTTCCGCATCTGCAAGGAGATGCAGAGCGTGCCAACCGCCGGGAAGCGCAAGCGCGCCAATGTCGTCCTTCGTTCGGCAGAGGGCGGCTACTCGACTGTTCCTTCAGAAGAGCGACCCGGCGATACGGTGCCGAGGGTGGACCCACTGCCCCTCGACGAAGACTTCCAGTTCGTAACCGTGTTGGCTGGCGCCGTGGCTGCGGGCGACGGGCAAGCGGGGAACGGACACGTCGAGGATTCGGAGCCGGTGCCGCCGGACGAGGTCCACGACGGCCGTCGGCGAGGCGGGATCTTCAAGATCCCCCGCGCTTACCGCTGAGACATACGGCCGACGAGCTGACGAGGCGGCAGTTGAGAATTCTGCTCGCTTGTTGACGCAGCGCATGAGCCATGCGACCGGGTCGCGACAAGGTCCACAGAGTGTTCGGGTGGTCACGCGCCAACTTTGTCTCGCCCCGTAGGTTCACCGGGGCAGAGGGACTTGTCGAGTCCTCTGCCTCGGGCAGCAGTTCCTTGTGACCTTGCTACCGCGGGCGTGAGGCGCTTATCCGTCGCGCTTCAGATGTGCTCTTTGGTCTTGTCTTCTTCCCGGGTTTTCGCGGGAGAGCATCCCGCGCCGGGTGGTCCTTGGTGGGCGTGCTCGAGTCGACCAGGATCTCCAGTACCTCACCGATCGATCGTTCTCGACCCACGGCTCCTGGTAGCGGCAGGTGGCCTTGGATCTGGTAGCGGTTGCGACGTCCGTCCTTCTCCTTGGTGACGTAGCCGGCCGTGATCAGGTCGGTGACAATGCCAAAGACGCTTCGTTCGGTGATGTCCAGGGTGGCGGCGATGTCGCGGAGGCGCACGCCCGGATCGTGTGCGATGCAGACGAGGACTCGGGCGTGGTTTGTGAGAAAACTCCATTCCCTCATGGGGCTACCGTAGCAGATTCCGGAAAGGAGTTGCTAGTGTTACAAATCTAGGTTAAAGTGGTGGAATCGTCGCCGACCGTATGTGGCCTCGAGCTACGGCACAAGACGGAGACCCAAGAGATGGGTCCTACTGGAAGGCCTCAGCACCGTCGCGATGATGGAGGAAGAACTACATGTCTAGGTCACTCAATTCGCCGCGCGAGAACGCGGGTCGGCGCACGGTGCGGGTCGGAGTGGCCCTGATCGCCGTTCTTGGCGTGCTCGTTGGCCCACTCGCATTAGCCGCCTCGGCAGCAACATCGCCACATGCGACGTCACCTGTCATGGGCTCTTACGTCACAGTGACACCGTTCCGCATCACCGACACCCGGCCGAACTCGGGTCAGCCGAACGCGGGCAAGGCCCTGGCAGCGAAGTCCACACTGAATGTGCAGGTGACAAGGGTGGGAACGGCGCCCATACCCGCCGGAACGGCGGCCGTGGTTCTGAACGTGACCGCGGTCGACCCAGTTGACTCAGGGTTCCTGACCGTATTTCCTGAGGGGATCACGATGCCAGTGGTCTCCAACCTCAACTTCACGCCCGGCGTGACGGTCGCGAACCTCGTGACTGTGCCGTTGAGCTCTTCTGGAATGGTGTCGATCTACAACTACGCCGGTAGCACAAATGTCGTGGTCGACGTTGAGGGCTATTACACGAGCGTTCCTTTGGCCAACGGGAGCGGTCTGTACAACTCCCTCTCCCCCGTGCGTATTCTGGGCGCCCTGTCGTCCGGCTACGCGGTAGGACCGAACACGAGTCAAGACGTCACAGTGACGGGAAGTAGCACGGCCGTTCCTGCCAACGCGACCGCCGTTGTTGTCAATGCGACGGCCGCCCAGGGAACGAAGACGAGCTTTCTCACCGTCTACCCGGCGGGTGTGACCATGCCGACCGCATCAAACGTCAACTTCGTGGCGAAACAGGTTGTCGCGAACCGGGTGACGGTCGGGGTCGGCACCTATGGTCGGATTGAGGTCTACAACCACACCGGCACGGTGAAGGTGGACATTGACGTGGACGGCTATTACACCGGCACGGGTGGCACAGGTTCAGCCTTTGTGCCGATCACCCCGGTCCGCCTGACTGACACTCGTGTGTCCACCAACGGGACCTCGAGCGCGGCGAACACTTCGGAGGAGTTCAACCTCTCCACCGCAGTCAGCGGTATCCCGACCACTGCTGCTGCCGTAGCGACCAACGTCACGGTTATCCCGAGCGGCGATCCGGGTTATCTCACCGTCTATCCTTCGTCGGACTCGACGGTGCCGGTCTCCTCTGATGTGAACTGGGCCGCGGGCGGGTCCCAAGCCGTGCCGAACTTCACGGTTGCAGACACAGCCGGTACCGGCAGCGTGGAGGTCTACAACAGCCACGGTGCAACGATCAACCTCCTGATCGACGCTTTCGGGTACTTCGTGCGTCAGCTCCCGACGAGCGTCACCGTCTCGGAGTCACCTACCACGGTCACTTACGGTCATGAGTCGGCGTCGCTCTTCTCCGTCACAGTCGCGACCAACTACGGCGAGCCAGTGCCAAACGGCGAGACAGTGACGACGACAGTCGGTTCTGTCACCTGCAAAGTCTGGCTGAAGAGTGACAAGGGGACTTGCACGATCGACAACACCGCCTTGGCCGTCGGCTCGTACCCGGTGTCGGCCACCTATGGAGGTGACGCCAACCTGAGCTGGTCCAGCAGTTCAAGCTCCTCGAAACTGACCGTCAGCAAGGACAGCACGAACAGCACAACGGTTTCGGAGTCACCGACGAGCGTCACCTACGGAAGCGAATCGGCGTCGGTCTTCTCCGTCGCCGTCACAACCCACTACGGCGAGGCAGTGCCCGACGGCGAGACAGTGACGACGACAGTCGGTTCTGTCACGTGCAAGGTCTGGCTGAAGGGTGACAAGGGGACATGCACGATCGACAACGCGGCCTTGGCCGTCGGCTCGTACCCGGTGTCGGCCACCTATGGAGGTGACGCCAACCTGAACGGGACCAGTGGGACGAGCGCCTCGAAGCTGACCGTGAACAAGGACGCCTCGCTCACTTCAGCCTCAGAGTCACCGACCATCGTCACCTACGGAGACGAATCGGCGTCGGTCTTCTCGGCCGCCATCACCACCCATTATGCCGAGACGGTGCCTAATGCCGAGACCGTGACGGTGTACGTCGGTTCGGCCAAATGCACTGTGTCGCTCTCGGGGGGCAAGGGGACTTGCACGATCGCCAACACGGCCCTGGCCGTGGGCACCTATTCGGTGTCGGCCAACTATGGCGGTGACGGCAACCTCAATAGCTCCAGCGGCTCGAGCGCCTCGAAACTGACCGTGGAACACACCGCCTGAGGTGGTGCTTCCAATCCACAAGTCCAGCCATCCTTCGAATCGGTTTCACGATCGGGGATGGCTGTCTGTTTGCGGCGGTCAGACGGGAGTTTCGCCCGGCTTTCCCGTGACCCGGTCAGCAGTGGCGCAGCTCTAGGACGCTCCCGAAGTGTCCGGCGAAGGGCCTGAGCACCCGGGGCGCCCGCGCTCGAGTCCTGTGGGGCCATCGTTCGCGACTCGAGTGAGCTTTCGTGACGCCACCAGCCTGGACATCACCCAGGTGAAAGCATCTTTGGCGTCGTTGGCGACCCGATCCGGCCGGCTAGGTCCGAAGAGAGGGACCAACAACTCGGCAGGGATTGATCCTGTGTTGTCATCGGGCCTCGGCTGGGAACACGTGATTGCAAGCCGGCAGTGCGGCCCAAGGTGAGCTCGGCGACCCAAGCGTTCGATGGTCAGCTATCAGAGCTCTTCGGGCCGAGAGCCGTGACGGCCTCACCGACCGAAGGAAAGAATCGGTCGGAGCCGATACGTTCGAGCAGGCCGCTTCGAGCCAAACCTTGGCGCAGGCGTGACCCTGACCGGGCCACCGCGACTTCGACGCGGTCCCGATCGAGTTGGTCGAGCACTCCGCGAAGCGCGCGTGACCCGGTGTAGTCAATGTCGCTCATGCCCAGGGCGTCGAGAACGAGGAGCTTGGGCATCTCCTCGGCGCGGGCGAGAGTTCGATCTACTTCGGCCTTGAAGTGGATCGCGTTCGCGTACCAAAGCGGCGTGGCAAAGAGCACCACCAGGACTTCGGGCACCTGGTCGACGTTGGCTGCGCTGCTCAATGGCGCCCAGCTGGTCGTACCCGCGATGCGGCCTAGAACGTGCATCTGCGGGTGAGCGCTGAGTCGAGTGCGGTCGAGGACTGCTAGGCCAACGGCGACGCCTATGCCCTGCTCGACCCCGACCAGAGCGACGGTGAGCAATGTGATCACCGTCAACCCAAACTCGAACAGGTCGAAGTGAGCGATGGATACCACGTCGCGGAGATGGAAGATCCGCGTCGCCACGAAGATCAGCACTCCGGCCAGAGTGGCCAGGGGAACGTCCTTCAACAGACTCGAGGCCGGGATCAGCAATGCAAGGGCGGCGGCAGCGCCGAGACCGGCAGCCTGAGTGCGGCCACCGGATGAAGCCACAATTGCCGTCCGGGCAGGGCTTGCGTTCACGGGAAAGGAGCCGCAGAGCCCCGCCAAGATGCTTCCCGCACCTACCCCGACAAAGTCTCGCCCAACGTTCACCTCGTACCCGCCCTGGTCGGCAAACGCGCGGGTCGTTGCGGCCGACTGGCTGAGAACGACGAGAGCGACCACCGCGGCGACCGGGAAGACGCTTCCCAACGCCGACCACGACAGGCCGTCCAAGCCAAACCGCGGAGCGCCGTGAGCGAAGCTCCCGAGCACGGCAACACCGTCGGAGTGAAGACCGAGACCGCCCACGACGATGGTGGAACCGATCAGCGCCACGAGCGCGCCAGGGAGCTTGCGGTCGATACGTTCGGAGACAGCGACCACGACGAAGGTGCTCACGCCGATGCCGAGGGCCCAGGCGTTGGTGTGGCCGAGTCGCCCCACCACCGTCTCGAGTCGATGAAGCGTGGAGCCGCTGATGGACGGGATGCCCAACAGGTCGGGGAGCTGGTGCACGACAATTATGACCGCCACGCCGGCGAGGAAACCGGTGATGATCGGCGCGGAAAGGAAATTGGCGATCCAGCCGAGCCTCAGTAGGCCGACGAGAACCACGATCACGCCGGTCATGACTGCGAGGAGTCCGATCAGGTCGACGTAGCGGGCCGAGTTGGTCGAGGCGAGGTGCGCGATCCCAACAGCGAAAAGCGGCGCAATCGTCGAATCCGCCCCAACCGACAGTTGCGGGTTGGACCCGAGAACGGCGAAGAGCAACGTGCCGGCGATGAAGGCGTAGAAAGCGGTGACCGGGGGCATACCGGCGAGCCTGGAGGTCGCCAGCTGTTCAGGTACCGCGATCGCGAGCAGCGTCACCGCGGCGAGCGCGTCTGCCCCAGCAAATGACGACTTGTAGTTATGAAGAGACGAGAAGACCGCCGGGAGCTTGTACCGGTGCCCGGGCGTGCCGAGAACGGGACGATGAGGGCTGGTCGCTGCCACCGGATCATCATCGCTGATCGTTGGACATTTGCACAGGCTTCGTGACGCGACTCGGACAATGGTCGCCTGGAGCGGGAGACGACTCTGCCGGCTAGTCACGTCTCGGGACAACCGTCCACGATGTCCCGAGACATAGTCTCCGATGTTTCGCGACATCACAGAGAGCCGGTGGTGGGACTCGAACCCACGGCCTGACGATTACAAGTCGCCTGCGCTTCCTCTGCGCCACACCGGCACCGTCCTGAGCTTCGCGCCCAGATGTATTGATGACCAGCCTAAGTTCAGTCGCGAGCCGTGTCGGCACCGGATCCGGTCCCCGATTTGTCGGGAGGCAGGATCCGGACGGAACCGGTTTCATCGGGGGGCACGATGCGAACGTTGCCGACCTCGCCCTGTGGCAGGTCTAGAGCCGTTCGCGTCTTGTCCGGCAGGATACGGACGGTGCGGGTTTGGTCAGGCGGCAGGATCCGAAAGCTACCGCTCTCGCCGACGAGCTCGGGGTGAGCAGCAGGTCCCGGACCGACCGGCCCTCTATGGCGGCCACCTCCGATGAGGAACTCCAAGGGGGATCGCGCAACTAGATGCGCCAGCTTGCGCAGCGGCCCGATCGCGAAGGGATAGACCACAAGACTTACGAGCGTTCCGATCAGCAGACCACCAGCCGCGTCGCTGGGATACGCCGTACCGGTGTAGACGACCGACAAAGCGACGACGATGGCGACCAGAGTCGCGACCGCCGCCATGAACTGGGCGCGGCTCAGCCAGAGCCCCGTGGCAACGGCTCCCGCGATCACGGCGTGCTCGTTCGGGAAGCTGAACCCGGTTGGTCTTGTGACCAGCACTAATGCCCGCGGGACGACAGCGAAAGGCCGGGCGCGTGCAACGAGGTGCACGACCAGGAGAGACACCGCGTAGGCCAAGGCGGCGCCCAGCGCAGCCCACAGAAGGATCGCGATCCTGTCAAGGTCGGTGCCGCCGAAACCGGCCACTCGTGCGCGAACCAGAGCAACCAGGAGCAAGAAGGCGATGATCACAAGTGCTAGCGGGCGGGCGAAGAACGCCATCAGGCCGTGCGCCCACGCGGTTCGCGTGGCGAAGCGATTGACATCGAGGTACCAACCTCTGTCCACTGCGAAGGCTCCCGAGGACGGACCTGACTCCCGCCCGGATGGCGAGACGCCCAAGAGCCCCAGGGTATCCACGAAACTCGCATCGCGGTGGTTGGCTCCGATAAACTTTCACTCGGGCTTCCTTAGGGGGCCGCGTCCCGGCATCTCGAGAGTTCGACTGCGTCTTTCAGGTTGCCGTGTGCCGCGGTCGAATGCGAGAAGTCCCCAAGCCACTACGCCAACTGGGTAGCGTAGCGACCCGCGATCTACAAGGGAGAAGAAAGACCGATGAGGATCCTCGTACTCGGTGGCGACGGTTATCTTGGCTGGCCAACGGCACTGCACCTTTCTGCGCGAAACCACGACGTCGGTGTCGTGGACAACTTTGCTCGGCGCCTGTACGACTGCGAAATGGGAGTCGACAGCCTGGTGCCCATCCGCCAACTGCAGAGACGGGTCACGACCTGGAAAGAAGTATCGGGTCACACCGTGCAGCCGTTCATAGGCGACCTCACAGACGAGGTGTTCGTCGAGGAAACCATCCGAGAGTTCGCCCCTGAGGCAATTGTCCACTTCGCCGAGCAGCGGTCCGCTCCGTATTCGATGATCGATCGCAAACACGCCGTCTACACCCAGGTGAACAATGTCGTTGGCACCTTGAACCTGCTCTACGCCATCGCCGAGATCGATCCCTCGATCCATCTCGTCAAGCTCGGCACCATGGGCGAGTACGGAACGCCGAATATCGACATCGAAGAAGGCTTCATCGAGATCACCCACAAGGGCCGTACGGACATACTTCCCTACCCGAAGCAGCCCGGTTCCTTCTACCACCTGTCGAAGGTCCACGACAGCCACAACATTCACTTCGCCTGTCGCATCTGGGGCCTTCGGTCGACCGACCTCAACCAAGGGATCGTGTACGGCCAGGAAACTCCCGAGACGATGCTGCACCGTGACCTTCGGACCCGCTTTGACTACGACGGGGTGTTCGGAACGGTGCTGAACCGCTTCGCAGTTCAGGCGGCGGTCGGCTACCCACTCACCGTCTACGGCAAGGGCGGCCAGACGCGCGGCATGCTGGACATCCGCGACACGCTCGCCTGTGTCGAGTTGGCCTGTGTCAATCCGCCAGAACCCGGCGAGTATCGAGTCTTCAACCAGTTCACCGAGTCGTTTTCGGTGATCGATCTTGCAGAGTGGACCGCGAAGATCGCTGGAGGCGATGTCACGATCGACAACGTTCCCGACCCGCGGGTCGAGAAGGAAGAGCACTACTACAACGCGGTGGCAACACAATTGCCGGCACTCGGGCTCAAGCCCCACTTCCTCGAAGACGCCACTATCGAGGTGTTGATCGAGACAGCCAAGCAGCACAAGGACCGTGTGGAGTTCGATGCCATCCGGCCCACGGTCAATTGGCGGTCGACCAAGAGCCAAGTGAGCGTCGCGAAGGGCGCTGCCGGAGATTGACCGGCCCGGCGGCCGCTTCAGGCCCACGACATCTTCACAATCGATACTGGAGACTGTGTTGTCGCGCGGCGACTGAATGTTTCGGGTCCCTACCGACATGGCCATCGGCCTCCCTCACGGCGGAGTTGGCTGGGACCCATTAGCTTTTTCGGCGATGACTGCAGGCAAGCGACGAGGGAGCTTTCCGTCCGCGCGCCGGTCGACGAGACGCGTCGTGCTCGTAATAGTCGGCGTCGTCGTGTTCGCGATCGTCGTTGCCGAAGTAGCAGCGGACGTGGTCAACTCCGGTGCCATTGCGGCCCGTGTCGCGGCCCAGACCTACGTCGCAGAAGTCGTGCCAGTTATCGACGAATCGTCGATGCTTGCTGCGACGATGAGCCTCGTACGCAACGGCACGGGTTCGCTTGATCGGACGGGGCTCGAGGCGGACCTGGGTCGTCTTGTCGCTGGAACATCAGCGAGCGTGGCCGAGCTCGGCACTCTGGGCGTTGCTGCGCCCATCTCCCGGTCTGCTCAGCTGCTCAAGGCCACCCTCACCGACCGTGCGGACGCCGCGAGAACGCTCACCGGCGCAATCGAGTTGGCCATAGGACCAGCCGCCTCTGCTGGGGGATCCGCCGTTTCGGCCCTTCCGGCTTCGGTTGTTCGGGCTCGCGCCCGGGCTGCGACACTCATCATCAATGCAGGCGGGGAGTTGATGTCGAGTGATCGGGACTACCGCAGCTTTGTGACCTCCCTGCCGCGTTCCAGCAAGAGCGACCGGCTCCCCGTCTCGAAGTGGGTTACACAGCCCGCCTTGTGGGGGGCCGCGCCGGTTACGACCTGGGTCGCACAGCTGTCCGGAGGAGCAAAGCTGCGGATCCACGAGGTCCTATCGATTGTCGCCGTCACCGTGCAGCCGCCGGTAGTGAGGATCACCGGGCTACCGACGGCTACCACCTTTGCGACGACGACATCCACGTCCACGTCTACTTCGACGACGACGACACTCACCACGATCCCTGGGACGACGACATCGCCGACCACTACGTCCACGTCAACGACCACTTCGTCGACGACAACGACCTTGCAGCTCCCGCCGTTGGAATCCACCTCGGTTCTTCCGCCAACCCATCAGGTCTCGGTCGTCCTGGTGGTGGCGAACGCTGGGAACGCCCAGATCTCGGGCGTATGGGCTGCGGCGTCTGTCGTCGCCGAATCAGCGGTCAGCCGCAACCCGGGTTCGAGCTCACCGATCCACTCCACCGCAGTCGGCATCGGTGGACTTGCGCCGGGGTCGTCGGTCGAAGTCACCCTGCGGCCGCTCGCAGTCGCAGCAGGCGACTCCTACGAGCTCTGGGTCTCTGTCGGCACCGGCCAACTCCCGGCGCGACCCGTGACGAGCCCATCGAAAGGTGTAGGACAGACAGACGAGGTCAGGATCAGGGTCGCATCGGAGTGACCGGTCCCCCGGGCCCGGGGTCGCGACGCGGCGCCAGCTCCGGTATGTCAGTCCGCTGGCGCCACGCGTCCTCGGCACGGGTGGCGACCTCGCGAAGTGGCCGACCCGTCTGCGAAGCCACATGAGCGGCGTCGGAATGCTCGACTTTGACTCGACCGGGGCTGACCTTGACCCGCACGCGGTAGCCGTCGACCTCGACCTCAACGAGCTCACGTGGCGCTGCCCAACGCTCGACGGCGTGCGCACGAACCCCTAGGCTGCCCGTTTCGGCCGCCAGACGGTGGCGGAGATCACCGACGAGTACAGGGTCGCACAGGACGTTGAGAACGTGGCCCGGTCTTCCCTTCTTCATCAGTACCGGAATGACCCACGCGTCCAGCGCGCCGTCGTCGAGCAGCACGGCGACCGCATGGGCGAGCGTCTCACCGGTCACGTCATCGAGATTCGCCTCTAACTGGACGAGTTGCTGACCGTTACCGAGCGATGAAGCGCGGACTGACTCCGCCGGGACGCCTATCACCACCTGGGTGCAGTTCGGAAGGTCGTCCAGCTCTCGCGACCCGGCCCCGAAGCCGGTCGCCTCGATCGTCATGGCCGGGATCGGTCCGAACGCGGAGCCCCAGGCGGCCAGCATGGCCGCGCCCGTCGGGGTCGTGAGCTCTACTGCGACGTCGCGTCCCTCGGTGGGGATCCCTTCAAGCAGCTCGACGACTGCCGGAGCGGGGTTAGGCAGGAGGCCGTGTGCGCTTCGGACCATTCCGAGCCCGGTGGCCACCGGGCTCGCGGTCACGGTACTCACCTCGAGCAGCTCCAGTGCCGAGGCAGTGCCGACGATGTCCACGATGGTGTCATGGCCGCCGATTTCGTGGAAGTGCACCTGCGAAGGTGGCCGCCGATGAAGGCGCCCCTCGACAGCCGCAAGAAGCGAGAACGCCGCGACAGCGCGTTCACGCACTCGATCGGGCATCCGAGCTTCCTCGAGGATGCCCATCACGTGTGGGAACGTCCTTACTACAGAGTCATCGCGGACTTTGACGACGGCTCGCGTTGCGGCGATGCCATTTCGCAGCACGGGCTCGAACCCGAGTGACCATCCGTCGATGGGAAGGCGATCGAGCATGTGCCCGAGCTCGCCGGGATCGGCTCCGGCATCGACGAGGCTCCCAAGCGCCATGTCTCCCGCGATGCCCGAGAAGCAGTGAAACCAGGCGACACGTCCCACGGTCCCGCTCCCACGTCCCCTGTTGGTTGCCACCTCGTCGCTCCGGTCGTTTCCACTGGTCATCGGAGCACCCTTGCCACCGCACATGCCGCACCAAAACCGTTGTCGATCCCGACGACTGTGATCCCTGCTGCGCACGAGGCGTGCATGGCTAGCAATGCTGTCACTCCCTCCAGCGAGGCTCCATAGCCGACGCTCGTTGGTACCGCGATCACAGGTGCGGGTGTCAAGCCGGCAACGAGGCTGGGCAGAGCACCTTCCATTCCGGCGATGACGATTACGACATCCGCGTTCGTGACGGCTTCGATCGACGCGAAGAGGCGATGTACACCGGCCACCCCGCAGTCGCCGAGCAGCGACGGCGAGAAGCCGAAAGCGCGAAGGACAGCAGTGCATTCCTCGGCCACCGGAAGATCGCCGGTCCCGGCCGTGCAGATGAGCACGCTCCCATTCCGATCCGGCTGCTGTCGCCAAACGACCGTGGAGAGGCGGCCCAGCTCCGGCTCCAAGGGTGTCCGGCGTCCTCCAGGCGAAGCTTCGAGTGACGCGGCGACCTGTGCCTGGTCAGCCCGAGTCAGCAGGACTGGACCACCGCCACTGGCGGCGAGCAGCTCGGCAACGATTGCCGCGCACTGCGCGGGCGTCTTGCCAGGCCCGTAGACGGCCTCAGGCAGCCCTTGGCGAAGGGTCCTGTGATGATCGACCTTCGCAAAGCCCAGCTCCGTGAACGGCAGCATCCTCAGTTGCCTCACGGCGTCGTCAGGCGAACAGGCGCCAGATTGAAGATCCTCGACCAGTCTTCTGATTGCTAGCTCGTCCATGGGTATTACTATCCTGCCCTCATGGCCACACCCGTGCAGACTTGGAAGCGGATCGCGTTTCTCGGTCCCGAGGGCACTTTCAGTCAAGAAGCCCTCTTATCGGTCTCGATCCTGGCCAATGCTGAGCCCATCGCGATGTCGACGATCGCCGACGCCCTCGATGCAGCAAATGAGTGCGAGGTCGACGCGGCGTTCGTCCCGATCGAGAATTCGATCGAGGGCACGGTCAGCGCAACCCTCGATCACCTCGTCTTCGACGCCGAGCTGTTCATTCAGTTGGAGCATGTGCTCGACATCCATCTTGATCTTCTCGCGCCGGATGGGACCGATCTTGCCGACATTCGGCGGGTCGTCTCCATCCCGGTCGCGCTCGCCCAATGTCGTCGTTTCCTGCACGAACGTCTGAACGGCGTGGAGTTGGTGCACGCGACCTCGACCGCAGAGGCGGCCCGGATGGTCGGTGAAGCCGAGCCGGACGGGACCGGGGCGATTGCACCCGCCATAGCGGGGCGCCTCTATGGCCTCGAGACCGTCATGGAACAGGTGGAGGACCATCCGGGTAACCAGACTCGTTTCGTGCTGGTGGCGCGAGGGATGTTGTCGCCTCCCACGGGCCACGACCGCACGAGTCTGGTGTGCTTTCAGCAGGCAGACCGTCCCGGCAACCTGCACCAGATTCTCGGCCAGTTCGCCGCGCGGAACCTGAACCTCACCAAGATCGAGTCGCGTCCGACCAAACTCGGCCTTGGCGACTACTGCTTTGTCATCGAGCTCGAGGGTCACTTGAGCGACGAGGTCGTTGGCGACTGCTTGAAGCAACTGCACAGCGAGCTCGCCTCGGTGAAGTTCCTCGGTTCCTACCCGGCATTCGGGGAGCGTGGGCCCAAGCGACGCGAGCAGATAGCAGCTGCGCGCGCGGAAGCCGACGCTTGGTTGCGAAACCTTCGGTCGCGGGTCCGGCCCGAGGAGGATTAGTAATTGGCGGACGGTCGCGCGGAGGTCGTGAGGCCGAACTTGGCGCACGCGAGCGGCTCTACGCGCACGCGTAACCAGGTCAGCGAACAGCCTCTCTGTGCTGGGCGTTCGTGGGGACTGGCCGAGTTTGCCGGGGATCGCGCTATCCATCCCCGGCGGGCCGCCTGCGGCAACGCTGAACGCAGCAAGCCGTGGCGGTGTCATCTCTCCTGCCGTTGGGCCGCGCCGGATCAAATCGGTGGCGCTGCGCCCTGTAGTTCGGGACGGCTTCGGAAGGCGCCTTGATGTTAAGACCAGCTCGCAAATGGGTGATCTGGGCGTCCCGGTTCTTGACACAGCCAAGATCGCTAGACGTATCCGAGTCGGAAGGGCTCGGCGCTGACCGACCACCGCACCGCACCGTTATGCGTTGTTGTTCGTGTGCCAACGTCGTCGTTCAGTCCGCGTAATCTGTACTTCGCGACTGCCCCCGAACGGCACATTCGGGCGCGTTGAACACTTGGCAGAAAAGTCGTAGTCCGGGTGAACACCAACAATCCCGGTACGTGACCTGCCAAAGCCGGCGGTCTGGCCAGGGAACCGCCACCCGCTGTCAGTGGGTTCGGTAGACCCGATTGGTGGCCGTACAGCTATACCCGTGGTTGGGCAGAAGGAATCTGGCCCGACGTGTCGAAAAATCGTCTCCAGCTTCAACACCCTGGTGGGCGGCACCGCCGGGGTGCTCCCGACGAGGAAGGACGGCGTTATGCGATTCATGCTCATTCAGAATTATGGCGGGGTCGAGTTGGAGTCGACACCCATGACCGAGTGGACCCCCGAGGAGATCAAGGCGCACATCGCGTTCCAGATGGCGCTCAACCAGGAGCTCGGTGAGAACGGCGAGCTGGTGGATGCCCAGGGACTTGCCGGGCCCGATCAGGCCAAGTTCGTCCTCTCCGATGGGGCCAGCCCACCCGTCGTGACCGACGGGCCGTTTCCCGAAGGTAAGGAGCTGCTAGCGGGCTATCGCATCGTGGACGTCGAATCGACGGAACGGGCCGTCGAACTCGCCGCCCGGATCTCGGCGGCACCGGGACGAGCCGGTGCTCCAATCGGACAGCGCATCGAGGTTCGCGAGGTGCTGAGCGCACCCGATCCCGAACTGTGAGCAGGGCGTCGGGCACCGAGGGACTGCTGCGCGAGTTGGCGCCACAGGCCCTCGGTGCAGTCGCTCGGCGCTACGGGAACTTCGCGGATGCCGAAGACGCTGTGCAGGAGGCACTCATAGTCGCCACCGAGAAGTGGCCGGTGAGCGGAGTGCCCGAACATCCAGTGGGCTGGCTGATCAGAGTGGCCTTGCGGCGCATGGGGGAGCAGTATCGACGCGATGATGCCCGACGCAGGCGTGAGGAGCTCGCTGGATCGTGGTCTCGGAATCCTCCGGATCCGGCACCGGGGTCCGATGACACCCTCATTCTCATGTTCATGTGCTGTCATCCGGCGCTGACTCCAACCGGCTCGATCCCGTTGACCCTTCGGGCGATCGGCGGACTCACGACACGCGAGATTGCCGCTGCGTTTCTCGTGCCCGAAGCGACGATGGCCCAGCGGATAAGCCGGGCCAAGGCGAAGATCCGAGAATCCAACGAACCGTTCCTAAACACTGAGC
>PLKG01000075.1 GCA_003140595.1 Acidimicrobiaceae bacterium | reverse complement strand
TCCGCGAATCTCCTCGCCCTAGTGTTGTCGGCGGGATTGTTTGACAACGCCTTGGCCTCATTGGGTGAGGACGGTTCGGCAGCTCTGAGTGAGGACGCGAGACGGCGCCGACCGGTGGGCATGGTGACCTCCGATCGGCGCCGTGGCGACGCGCGCTTGTTCAGTTGCGTGTGAGCTCGGCCACTGCTTTCTTCGCACAGAGGTCGTCGACGATGCCTTTTCCGTCGGCGGCGGCAGCCATGAGCGCAGACCGAGCTGCGTTGTTGAGGGCACGGGGGATGCCGTTGGCGTAGCGGTGCATCCTCGCGGCCGCATCGTCGGCGAAGACCTGGTCGGTCCGGCCGGCCAGCTCGATGTGGTGGCGGAGGTAGGCGACCGACTCGGCGAGATCCATGCCGGCCAGCTCGTAACGGACTGAGATCCGCTGGTCCAAGGCCGCGAACACTCCCTGGCGGAGTCGAGTCGACAAGGTTGGCTGACCGATGAGGATCCCCGCGAACGGAGAGCTCGAGTCCATGTCCGCGCTCGACAACAGTCGGAGTTCTTCCAGTTGTTCTGGCGAGAGAAGATGGGCTTCGTCGATCATGAAAACGACCTTCCGGTGCTTTTCTGCGTGCTCGGCGGCCAGGAGATAGGCCACCTGTGCGATGGCCTCGGCCTTGTGGAACCTCGGCGTGGCCCCGAGGGCGGTGGTGATCGAGACGTACAGGCCGCGGCAGCCGCCGGACGGATTGGCCATGTAAATGACGGTGTAGCTCGTCCGGTCGAGGCCGTTCACCGCCGCTCGGACTGCTACTGTCTTGCCTGCGCCGACGTCTCCCGTGATCACCCCAAGACCAGACTCGGCGATGCAGTACTGGATGCGGGCGACGGCTTCTTGGTGGGCGGAACGCCCGAAGAGCTTGTCGGCGGGCACCGACTTCGAGAACGGCGTCCGGGTAAAGCCGAAGTGCGACGACCAGAGCGAAGTGGTGCTCACATCGTCTCGCTCTGCTCGGTGCCGGTCTCCTCGAAGCCGGGAAGCTTGATCTCGCGGAAGTCGATCCGGCCCGAGCCCTTGGCCTCGTCGTCGGCGATGCGGACGAGCCCGAGGTAGTCGATGAGCGGACCGTCTTGTTCGCCGATTGACCGGGGTTCTTCCTTCTTCACCGACGGATGGACGTGGCGCCCGATCTTGAACGGTGCGGCCTGGCAGATGGTGACACCGTTGGTGACCACGTCGATGACACTCAGGTCCTCCGGGTCGAAGCGCAGTTCGACGTTCCGCCCGACAAGACCGGGGTCGACCTCGTAGCGGTTGGCGTAGAGCGATACCGTGGCTGTCTTGGTCACCCGGCGCATCACCGACCAGCGGAAGGCTTCGCGCACAACCTGCGCGTCGGGCAGTTGCGGCGGGCCGGCTGCGAGGAAGCGGGCGATCGGGGCCGCCTTTGTCTCGGAGTGCACCCGTGTGTTGGCCACCTGCTCGGCCCAGGCGGAGAAGTCGTCGTTCAACTGCTCGAAGCTCTTGATGCCGGCGGCCTCTGCCTCGGTCAGGAAACGCTCACGTATATAGCGGTTGAGCCTNNTGCTTTCCCCGCCCAGCTGGTTGGTAGGGCTTGGAATGCACGAGGTGGATCCCGAGCACCGCACAGGTCCGTTCCAGCTGGTGAGAACGATATGGCGCTCCGTTGTCAAAATAGCAGATCTCTGGTACTCCCCGCCGGCAGACGGCCGCGCGCAGGACCTCCTGGCCGGCCCTGGTGTTCTCCTCCTCCATCCACCTCGCGCCCACGAGGAGGCGGGAATAGTCGTCGACCAGCACGAAGAGCTTGGCGCGCTTGGAGCCGGGCTTCCTCGGCTGCGGCACGAACGGGCCGATGAGAACGTCACCGATCCAGATCTCGTTGCGACGCGAGGCCTCGTAGCGCCCGAAGGCCTTGGCAGGATCGGCGCTGATCGCCGCCCGGCTCACGCCCGAACGCGCCAGATGCTCGCGCAGCGTCCGCTCAGCCAGGCGGACCCCGTGGGCACGGGCGATGATCTCGGCGATCTGGGCAGCCGACCGGGCCGGCACCTGGCGCCGGAGCCTCACCGCCTCGGCCATGAGCTCGGGGTTGGCGCGTCCGTGGCCCTTGTCGGAGCGTGGTTCGGGCTCGAGGCCGGAAAGGCCGTCCCGCCGGTAGGCGCCGACCCAGCGGTCGATGGTCGTCCGCGAGATGAACCGCTCGTCGCCCTCTGGCGTCACCCACGGCTTTGTCGCCAGGGCGCGCACCACAAGGCCCCGCTCTGGGTGGGACAGCCGGTCGCTCACCGCCTCTGAGATGACCGAGTAGCGGAACAGCGCAACTTGTTCTTTTCGGTCTTCGGGCATGGCTTTCTCCTTTCCTGCCGTGGCTCTCACAGCAGGAAGGAATCAAAGACGCCTGCTAGGCCGCGAGCCAGGGTGGATCGGTGTTGGTGGAGAACAGGTGGCCGCCGGCGACGAGGTTGGCGACGACCCAGTCGCTCCCGGCGATGCGAAAACGACCTTTGGCGGCGGTGGCTGCGGTCGAGACAGCCCCGAGAGCGGTCTCGAGCTCACCGATGGAAAGGCGCGGCACGAGGTCGCCGAGGGCGACGCTGGCAGCCAGCAGCCCGGCGGACAACAACGCGGCCCGCGAGGCGAAACGCCTTCTCCAGTCACGGACTGTCGTGTATGGGAGACCCTTTGCTCGGGAGATACGCCCGGCGGTCGACCCGGTCGCCATGTCCGCCACCGCCTCGCCGATGACCTCGACCGGATCGAGGCGACCAACGGCCACAAGATCGGGCAGCAGGGCATGTGAGCTGCAGCACAACTTGCACATCGCCCGCCGGATGCGGAGACGGACCTCGGAAGAACCCACCCTCAACGGGCGGAGGTACCAGCCCCAGAACACCATCGCCACGACACAGGCCGGACAGTTCGGCCGGGGGACTTCGAGATCGTCGCCCGCAGCGGCGTACTCGCGTGCCGTCAGCTTGGTGTGCCATACGATGGTCATCGGGCTACCGCCCCTTCTGCGCCCCTCCTTGCTCTTTGGCTCGAACCGTGAAGCGGGAGGGGTGCGTCGCGCGTGTTGTCGAACGCGATCCTCACCGCTGCGCCGAGCCATCCTCAAGTCAGTCGCCGAGGCTGAAGTCGTCCCCAAAGATCCGCGCCGGCGCGCCCACAGTCGTTCTCAGGTAGTCACGCCGGTAACACCACCCCTCGGGAGCCAACGTCCTCATCGTGTTCGGCTTCGTCGTGATCATCGTGGTCGCGGGGGCCATCTGGCTGCGTAGCAACAAGAGCTATCAGCTCACGGTCGGAGCCATGACCCGGTGGGCTTGCGGACACGAGGCGACCCTGTCAGATCCGTTGGATCCTGGCGTTACGGCTGACACCGCTTCCTGTCGCCTTCTGCGGTCGTCCGGGCATCGTCGGCC
>PLKG01000132.1:270-63354 GCA_003140595.1 Acidimicrobiaceae bacterium | reverse complement strand
ACTCTCCAGTGCCGACGTTGGTCACGGAGACCCAGCCCAGGAGCCCCTGTGTGCGGAGACTCGGGGTGGCGGTGGGATACACGTCGCCTGCATCACGAGCCATACCCGCCGATCCCTGTGGGCCAGCCGCGCCAGTCGCACCAGCCGCACCGGTCGGTCCCTGTGGGCCAGCGGCACCCGTGGCGCCCGGGGCTCCCTTGGGCCCCTGCGGGCCAGTCGAGTTCCAGGAGATGACCTTTGCTCCCTTTATGCACGTCGGTGACGCGCCTCCCACCTTCGATAGAACGCCCTTCAACAAACACGCGTGGTAGGTAACACCGGGGTTGCTGGCCCCAGCGATCTGCACAGCACTAAAGGTTGCACCTCCAAGCACGAAGGCCACGCCCAACGCTGCGGCGGGCCCGACCCGACTACATAGAATTCTCCGAGCACTCATTTGTCATTCCTCCTGTCTCGGTGTCTTCACCCTGTGTCGGTTGACGTCGAAAGCCGAGGGTACGCTGGGGTCGTGCCATTGACAAGGCCCAAGTCAATGACCACAAGTGCGGCTCCGCAGGACATGATTCTGATCATTCTTGCGCAATGCTCGGTGTCATCCATCCGGCGATAGTGCCGCTGGGGGAGTCCAACAACGTCGGGTCGTGAGGACCACAACGAACCTCTCGCCGATATTCCTCTTAAGCGGTCCCGCGACCTGCGGAACGTAGGTTTTAGGGAGCGGCTCGTCTTAGAACCCTATGTCCCGTTCTTGGCTCGCTCCGGTCTCATGGTCATAGACGGCGAAGCCATTCGGCAAAGAACGGGTCTGTGACGACCAGCGCGCCCTGTCGATCCGAGATGGTCTCGTCGGCGCCGAGCGCCTCGATCGCACGCCGAACCCCTGGTGGTCCGGCGTAGCCGACCTCTCTGGCCAATTCTGCGGTGTAGGGCTGCTCAACCCGGCGGCGTACGGCGATGCCGACGAGCACCCGGCGATGCCTGATCGACATCCTGGAGAAGGCATCGGTGAAGTTCGGGTCTTCGCGTCGGATCACCCCGCCCATGCCATCGTCAGCGTTGCTCGTGTCAATCCGATCTCCGGCTCGGTCGAAGACCTCGTAGGCCAGGCGCTGGATGTCGTAGGGAACAGGCCCGGCGAGCTCGCAGATGTGTTCAGCCGCTGCCTCGGTCATCTCCTTGGCTCCGTGGCGCGCTCGGTCAACTAGGTAGCGGACCATTACGCGCTCGTCGATCGGCCCGAGGGCGAGCCGCTCGGCCATGTTGTAGAGCGGCGCTCCGCGAGAAAGAACAAGGGCGTCCATGAGGTGCTGGCGCGATCCGGCAACGACGAGCGACACCTTCGGATGTTGGTCCCCGAGCGCTTTGAGGGCAGGCGCGAGTCCACCGCCCAGTTCCCCGACCGCCTGGAACTCGTCGAGGATCAATACAGCGGGACGCTGCGTGGTGAGAGAGGAGAGGATCGCGTACGTGTCGTCCAGAACAACAATCGCATCACGCTCGGCGAGGCCCCCGAATGTGAAGCGAGGCTTGCCCGCGTCATCGAGGGTCGGTGCGGGCTGCACCCTGAGCCGCCGCAGCAGCTCGGGTAGACCCTGACGAGCCCTCCGCACCCGTGCGCCTTCGGTGTTGTAGGCCCCGGCGACGAGGCGGCTGGCGAAGGTGTCGAGTCCCGGACAGTGCATCAGGTTCACGGAGATCACAGCACCGTGGTCCTTGCGGACGAGCTCGGTGGCACGGTCGATGAGCGAGGTCTTGCCGTAGCGGCGGGGAGCGGTGACGACCACGCTGATGCCGCCGACCATGCAGGTCACCAAGTCGGCGACCTCCGCGTCCCTGCCGATGAAGTGCGGCCCACTCACTGGCCCGCCGTAGCTGTACGGATTCTGTGTCGCCACACGTCCGATGATACCCCGTTCGATAACACAAACTTGTATAATCGGCTCGTGTGTCATATAGGGCTCTGTCTCGGAGCGTTTCGAAAGCGTGGGACGCCCGCCGCGGGACGGCCCCATTTCGTCTTGAACGGCGAGATCACTCAGGGCTCGCTCGAGGTTCGCGGACCGCTCCACTCATCGTCAGCTCGTCAGCGAAGAGTCTCGTCTTAGGGTTCACGCCAGGTCCGATTGGGCTGTCGCGATCGTGTGGCAAGGGTGTCGACCCTCCGCCTCAGCGAGGGTCGGGCGAAACGAGTCGTCGGCAGCTCGCGCCGGTGAAGCAGGGCGCGGTGCTTGCTTGAACCGGTGACGAGCGAAAGCGCGACTCTGATCTGACGAGGGAGTAGTTTCCGCGTGTGGCCTTCATATTCCGCAAGTTCCTGGCCGTCCTCCGACGACGACGAGAACGGCGCAACCGAGCACGCGGCCGCTGATCCTTCTGCAACCTCCGTGGCCGCCGCCTTCGGCGCCGCTCGACTCAGTCACTCAGGTGCCGCCGTAGGAGACACTGGCGACCCGTCCGACCGATGTCGACGTTATCCCCCAGTTGTCCTCTAGCAACCCACAGTCCCAGCTGGGTATCATGAGACCTCGAGACGAAGTGGGAGCGGTCCCGCACGAGCGGAAAACGCTCTCATTGGCGCAGCCAGCGGGGGGGCCGCCTGTATGTTGCGCGGCCTCCCGCTGGCTGTGGTTTGCGAACGGCCGTCCAGCGTTGTGGCCGCTCGTTCGGAGTGAACACGTGGCATGACAACAAGGTCCGCCTTGGCGTTGCGGCCACTGGCGATGGCAGGGCTCGTTGTTCACGAGCGAACTCGTCTATCTCAATCGAGCGCGTCCTGGGTGGACGCGGTCGTCCTGGCGGCGTCGGGAGAGCCGGGTGCCTCGCCGACGCGACCGCGCGGCGCGGCCGACACGAGACCTGGTCCGCTCTCCGACAGGCCTTGGGGCGAGCGCTCACAGACCCGGGTCAAGGATCCTTCGCAACTGGTCGCGTCGCACCCTACCGGAGGTCTGCACTGTCGCTCCGTCGCTTGCGCGCGCGGGCGACCAGAGCGAGTGACGCACCGGTCAAGGCGACTAGATCTGCGGGGCCGAGCTCGATCTCGAGACCTCGGCGTCCGCCACTCACGAAGACCGTCGGCCAGCTCGAAGCGCTCCGATCGACGATGGTCGGCAGACGGCGTTTCTGGCCAAGCGGGCTTATCCCGCCGACCACGTAGCCAGTCGCGCGCTCAGCCACCGTCGGTTCTGCCATCGCCACCTTCTTCACGCCGAGGGCGTGGGCCATTGCCTTCAGGTCGAGCTCGGCAGTTACCGGTATCACCGCGACAGCCAAGGTGTCCGCGACCGCGACGACGAGCGTCTTGAACACGCGGCCCGGCTCTGTTCCAGTCGCTTCTGCCGCTTCCTGGCCGTAAGGGGCCGCCACGTCGTGAATGTATTCGTGCAGGCGGTGAGCGGTGCCACTGCGGACGAGGACATCAACAGCGGGACTCGCGGCCATGACACAATCTTGACCACTCAGGTGCTGCACAAGAAGAACCTGACGAGGATCTTCGATCCGACGTGCAGCGGAGCCGCCGAGCTGATCGCGGGCCGCCACGCCAGGAGCCTTGCATTCGGCTCACCTGTGCTTTGGCTCTGGTCGCACGTCGCGCCGGACCACCTTGCGTTCTCATGGAGTCGAGACAGAGGCTCTGTTGGCAGGGATATGACGATGTTTCAGCCTCAGGACACAGGTGCGTGAGTTCGCCGGATGCTCCTATGATGGGCGATCAAATACGAGACCCACACAGGTGGTGAATATGTTCGTTGGCTACATCGGGTTAGCAATGTTCCCGAGATGAAAGCCGTTGTCTACAGTGCTCCGCGGCAGTTCGATGTGCTGACTGTTCCGACACCGGAGCCTGGCGAGGGAGAAGTGCGCCTTTGCGTCGAGATGGCCGGCATGTGCGGAACCGACCTCCATATTCACGACGGAGGGTTCTTCTCGAAGTACCCGTTAACGCCTGGCCATGAGATCGTCGGTCGCGTAGACGCTCTCGGCGAAGGGGTCACCGAGATCGCCGTCGGCCAGCTGGTTGCCGCCGACAACACCGTGCTGTGCGGCTACTGCACGTTCTGTCGGCGCGACGAGCCACTGTTTTGCCGCAATTTCTATTCGCTCGGCGTGAACGGGCCAGGAGCGTTCGCCGAGTTCGTGACAGTGCTCGCGGAAAAGTGCTTTCCCGTAGACGATCTGAGTCTCAGCACTGCTGTGATGACCGAGCCGACTGCATGCGCCATCCACGGAATGGACGTACTCGACCTGAGGCCGGGTTCGGACGTGCTGGTGTTCGGAGCAGGCCCCACAGGATTGGTTCTCGCCCAGTTGCTGGTGCACGGCGGGGCCGCTCGGGTGACTGTAGCGGCGCCGACGGAGTTCAAACTGGCGCTTGCTCGCGAGTACGGGGTCGATTCGACAGTGCAGATCGACAGGGCCGATCCGGGAGCTTCGCTTGCGAATCTGCGTGGTCAGACGGCGGACGGTTACGACGTCGTCGTCGAGGCGACAGGAGCCGTTGCAGTCGCCGAGTTGTGCCTGCCCCTCGTTCGCGACGGCGGCACAGTTCTCGTCTATGGGATGGCGGACGAGGACGCCTTTGTCTCCGTGCATCCTTACGAGGTGTTCCGGCGGGAGCTCACCGTGAAAGGCTCTTTCGCCCAGACCCATTGTTTCGACCGCGCGCTAGCTGTGCTTCGGTCTGGTCGCGTGCGTACCGAGGGGATCGTTACCCATCGGTTCGACCTTGGAGCCTACGGCCAAGCGCTCGAGGCACTTAGAAGTGATCCTTCCTGCATGAAGGCGGCGATCGTCCCGTAGCCGGCTCGCGGGCTTGCGCGAAGAGACCAGAGCTTCGGCGCACGAAGATCTACTCGCAAGAGCCCACCGAAAGGCGGGGCCGGACAGGGCCCCCTCGACGCCTCCCGGCCGAGTTCCGCCGCGCTGACCGCTGGTTACCCAGCTCGAAGACCTGCTCTCGTTGCCAAGACAGTCAAATCCGAACGGTCACTTCGAGAGCGCACCTACCGTTGCGAGGTGTGCAACCTGGTCATCGACCAAGACCTCAACGAGGCCCTCAACCTTGCCGCTCATGGGCGGCGAATGCTCTTCGTCGCGGTGGGCGGCACCGAGACGCAAGACCGACGTGGTCGAGAACCACCTGACCAGCTGCACCGGCCCGCGATCTCGGACGAGCCTCGAGACGGCTCCCGACAACCGGTGAAAGGCCGACACCGCCTCCCTTTTTTTGGAGAGGCTGCCTGCGTCGCGCCGGCAACTACTGCGCACCCGAGGGCAACGGTAGTCTCCACGTAAGTTCCTGTTAGGAAGGACCTGAGTCAAATGCTGCAAATGTCAAACAAGGCGGCCGTGCTCTACGGGATAGGCGACCTCCGGATCGAGGACCGGCCGGTTCCGCTTCCGGGTCCCCGGCAGGTCCTGGTCGAGGTGGCGTCGGTCGGCATCTGCGGGTCGGACGTCCACTACTACGAGCACGGTCGGATCGGGGACTTCGTCGTCAATGCACCCATGGTGCTCGGCCACGAGGCCTCTGGGGTTGTCGTCGGCAGAGGGGATTTGGCGCGGCGCCATGAGCTCGGGCAGCGTGTCGCGCTGGAGCCGGGCGTGCCGTGCGGCTCGTGCCGGGAGTGCCGCACCGGCCACTACAACCTGTGCCGGGACGTGGTCTTCTTCGCTACGCCACCGGTCGATGGCGCTCTCGCCCGTTATGTGACGATCCACGAGGATTTCGCGTTTGCGCTGCCAGACCATGTCTCTGACGACGCTGGCGCGCTTTGCGAGCCGCTCTCGGTCGGACTGTGGGCTTGCCGCAAGGCGGGGATAACTGTCGGGGCGCGTGTCGCGATCGCGGGCGCCGGGCCGATCGGTGCGTCAGTCACCCTCGTGGCTCTGGCGGCCGGGGCGACCGAGGTCATCGTCAGCGATCCGGTGCCCGCGCGGCGGGTGCGCCTGACGAAGATCGGCGCGACGTCCGTGGTCGACACGTCATCGTCGAGTCTCGTGGAACAGGCGGTCGACGCGGACGTGTTCGTCGACTGCTCGGGTTCGCCGGCCGCCATCCTCGACGGCATCCGCTGCGTGCGCCCAGCCGGCGTTGCCGTGCTCGTCGGAATGTGCCCGTCCTCCGAG
The DNA here is from genome assembly GCA_003140595.1 of Acidimicrobiaceae bacterium. GTDB lineage: Bacteria > Actinomycetota > Acidimicrobiia > Acidimicrobiales > Bog-793 > Fen-455. The sequence continues at coordinate 57,225 of PLKG01000132.1, read as the reverse complement.
GTGCCCTTGCCCATCTCAGCCGTCCAGAGTCGGGAGATTTGCGTCACCGGTACGTTCCGTTACGCGAACACCTACCCTGAGGCGATCGCTCTCATCTCCTCCGGGGCGATCGACGTCGAAGGGCTTGTCGATGCTCGGTTCTCGCTGGAGTCGAGCGAGGAAGCACTCACCGCGGCGCATCGCGATCCCTCGATACTGAAGCCCCTCGTCCGAGTGGCCTCATCCTGAACCCTGACATCGACGCGCAGCGAGCGACTGTCCCGGCCGAACCGTGTGGCTCCCACAAGTCCAGCTGACCAGTCGGGACCGATCTGAGTGGGCATCCTATGAACTCGCAAAGCCTTCGATCGACGTGGTACAGAACGGGATCTGACCCGGATGCCTGATCATTGGTGTAGAGAGGGAACACGACGTGGCCCCATATGGAGGAATCGAGCTCGGCGGCACGAAATGCGTCTGCGCGGTCGGTGACGGCTCGGAGGATGCTTGGGCCGTCACGGTCATCCCCACGACCGACCCGGAGACGACGACCGATCTGGCGCTCGACTGGTTCCGCGAGGTTGAGTCAAGCTCGGGCTCATTTGTTAGCTTGGGAGTCGCAAGCTTCGGTCCCCTCGATCTTGAGGCGGGCACCATCGCCCGTGAGACCCCCAAGACCGCGTGGCGGGGTTGGCCACTTCGATCAAAGTTCGAAGACGCGCTCGGCGTGCCCGTGCGCGTTGACAGCGACGTCAACGGAGCCGCGCTCGCGGAGCGCTCCTGGGGTAACGCTCAAGGATGCTCCGATCTGTTGTACATCACAGTCGGCACGGGAATCGGCGTCGGGGCAATAGTCAACGGCACGGTTGTTCACGGACGATCGCATCCCGAGATGGGGCACATGCGGATTCCCCAACATCCGACCGACTGTCAGCCGGGCCTTCCCGAACAGATGTGGACCGGGAACTGCCCCTTCCACGGCACATGCTGGGAGGGTCTGGCATCGGGCACCGCAAGAGCGCAGCGGTCGGCTCTCTGGACGCAGTCCGGGTTGGAACCACCCGACCCGGAGCTGTTGGAGAGCGAGTACATCGCTCTGGGCCTGGTCAATCTCATCACCGCCTATCGCCCCCAGCGCATCGTTGTCGGCGGAGGCGTGATGCACGATCTCGCTCTTTTGCCCAGGGCAAGATACAGGACGCGCGAACTGCTCGACGCCGGTTACTTTCCGGAAGCAGGTCAGATCGAGGAACTAGTGGTCGAGCCCGGGCTCGGCGACGCCGCCGGGGTTGTCGGCGCCATCTTGATGGGGGCGGAACTAAGGCCCGGATATCTCCAGACCCGCCCGGTTGCCCGTTTGGTCGGCCAGATTCAAGCGGGACTGGCAAAGGCTGGGGATCGTTGAGCCGTTCGCGGAGCAACAGCTCGGAAACTGAGCGGGAGGTCGACTTTGAGGTTCGGGCTCGTAGGTACGGGATACTGGGCTCGCGTCACGCACGCAGCCGTGCTGGCGCGCGAGCCCGGGGTTGACTTTTCAGCGATCTGGGGACGAGACCCAGGCAAGGCGGCGGCGCTTGGTGATGAGTTCGGCGTCGGCGTGCACACGGATTTCACCGAGTTCTTGAGCCACGTGGACGCGGTGACGTTCGCGGTGCCACCGGACGTTCAAGCCGAGCTCGGCGCCCAGGCTGCCGGCGCCGGCAAGCACCTCCTCTGCGACAAGCCGCTCGCGACCACCGTCGCCGGTGCGGAGCATCTGGTCGAGGCAGTCGATCTCGCCCGTGTCTCCACGGTGGTCTTCTTCACGGGACGCTTCACGGAGGCGAATCGTCAGTGGCTCGCGACACTGGACGGAGGCGACTGGAAGGGCGCCTGGGCACGCTGGATCGTGTCGGCGTTCGCCCCTGGCAGCCCGTATGCCTCCTCCCCATGGCGAAGGGAGAAGGGCGCGCTCTGGGATGTCGGGCCCCACGCGCTCTCCATCCTGATCGCGGCTCTCGGCCCAGTCCAAGCTGTGACAGCCACTGGCGGGTCAGGCGATCTCGTGCACCTTATCCTTCGCCACGAGGGCGGAGCTACCAGCACCGCCTCGTTGACGCTCGATGCACCCACAGCCGCGATCAACGTGGAGCTCTCGCTCTGGGGACCGGACGGGCTGTCGACGATGCCGCGGGGTGGTTCGACACCGCAGGACGCATACGGTCTCGCGTTGAGAGAGCTCATGAGCAACGTCGCGGCCGGCGAGTGCTCGCATCCGTGTGACGTGCATTTCGGTGCGGCGGTCGTACGAAGCCTGGCCGATGCCGAACAGCAGATCGCTGCGAGGCGCGGTTCTGGGCACTCGTGACTTCAATGAGACAAAGGGCTTGGCGGGGCGCGGGCGGGGAATTGGCACACCCGCGACGAACGGAGGCGCGAACACGATGATCCTCGGTACCCAGTACTACCGGCCACCGTTTCCCGAGCGTGACCTGTGGCACCAAGACCTGGCCGCGATGGTAAAGGCCGGGCTGGACACGGTCCAGCTCTGGGCGTGCTGGGGATGGATCGAGCCCGAGCCTGGGCGCTACCGATTCGACGACTACGACGAGTTGATGAACGAGGCTTCTGCCGCCGGCCTTCGCGTGGTGATCAGCACCATCGCCGAGATCCAGCCGTTCTGGATTCATCGTGAGCTTCCCAGCGCGCACCTCGTCGACCACATGGGTCACGCCGTACGGTCCTCGCCTCGCAGGGAGTGCAACGTCGGTCTCACGCCCGGGGCCTGTTTCGACCACCCTTCGGTGCGCGAACACATGAGCGCCTTCCTGGAGGCGATCGGTCGCCGTTACTCGAGCTCGGACACGCTCATTGCATGGGACTGCTGGAACGAAACGCGATGGGCAGTCCAAGGCGACGGATACGTCTGCCATTGCGACGCGACGCTGGAGTCGTTCCGCAGCTGGCTCGCCGGGCGTTACGGCGATCTCGATGGGCTCGGGCAGGCCTGGCACAGGCGCTATGCGTCCTGGGAGGACGTGCTCCCCGGCAAGCAGCCCGGCCGTCCCTACACCGACCTCGTGGAGTTCGAGGCGTTCCTCAGCTGGCGTGCCGCCGGGCATGCGGCCTTCCGGGCCGAGTGCTTGCGCCGGTCCGATCCCAACCACCCCGTCCTCGCCCACTGCGGCAAGCCAGCGGTCCATTCAAGCGGAATGGACTTCGAGCAGGCGGTGTCGCGTGGGAACGATTTCGACCTTGCCGAGGTCCTCGACGGCTTCGGGTGCTCGCACTTCCCGGCCTGGGAGAACATCTCGACGAGCGAGCTGGGTACGCGCATCGAGGCGACTCGTTCGGCAACCGGGGACAAGCCGGCCTGGGTGTCGGAGCTTCAGGGCGGTGCCTCCTGTGCCGGTTTCGGCGTCTGGCCCGCCGTCGATCCGAGCACGCAGCAACGTTGGGTGTGGGGTGCCTACGGACGGGGGATCAAGGCGGTCCTGTTCTGGTGCTGGAGAGACGAAGTGTTCGGCCGCGAGTCCTCCGGGTTCGGGATCACCGGTTCTGACGGGCAGAGCGCGGGCCGCCTGGAACGCCTCGCCCGCACGGGCAGTGTCGTGCGAGAGCACGAGGCACTGCTCGACGCGTACCGCCCGGACGCGGCCGAGATCGGTGTCCTGTTCTCCCAGGGGAGCTACCAGCTGGACTGGGCAGAGAACGGGGGCAGCGCCGAGCAGGCCCGCGGCAGCGTCACCGGATGGCTCAGCCTCTTCGAGCGGGTCCAGCTCCCTTACGCGGTCGTAGACGCCCACCGGCCGAAACGGCTCGCAGGCCTCCGGCTACTCGTGATGCCCTGGCCGCTCATCGTGCCGCCGGTGATGGCCGACGCCGTGGTCGAGTGGGTGCGCGCGGGAGGGACCCTGGTGACCGAGTCCGAGCTCGACGCATTCGACGAGCAGGGCTTCTATCGCTACCCAGAGGACCGGCCGATGGCCTCGGCCCTCGGCCTCCGCAGCCTCGGACGGCGCAGCCTCGAGACGGATCGCACTCTTCTCGTAGGCTCCGGCGCCGAGCGGGCGAGTGTCCCGACGGCTGTCTGGCTCGAAGCCCTCGAGTCGAGCGACACCGAGGTTCTCGCCACATCGGGGTCCGGAGACACCGTGGCGACCCGGCATGGATTCGGATCGGGTCAGGTCATCGCGCTCGGCACTCTCGCCGGCCTCGGCTACTCGCGCGTCCGGCACGAAGGGCTCGAGTTGTTCGCCCGCCGAACAGCGGCGCTCGCCGGCGTTGCCCCGAAACTCACCCTCTCGCCGGCCGACGGGGAGCTCGTGCAGTGGCGATCGGGCCTGTCGGGCAGCACCCGCCTGCTGTTCGTCACCGCCGACAGTTCCGTCGAGAACCTCACCGTGAGCGGTCCCTCCGAGCTCCTGCGCGACCGGAGGCCGTGGTCCATAGTCGGCGGGGGCGCCGGGTTGCCGTGGTACACCGCTGACGGGTTCGAGTTCGACTTGGCGCTATCGCAGGACGGGATCGCGGTGCTCGCGTGGGACGACACGGATCCATAGGCGAGTTCTGTTGTTCTGGCACCTCTTCGGGCCACGTCGTCTCAGCCTCGCAAGTTCACAGCCTCAGTCGAACCTTGCGAGTACCTCGACCTCGAAGGGAGCAAGCCTGAGTACTGAGAGGGCCTCATTGGGCTGCGCGCCCCGTCGTGAATAGGTGGCGGCCCCGGCCGTCCTGAGGCTCACCTCGACATGATCCGGCGAGGCGTTGACCAGCACCGCCAGCTCTCCGGCGCCGACACGGAGCCGACCCGTGATCACCCTTGGATCGTCGACCGTCAACGGACGGTCGACGCCTGCCGAGGTGGCGAGCGCGGAGTAGAGGCGCCACGTGCTCTCCGGGTTGACCCGAGGCGACTGGGCCGCCATGTACTCGGTCGGGTAGGTGCACAGGACCATGGCCCCGTCGCCGACCTTTCTGTGCAAGAGGGCGGGGCGACCGTGCCCGTCGAGCGCGACAACGGTCGCGCCGGCGGGCTCGAGCGGTAGGAAGGCGCGCGAGGTCTCGTTGCCTCCGACCCGGAAGCGAAGCTCGTCGCCGGGTGTCAGGTCGCCGAGGGCCTCGATGAAACTGAACACCACCTCGTCGTCCTCGATCGGATCGACGAGCCCGTAGCGCAGTTGGTGGCGGATCCCGAAAAGCTCACCGAGCCAGGGCATCCAGGGACCGACCTGAGAGGGCGCGCTGCCGGCGAAGTATGAGAGGTAGACCGTCGCCCCTCCCTCCGCCAGCTCGAGAAGGCGCGCGGCACTTGGGGCCATGAGCAATTTTGCCGACGGCAGGATCAGGAGCTTCGGCCCTTTGTCGAGTCCGTCGAGCTCCCGCAGAAGAGTGACGGGCAAGTCGGCCTCCCGGGCGGCGATGTATGCCTGCCTGAGACTGTCGCGGATGTCCTTGCGGTAGTCGATAGTAGTGAAGTAGAGAACCCGCTCGAAGTGCTCGGGCACCACGATCGCTACCTCGCCCGCGATGGGCTCCCAGCCCGTCTCGTCGAGATCGGCGACGAGGCGCGCGAAGTTGGCGACCTCCTCCAATTGCGCTTTCGGCTTGCCGCTTTTGTCCGTGAGGCCGAAGTGCATCTCGAAGGGGTGGTGTCGGTAGGGATCCTGGTCGCGGAGATCGTCGTAGTCGCAGTTGTTCCACGCGAGCCACCCCTTGGCGCCCGCGATGAGGCTCGTGTGCAGGACCTGGCGGTAGTAATGGGCAGCGTTCTCGTCCGAGGCGAAGTCCGAGCTCAGGCCGAACTCCTCCAGCACCACCGGGCGATGGAAGGAACTGCAGAGCTCGCAGGCGAGCGCAGCGGCCATGGACTGGCGCACGGGGTCGTCCGACATCGTGTATACGTGCGGACCGATGAAGTCCACTAGGGGGGCGAGAGCCCGGATCGAGTAGCCGTTGTCCTGGCCGGAAACCTCGATGCCCCACGCGCCGTCCCCGAGCGAGACTGGCTGGTGGCCGCCTCCGGCGTGCACGGCCTGGACCATAATCCGGGCCCACGCGGTGATCTCATCGGAGGTGGCCGGCCCGCCGTAGTGCGGCATCTCGTTGCTGATCAGCCAGCCCACCACCGCCTGGTGCGCCGCGAAGCGGCGCGTGATCTCGGTCGCGAACCATGCCTGTTGCGACACGAGCCAGACGTCCCGGTACAGGTCGCGCCCGGCCCGCCACGCGGGATCCCAGTTCTCGCCCGACATGTGACCGACGATGAACGTCGGGATCGTGCCGAGGCCAGCCTGCAGGTGGGCGTCGAGGAAGTCCTCGAATCGTTCGAGCACAGACGGGTCGAGATGCTCGGGCTCGGGGACGAAGTCGGGCCAGTAGCAGAACGATCGTGTGACGTTGCAGCCGTGCTCGGCGAGCACCGCCAGCTCCTGGCGGACGACGGCCCCGTCGTAGCGGGTCCACATGCGCGGTCCCCCGGTCCGTGACCAGAAGTTGACACCGATCCAGGAACGCCCTTGACCAAGCTGGTCCACTTGCCCGCCTCTCGAGCTCCCCGTACGGGAAGCGCCTGTTTACTGAACCGCTAAACCATCGTCCGACGGGGCGCCAGGTGAGCCGTCGTCACGAGCCCCATCGAAGTCGTGCCGACCAGCTGGCTACTTCACAGACCGGACCACGCCCGACAAAGTCCTAGGTCACAGGACAGTTGCATGAGCCTACCTACCTGCCGGCGTGCAGCGTTTTGCAGCAGTGAACTACCTCGTCGCTGAAGTGTCAAACACTCCCGCCGCCGGCCCCGCGCGACGAGCCGACAGGGGCGTGCGGTGGGCGGGCGGTGGTCCCACGGGTCATGAGCTGGCCCCGGGCCTCCCCCGTGCGGGTGATGACGCCGTCGTCGATGAGGGCGAGAAGTGCTCTCGCACCGTGGGAGCCCATGCCTGGGATGTCCCGTTTCACCGCTGTGAGCGGAGGGTGGACGACCTGGCAGTAAGTGGAATCGTCCCAGGCGACGAGGGAGACGTCACGTGGGACCGAGAGCCCCATCTCGTGGGCGGCACCCAGGCCGGCGACGGCAAGCACCTCGCTGTCGTAGATGATCGCCGTTGGAGCGAGCGGGTCCGCGAGCAGCTGGCGCGTCACCCTGGCGCCGCTCTCGGCCATGAAGTCGGTCGTGACGACTCTCGGGGGTAGCGACAATTCCGCCATGGTGGCGAGGTACGCCTCGGTCCTGGCCTCGGTGGAAAGGAACTCCGGGACACCTGCGACGCGGGCTATCCGCTGGTGGCCGAGGCGTGCGAGGTAGCGGACGACGTCCACGACGGCGCCAGCGTCGTCGCTCCAGACCGCCGAGAGGTTGCCGGTGCCCTCCGGCCCGCCAATGATGACGGCCGGGAGCCCTAGCTTCTCGATCTGCTCGATCCTCGGGTCATCGAGGCGCGGGTCGACCACGAGCACACCGTCGACGCGCCGCTCGGCCCACCAGCGTCGGTAGACGGCCATTTCGGCCTCGAGGTCGTGGACTACCTGGAGGGTGAGGCCGACCGAGCGGCTCGAGAGCTCCATCTCGATGCCGGCTATCAGCTCCATGAAGAAAGTTTCGAAGGCGAGCGTCCGGGCCGGTCGGGCCAGCACCAGCCCGCATGCACCCGCACGGGCTCCGGACAGGGCTCGAGCAGCGCTGTTGGGGTACCAGCCGAGATCGTCGGCGATCTTCAGGATGCGCTGGCGGGTCACTTCGGATATCCCGGGCCGGCCGTTCAGCGCGTACGACACGGCGCCCTTGGAGACGCCGGCGCGCAACGCAATGTCGGCGATGGTCACTCTGCGGAGCAGGTTGGTCTTCTGCGTCACTGGAACCTCCTCCTGTCCGCCACCTCGCGAAACCGGCGGATTTCGGTGCACCGTTCTGGGGGCCGTCACGGCCGGTACCTGTCACCAGGGAGGAAGGTGAAACGGATAAGTAGGCTCCGAAGTGCATGATGACGAGCCGACTGGCCGAGCACGATGAGTTCCACGTCCTTTAAGAAGTCGCTAAGAAAGTGTAGCCCGATCAGGTCGATGACCTACGTGGCGGCCTCTGTTCGAAGTGTGGGGCCTCCGGCCTCGTGGATCGCAGGTAACGATCTCTCGCCCGGAGTCCACCGGCGAGGTGGGAGCAAGCACCACGTCGCCCGACCTAGGCTCTGGACCGGTTCACATGAGCGCTGGTCCGGATCCCGCGTAAGAGGAAAGGCACACCATGGCTAACGAGACTGTCTTCAAACGCTACGTCGGCAATCCCATTGTGACCGCGAGCGCCGTCCCCCGGGCCAACACCATCCACAACTCGGCAATCGTCAAGAGAGGTCAAGGCGACTATGCCGGGGTGTTCCGCGTGGACGAGATCAGCATGGACTTCGTTCTCCACGTCGGGTTCAGCCGGGACGGCATCGATTGGGCCATCAACCCTGACCCGATTCACATGCTGAGCAACGATCCGGAGGTCTTCGTCAGCAATTACAGCTACGACCCTCGCCTCACGCTGTTGGAGGGCACGTACTACCTCACCTGGTGCAACGCCGGTCCCCAAGGACCGAAGATCGGGTTTGCCACCACCAAGGACTTCGAGACGTTCACCCAAGGCGAAGACCTGTTGCCCCCGGCCAACCGCAACTGCGTCGTCTTCCCCCGCAAGATCAACGGGAAATACGCCATCCTCCACAGGCCGTCCGACAGAGGCCACACGCCGTTCGGCGACATCTTCTACGCGACGAGCCCGGACTTTGTGCACTGGGGCTGCCATCGTTTCGTCCTCGGTCCGATGGGCGGCTGGCAGAGCCTGAAGACCGGCCCCGGTCCGGCTCCGATCGAGACCGACGAGGGCTGGCTGCTCATTTACCACGGCGTGTGGAGGAGTTGCAACGGCTACCTCTACTACATCGGCGGCGCGCTCTTGGACCTGGACGAGCCCTGGAAGGTGCTGTACCGCACCAGGGACTACCTCCTAGCTCCAACTGAGAGCTACGAAAGAGTCGGCGACGTCCCCAACGTGTGCTTCCCGAGCGCCGCGGTGATGGAACCGGACGACACGCTTCGTCTCTATTACGGCTGCGCGGATACCTGTGTCTCGATGGCCGAGGCAAAGTTGTCCGACGTGATCGAGTTCGTCAAGACGCACAGCTTCTGATCGCCGCCGGCCGAGGCGGATGGATCAGCCTGACGCCTGCCACCAATCTGCCCCAGCCGGAAGTGACAACGCCCAGTAGAACCACGACTGGGGTCGGGCGACCCGGTCACCGGCCGGCTGCCCGGAGGAGGGCTTCTCCGTAGACCCGCGCGAGGCGATCCCAGCGTTCGTTTGCTGCCGCGTCGATCTCCTGGCGGCCCGGGTCCGCGTCGAACCAGGCGACAGTTTCCTGGATTCCGGCCGAGAACGGGACTGTGGCTTTGAAATCGGGCACGAGGTTGCGCAGCTTCGCGTTGTCGAACACCGTGCTGTACGCCTTGTCCCCCCACAAGTTGCCCTCCTCCTCGGCGTCCGACGCGATGATCCCGTCACTTGGGACGTGCAGAATGTTCGGCTCGACGCCTGCAGCCCTGCCCACGAGCGCATAGATCTGGTTCCAGGTGAGGCTCTCTTCGGAGGTGATGTGAAAGTCCTCGCCGATGGCACCGGGATGCCCGAACAGTCCGACCAGGCCCTTGGCGAAGTCGCTGTTGTGGGTCAGAGTCCAGATGCTGGTCCCGTCGCCGGGAACGATGATCGTCGCACCCCGGCGCATACGGTCGACGATCGTGTACGGCTTCTGCCAACTTCCGATGACAACAGGGATCTGGGAAGGCCCGTAGGTCAACGAGGGCCTGACGATTGTCGCGGGGAAGCCCGATTCACGCTGTGCCCGCTTAAGGACCTCCTCGCACGCGATCTTGTCGAGCGAGTACTGCCAGAAAGGGTTCACGGTCGGCGTCGCCTCGGTGATCAGCCAGTGCGAAGGGGGCTTTTCGTACACCGACGCCGAACTGATGAACACGTACTGGCCGGCGGCTGCGAAGATCCGGACGTCCTGTTCAACGTGGCCCGGGAGGTAACCGACCCATTGGACGACGACGTCGAACTCGCGCCCCTCTAAAGCCGCCCTGACCTGGGCCTCGTCGGTTGCATCGGCCGTCAGCACACGGTCTTTGGCAACCGCGGTCGGGAGCAGTGACCGTCCGCGGTTCAAGAGCCACAGCTCATGGCCGGCTGACACGGTCGCCGAAGAGCACGCAGTGGAGATGAGACCGGTGCCGCCGATGAACAAAATACGCATCCAACTGCTCCTTGCCCGTTCGCCGAGATGTGGAAGCGACCTTATCCCGTCACTCCGATCAGACGCGAGCTGTGAGGGGCGTCGGCCCCGCGCATCGAGCCCGAGCGACCATGAACGGTTGACGAGCCTCCGAACCACTGCTCAGAGGCCTTCGTGCGCACGACGGATCGGCAGTTGCGCTGCCAGAATCACGATCGTGAAGGCCCGCACGCTCCTCTTGCTCGCAGTGATCCTCGCTCTGTCTGCTCTGTGGCCGCTTGTCCGAGCACGATCGTCGCGACGGAGGACGGAGCTACCCCCTCGGCGGTGTCTAGGTATCGCTCAACAGGGGCCGCACTGGAGGCTCGGGTTCCGGTCGGGAGCCACGTCCTTTGCCCTGTCATGCGGCACAGGAACGTTCTGGATGCTCGGCCGGTAGGCCCGGGCATGAGGCTTGCCGAGTCCTCCGACGGCCGGAGCTGGCACGACCTAGTGCTGCCTTTCCCGGGCAAGCCCTTTGCCGGTGACAATCGACTCTCAGCTTGGGGGAGGCCTCAGAGTTGATCTCGGGGCAACCACCCGGGCGAGGAGTCGATCGCGGAGCTGAGCGAGCTGGGTGTCCGGGTGAGTTTTCTCACCACGCAGCCGGTGACTCGTGACAGCGTTCCGGGCTGCGACTTCGTCGTTCCGTTGACCTGACTGCGTCTCGGCGAGCTGATGGTCGAGATGTCGGGGTCGTGATCAGAGATGCCGCCTTCTATCAGGTCGTCTCCCGGTCGGGGCCTACATGACGGGCCTCCTGTCCCGGTCTGACACGGCGCTCTCCCAGTCGGGCAACAGCTCGTCCGTGCCCGAAAGCGCCGTACTGCGCGCAGACCTTGGTGGCGACGGACATGGCAGAGCTCATCACCGTCTCGAGATCGTCGGCGCGCAACAACCCTGCGAGCACCGTGCCGATGACGGCATCGCCGGCTCCCAGGGTGTCGAGCGGCGTGCCCGGACTCGCCCCGACGCGGACGGTCTCGCCCGTGGCGGTCGAGATCGACGCTCCCTGTGCACCCGCGGTGACGAGCACGATCTCGGGTCCCGCCCGCAGGGCTCGCCTTGTCAGGTCGTCTACCCCGACCGGGTCGAGATGGGTTCCCGAGAAACACGCCATCCAGAGTTTGCCGAGGATGGGCTCGTAGTACTCGCGCGGGCGGTCCGAGAAGTCGAAGGACAGGCGCGCGACATCCCGCAGGTCCTCCAAGTGGGCCTCGGTGCCGCTGCGTGAGCCTGAGTGGATGCAGTCGAACTGGGCGAGATACTCGAGGTCGCCCTCGTCGAGGATGAATCGGGAGACGCCGAGGTCGAAATCCACAAAGTGCCGGTCGCCGCGATCGAGCTCGACGACCGAGTAGGCGTTCATCCCCCTGATGATTCTCAGGCGGTCGGTCCTCACCCCTTCGTCCTCCAGCGCCTGAAGGACGGCCTGGCCCGCCTCGTCGGTGCCGATCGCACCGACATAGGCCGCCTCCACACCACCCCTGCGAGCGGCCACGGCGACGTTCAAGCAGTTTCCTCCGGGGAACCTCAAGCCCAGCGACTCGTAGATGTCGGCTACGTTGTCGCCGACCGCCGCCACGCCGCTCAATGGTGGACCTCGGTTGTGTTCATCAGGATCTGTGCCCGAGTACCACGAGAGGACTCACATGCACGCATGCGCAACGCCTCTCGTAACCGGCCCGGTCGGACAAATCAGGCAGGTCCGCTCAGGGCACGACGAGGATGGGGAAGCGCCCCCGCGTGAGCAATTGGCGCGGAACACCACCGAGATGGAGAGCCGGATGGGCAGAACGCCCCACGACAATGAGGTCGGCCCTGCGATCCTCCGCCAAGAACTCGAGCTCGGCTGCAATCTCACCGTTGCGGCAGGTGAAGTCGCCGCGAACACTTGCCTGGCTCAGCTCCTGGGTCACAAAGCGCGCGAGGCGATCGTCGCTGTCGGCGTCACCGGCGAGAGGGACAGGCGCGAAGAACCCGCCGAGGGCGGCTGCCCCGGGGACGTGGGAGACGAAGCAGGCGTGGACACAGCCCTGTTCGCGCACCGCCAAGCCGACGGCCATCGCGAACGCCCGGTAGCTCGGTTCCGAGCCGTCGGTCCCGACGACGATGCTTCTTATGCCCATGCCCTACTCTCGCGCAGCGGGCGCGTTGGGGCTGGGGTGGGCCGATCCGATCAGCTCACCAGCTGACCGCGAGCCGTTCGCCCCGTCGGCTTCGGCCGCGCTGGCGACCGGGTCCGGGACGGCTTTGCCATCGCGATCGTGGTGGACCCGCAATCCGTGACCATGGTGGAGGCGTGCCTTCTGGGCAATCGACTCCTCATCCACGTGGATGAACTTCTGGCCTCGAAGCGCCGAGGCGATCGCTGCGATCACGCACATGACCACGGAGAAGGAGAGGATGAGGACCAGCGCGTCCTTGAACGAGGGGCCGATGAGCTTGGGGAAGAACGAGCGCCCGGTGATGATGGCCGCCTGTCCAGCGGGGAGGTGGTTGAGGACCGCCGGGCCGAGCAAGCTCTTGAGCGGGTTGTAGCCTAGGAACGCAGCGAAGATGTAGCCGAGCGGCGGCAGGTGCGAGAGCTGGGTGGCGCTCGCCACCGGAACACCGTGTGCGACGAGGCCGTGGAGCATCGCCGAGGGGACCTTGTCGTTCAGCCCGAACACGAGCAGGGTGAAGAAGAGCCCCATCGACAGCGGCAAGCCTGTCTGGGCGAAGGTCACGCGCATGCCCGAGGCTGCCCCGCGGTAGCGGGCCGGGACCGAGTTCATGATCGAGGCCGTGTTCGGCGAGGCGAACATGCCGCCGCCGATCCCCGAGACGAACATGACCGTGGCGAAGGGCAGATAGGAGAAGTTGGCCGGGAAAGTCATCATCACCGCGTACATCGCCGCGGTGAGCAGCATCCCGCTCGTGGCGAAGAGCCGGGCGCCGTAACGGTCCGACAGCTTGCCTGAAATAGGACCGGCGACCACGAATCCGAGCATGAAGGGGATCATGTAGATCCCGGCCCACAACGGGGTTCTTGTGAAGCTGTAGCCGTGCTGGGGGAGCCAGATGCCCTGGAACCAGATCATCAACATGAACTGGAGGCCGCCTCGCCCGACGCCGCCCAGGAAGTTCGCCGCGTTGCCGGCTGTGAACGCCCGGATCCGGAACAGCGACAGGCGGAACATGGGTTCTTCGACCCTCGTCTCTACGAAGGCGAAGAAGATGAGAAGCGCCAGACCACCGAAGATCATCTCCAGCACGAAGGGGTCCGACCAGCCGGTGAGAGAGTGGCCGTAGGGCTTGATGCCATAGGTGACGCCGGTTAGGAGCATGGCGAGTCCTGCGGCAAAGGAGAGGTTCCCGAGCCAGTCGAGCTTTGCCTTGATGCGGATACCGATCTCCTTCAGCTTGACGAAGGCCCAGATCGTCCCGAAGACCCCGACCGGCACGTTGGCGAGGAACACCCAGCGCCATCCCACCTGGGAGAGCAGCCCGCCGACGAGGATGCCCAGGAAGGAACCGACGATCCCGACGACCATGTTCATCCCGAGGGCGAAGCCGAGCTGCTCGGCCGGGAAGGCGTCGGTGATGATGGCCGCCGAGTTCGCCATCAAGAGCGCCCCTCCGACGGCCTGGACCATTCTCAAGATCACGAGCTCCAGGGCACCGCTCGATCCCGTGCTCCACACCGTCGACAGGAGGATGGCCGAGACGGTGAACCAGGCGAAGCCGAGGTTGTACATCCGGACGCGGCCGAACATGTCGCCTATGCGGCCGACGGTCACCACTACGGCGGCCGAGACCAGCATGTAGCCCATCATGATCCAGAGCAGATAAGGGAAGTTGGCCGGCTCCAGCGGGTTGAGGTGGATCCCCCGGAAGATGACCGGGAGGGCGATGATGAGGCTCGTCCCGTTGAGGGTCGCCAGCAGCATCCCGATCGTGGTGTTGGAGAGGACGACCCACTTGTAGCGCGGTCCTACCGCGGCCGGGCGGGTTGCCGTCAACATGCTCATCTCAAGATCTCCTTTGATTCGTGGCGGTCCCCTGCCGCCGTCAAGGTCTCCCCTGGGCGCTCGGTCGCGAACGACTCGAGCACGGTCACGGTTCGTTCCACGGCCAGCCTGTCGGCCTTGCCGAGAGCGCTCAGGTGCCCAGCAAGCCAGGCATTGCCGATCTGGGCGCGCCGCTCGAGCAGTTCGGAGCCTTTGGGGGTGGCTACGAGCTGCACTCCACGGCGGTCGGCGGGGTTCATGCGGCGGGCGACGAGGCCTGCGATCTCCAGCTTGTCGGCGAGCCGGGTGGCCGACGGCGAAGGCAGGCCCTCGATCTCGGCGAGGTGGCCGATACCGAGCGGACCGTTTCGAACCACGGTGGCCAGAGCGGAGAACTGGGCGATGGTGAGCTCGGACGGGTCCATCCGGCGCAGCTGGCGGGACAGGCGGACCATCGAAAGTCGCAGGCGGGCCGCCAGCAGGTGCGGAGCGCTCGAATCATCCCTTGCGCTGGTCACCTCGCTCATCGCACAGATGTCCCTTTCCTGAACCGCCGAGCTGCCGGAGCTACTAGGTCGGCCATATGGCTGGCCGGACCACCGGTTCCTAGCTAATGTGCCGACATTACTATATATCGGCAGCACCGATCGAAACCTGAGAGCCCGCGGCGACTCTGTGCCGCCACCTCGATCGCCGGCGGGAGACCGCCCGTGGGCCGGTGAGCGTGTCCGAGTCCTTCGTCGTCATGGCCAAGCCGGTCGGGCCGATCTGCAATCTCGAGTGCGGCTACTGCTACTACCTCGCCAAGACGGGCCTCTTCCCTCGAGGGGAGCACTTCCGGATGAGCTCGGAGGTGCTCGAGTCGTATATCTCCTCGTTCATTGCCGCGAGTCCCGGGCCGACGGTGCACTTCGGCTGGCACGGCGGGGAGCCCACTCTGGCCGGGATCGAGTTCTACCGCCAGGTCGTGGAGGCCCAGAAGCGGCACCAGCCGGCAGGCTGGCGCTGTCTCAACAACATCCAGACGAACGGGACGCTTCTCGACGAGCAGTGGTGCAGCTTCTTGGCCGAGCAGCACTTCGCGGTGGGGCTCAGCATCGACGGCCCGGCGTCCATGCACGATGCTTCGCGTCCCGACCGCCATGGCCGGCCCACCCACGAGCGAGCGATGAGGGGACTTCGTCTGCTCCGCGCCGCAGGCATCGAGCCTGACGTGCTCTGCACGCTGAACGCCCTGACGGCGGCTCACCCGAGGGAGGTCTACCGGTTCTTCCTGGACCAGAACGTGCAGTGGGTGCAATTCCTCCCCGTGGTGGAGCGGGTGCCTGGTGGCGGCGTGTCGGAACGCTCGGTCACGCCCGAGGCGATGGGGGAGTTCCTCTGCACAGTCTTCGATGAGTGGGTCCGCTACGACCTCGAGCGCATCGGGGTGCAGAATTTCCTCGAGTGCTTCCTCGTCGTCTCGGGCAAGCCGGCAAACCTCTGCGTGATGTCCAAGACCTGCGGCCAGGTCCTCGCCATGGAACATGACGGGAGCGTCTACTCCTGCGACCACTTCGTCGATCCAGCACACCGCCTCGGCCAGGTGACAAGCCACGGGCTGGCGGATCTGGTCACATCGCCCCGGCAGGTCGCCTTCGGCAAGGCCAAGCACGACGCCTTGCCTGACCGATGCCGCGAGTGTCCCGTGGGCTTTTTGTGCCATGGGGGTTGTCCGAAGGACCGCTTTTCGAATAGGGCCGAAGGCGACGCCAGTCTCAACTACCTCTGTGATGGCTACCAGCGCTTCTACAGCCACATTCTCCCGTACCTCGCGCGCATGGCGAGCCTCGCTCGCCAGGGCAGGCCGATCTTCGAGATCACCGCAGAGCTCGAAGCGGCCGAGCACGAGGACCGGGTGCGATGGCAGGTGACCGGTCGCAACGATCCGTGCCCGTGCGGAAGCTCTCGGAAGTACAAGCAATGTTGCCTTTTGACCCGACGGCGGTGATCGCACGATCCCGACGAAGGTGGACGTGAGCCGGCCCGACCGCGCTGCGGCAAACCGGGGGCCCGGAGGGCGGCGGCCGATGCCAGACTGGGATCCGATGACCGGTCCGACAGCTCGACCAGACGCAACGATTGAAGACCGCGTTCGTCGGACTGTGTCCTTCGATCGAGTGCCCCGCCTGGTCTTCTGGGAGACGACCAAGGCCTGTCCCCTTGCGTGCGTGCACTGCCGGGCAGTGGCGCAGCCTGACCCGGCACCGGACGAGCTCAGCACCGAAGAGGGCAAGGCCATCATCGACGAGCTCGCGGGTGCCGGACGGCCTGTCCCGGTCCTGATCCTGACCGGCGGCGACTGCCTACAAAGGCCCGACCTCGATGTGCTGACCGCGTACGCACAGCACGCGGGTGTTCCTGTCGCCATCTCGCCTTCGGTGTCGCCCAGCTTGAACGCTGCCAAGCTCTCCATGCTGTACGCCAACGGTGTCCGGACCGCATCGCTCAGTCTGGACGGTGCAGTTGCCGAGACACATGAGCGGGTTCGCCAGATCCCCGGCCACTTTGACGCGACGGTGCGCGCGATCGCTCTGCTCCAAGAGCACGGCTTCGCGGTGCAGGTCAATTCAGCCGTCATGGCACAGAACGTCGGTGAGCTCGCGGACCTGGCGGCTCTGCTGGTCCGCAGCGGGGTGAGGACCTGGGAGGTGTTCTTCCTCATCGGCGTCGGCCGCGGGAACGCTGTCGCCGAGATCGCCGACGACGAGTACGAGGATGTCTGTCACTTCCTCGTCGACGCCGCCCGGTACCAGATGACGGTACGGACCGTGGAGGCTCCCTTTTTCCGGCGCGTCCGCGACTGGCGGTCCAAAAAGACAGAGCCGGACAGCGACCCGGCGGTCGAGTTCGCCCTAGGCCCGCTCTACCGAGAGCTTCGTGCACGCCTACGTGAACAGATGGGCGAGCCGACCTCACCGGTGCTGGCGCCGACCGCCGGCACACGTGACGGTAAGGGCATCGTGTTCGTGGCCCACGACGGCCGGGTGTACCCGGCCGGTTTTCTGCCTCTTTCACTCGGGACCGTGCGCGACAGGGGTGTGCTCCAGATCTACCGTGACGATCCGGTGCTGCAGGCGATCCGCAGCGCCCAGTTCCCCGGCCGCTGCGGCAGGTGCGAGTACGCGGACGAGTGCGGCGGGTCGAGGGCGCGGGCCTACGCGGCCACCGGTGACCCGCTCGGGGACGACCCGGCTTGCCGATACGTTCCCCCGTCGGCGACACTCGTGAGGGCGCCACGCGCGCTTGGGGACCAGTCCGAATTCAAGGAGAGCCGAAGATGGGCGTAACTGTTGCAGGCGTCAAAGCCGTGGAGATTCTCGACTCGAGAGGTAACCCGACCCTGGCGGTGACGGTGACCCTCGGCGACGGCACTATCTCGCGCGCAGGAGTCCCGTCCGGCGCGTCGACCGGTTCGCGCGAAGCCGTCGAGCTGCGTGACGGCGACATGGCCCGCTTCGGCGGCAAGGGTGTTCTGGGCGCCGTCGGAGCCGTCAACGGTGAGATCGCCCAGGCCATCAGCGGCCGGACCTTCGCCGATCTCGCGGAGATCGACGGGGCGCTCATCAAGCTCGACGGCACCGAGAACAAGGCTCGGCTGGGCGCCAACGCCATCGTCGGGGTGTCGATGGCCGCCGCCCGCGCGATCGCCGCTTCCGCCGGTGTGCCGTTGTGGCGCTCCCTCAACCCCATAGGGGTGACGCCGAGGCTCCCGGTCCCGCACTTCAATGTCCTCAATGGTGGGGTCCACGCGCCGAACAAGCTGGACTTCCAGGAGTTCATGGTCGCGCCTATCGGCGCCCCTACCATGGCCGAAGCGGTGCGGGCCGGTGCCGAGGTCTACACCGCGCTGCGCAAGCTGCTGTCCGGCAAGGGCTTCGCGACCGGGCTCGGAGACGAGGGCGGCTTCGCCCCGGAGATAGACGTTCCCGAGGAAGTGCTCAGTCTGATCGTTCAGGCGATCAACCAGGCCGGTTACGTCCCCGGACGTGAAGGCGTGGCGATCGCCCTCGACCCAGCCGCGAGCGAGTTCTACCGCGACGGCACTTACCACGTCGCAGGCGAGAGCCTGTCGAGCGACGACATGATCGGCCGCTACGAAGCGATCATCGACAACTTCCCGGTGTGGAGCCTGGAAGACGGCTTGGCCGAAGGCGACTGGGACGGTTGGGTGCGTCTCACCGAGCGCCTCGGTGAGCGCCTGCAGATAGTGGGCGACGACCTGCTCGTCACCAACCCGGCGATCATCACCGAGGCGATCCGCCGCCGGGCCGGAAACTCGGCTCTGATCAAGGTCAACCAGATAGGCAGTGTGACCGAGACGCTCGCCGCGATGGCGGTGTGCCGTCAGGCCGGCTGGGCGCAGATGGTGTCGCACCGTTCGGGCGAGACCGAGGACACCTTCATCGCCGATCTGGTGGTCGGCTCGGGGTGCGGGCAGATCAAGACCGGTGCACCGGCCCGTGGAGAGCGGGTTGCGAAGTACAACCGCCTCATCGAGATCGAAGCTGAAGAGTCTTTGGCCTACGGGCTCGCAGGCTGAGGCTGTCGGCCGCCCCCGTTGCCTGCGGGGTCGGCTCGCCGAGTGCTCGCTCAAGATATAATCGCCAGGTCGGATGAGGCTCCGGCGGGTATCTGTTTCGCACAGCGGGGATTTGGACTTGCTGTGCAGCCCGAACTGCCCTGAGGGCTGATGGCCTCTGCGCTCGTAATGGTGACGCGTGGAGGCTGTGAGTGACAGGAGTGGAGCTGGACCCGGTCGAGATCCAGGTACTTCAGGACCTGACGATCCTTGTCTTCGCGCCGTTCGTCAGTGGAGCGATCGCCCACCTCGGAGCACGTCTTCAAGGCCGTCGCGGCCCTCGGGTGCTCCAGCCGTACTACGACATAGCAAAGCTCTTCCGCAAGGAGACGCTTGTCCCCGAGGAAGCGAGCTGGGTCTTCCTCGCCGGCCCGGTGGTCGCTTTCGCCTGCTATCTCACGGTCCCGCTGCTCATTCCTGTCCTCACTCAATACCCTCTGCCCCTCGGCTACATGGGCGACATCTTGGGCGGAGGCTTCATACTCTCCCTAGCGGGCTTCGCAGTCGCGCTGGCAGCGCTCGAGAGCGGGGATCCCTACGCCCAGTTGGGCAGCAGCAGAGCAATGACCTTCGGGGCGCTCATCCAGCCGTCGATCCTCTTTGTCACCTTCACCGTCGCTCTCGTGACCGCAACCGACCTGCCCTACTTCGAGGCGGCTGCTGTCCGCTCGTCACTCGGCCAGGCGATCGCTCCGGCGCACCTGCTTGCAGCAGTGGCGTTCTTCCTCGTCGTGCTGAGCGACACGGGCCGCATCCCGGTCGAGACCCATGCGAGCACTCTCGAGTTCGGGATGATTGACGAGGCACGCACCTTCGAGCACTCCGGGCCTGCGTTGGCGCTGTTGAAGTGGGGCGCGGCGATGAAGCAGCTGATCCTCTACGTGATCTTGATCAACGTCTTCGCGGCGCCCTGGGGTGAGGCCGGCTCACGTCAGGTGGGTGCCGTGCTGCTGGCTATCCCGGCCTTCATAGGCAAGGCACTGGGCGTCGGTGTGATATTCGCCGTCATCGACAACAGTTTCTCCAAGCTCCGGCTTTTCAAGATCACAGAGTTCATGGCGGTGGCCTTCTTGCTCGCCGTCCTCGCCGTGCTCGTCCTGTTCCTGGGAGCCCGGTAAATGGCCGCGCTCGGGACGTCGCCATCGACGCTGACAGACGCGGCAGATGTCATCGCACTGCTCGTGCTCTTGAGCGAGTTCGCGATGTTGCGCTCTTCCCTTTCTCGTTCGCAGGTCCGCCTCTACGGGTTCCAGTCGTTGTGCGTGAGCGTGCTCGCCGGCTTTGTGGCCGCCACCCAGCACATCGGTGAGCTCTACGGTCTGATGGGACTCTCGTTCGTCTTGAAGGTCATCGTCGTGCCGATGGTCATCCTCCGCCTTGTTCGCGAGGTACGTGTCGACGTCACCGCCAGCCACCGGCTCGGGGTTGCCACGATGGTGCTGCTGGCGATTGTCCTGTCCGTCTTCGGAGTCTTCGTGGTGGGGAGGTTGCCGGTCCACTCCCACTCCCTTCCGATCCTGGCCCTCGGCCTCGCGGCGGCCGTCATTCTCGTCGCCTTCCTGCTCGTGATAGTCCGTAACGACGTCGTCTCCCAGGCGATCGGCTTCTTCTCGTTGGAGAACGGTGTGTCGGTGGCGAGCCTTGTTCTTGCGGCGGGGCTTCCACTCATCGTCGAAGTGGCCTTCCTCTTCGACCTCCTCGTGGCGGTCGTGGTCTTCGGCCTTTTGATGCGCGTGCATCAGGGGCGCTCGCGCACCTTGTCGACCCGTGCGCTCGATCGGCTGCGTGGTTAGCGATGGGCGCCATCCTCGTGGCCATCCTGGTCGCCCCGTTCGTGGTGAGTCTTGCCTGTCTCAAAGTGCCGTTGGTCGTCGCAAAGGCACTCTCGCTCGTGAGCGGCGCGGCCAGTTTCGGACTTGCGGTGGCGCTGGTCCCCTCGCACGAGGTGACGACTGCCTTGTCGGGATGGCTGCGCGTCGACGCGCTCTCGGTCGTCTTCCTCGTGGCTGTGACATTCCTGTACGCGGCCACGGCTGTCTTCGCTGTCGGGTACATACAGCCCGGCGGCGGTGCGGCCGAGGTTCGCTACTCGCGTCGTTTCTTTGCCGGCCTCAATCTGTTCGCCTGGGCGATGGCGATGACACCGATCGTCAACGGGCTGGCTCTGTTGTGGGTTGCCGTCGAGGTCACGACGGTCGTCTCGGCGCTTCTCGTAGCGATCGGGGACACCGACGGCGCCGCCGAGGCCGCGTGGAAGTACGTCCTCATCGCCTCCATGGGCCTCGGCATCGCACTGCTCGCGACCATGTTCATGTACTACGCAGGGAGCACGGTTCTCGGCGGGTCCTACGAGCTCTTCTACTCGAGGCTCCTCGGGGCTGCGCCTCGTTTCCCACCGGAGATCGTGCGCCTGTCCTTCGGTCTCGCCGTTCTCGGGTTTGGCACGAAGATGGGCCTTGTCCCTGTGCACACCTGGCTGCCCGATGCCCACTCCGAGGCACCGACTCCGGTCTCGGCCCTGTTGTCCGGAGCGCTGCTCACGGTGAGCTTCTATGCCATCTTGCGCTTCTACCAGGTCACAGTCCGGGCGATCGGCCCGGCATTCCCGCGCGACGTGCTTCTCGTCTTCGGCCTCGCCTCGCTCGTCCTCGCGGCCCTGTACCTGGCCAGCCAACGCGACCTGAAGCGGCTCCTCGGCTATTCGAGCATCGAGCACATGGGCATTCTCGCCATCGGGATGAGCTTCTCCGCCCCGATCGCGATCGTCGGCGTGTTGCTTCACGTGCTCGCTCACGCGGCGGCGAAGTCAACGGCGTTCTTCGGGGCCGGCAATGTCATCCGCAAGTTCGGCACCAAGGACATGGACCGAATTCAAGGAGCCGTGGGGGCTCTGCCGTTAAGCGGCCCGATGTTCCTCCTCGCCATCCTTGCCCTTTCGGCCATGCCGCCGTTCGGGATATTCAGAAGCGAGTTCCTCATCGTCGAGGGTGGCCTGTCCACTCGTGCGACCGCACTTTCGGCCGTGCTGATCGTCTTGGTCACCTTGGCCTTCTTCGGGCTCTCGTGGTACGCCAGTCAGACGCTCTTGACACCGACCTCCGACAGCGTCGCGCCGGGCGAAGTGAGCCCATGGATGGCGGGATCGATGGTCCTCGGTCTCCTCGCCCTCGTCGTGCTCGGTGTGCACCCCCCGGCACAGTTGTCCGGCCTCCTGGAGAGGGCTGCGGCAGAGCTCGGGGCGCGTAGATGACTCCTCCACCCACCACCGCGTTGGTCACCCCGGAGGAGCTCGCCGGTGTCGTTGCCGGGCGAGTCGCCGGAGGCGAGCGGTTCGCAGGCCTGTTCGCGACGGCGCAGGACGACGGCTCGACGGTCATTCGCGCGCTCCTTGCCCGGCATGGCTCCCTCGACATCGTCCAGGCGGCACTTATGCCTGGGAGGGACCGCTATCCGGCGATCACTCCGCTCGTGCCGCCTGCGGCCTGGTACGAGCGGGAGATCCACGACCTGTTCGGGATCGAGCCTGTCGGTCATCCGAGCCTCGATCCACTTCTTGTCCCCGTCCACCCTACGCAGCACTGGCGTCCACGCCCCGGCACTTCGCGACCCGGCGAAGCCGTCCGCCTCGACTTCGACACCTCACCGCTTTCCAGCCGCGTGGCCGGCCAGGGTCTGTTCACGATCCCCTACGGGCCGGTCCGCTCGGGGGTATTCGAGTCGGTCGAGTACCTTGTCGAGACTTTCGGCGAGGACATTCCTTACCTGCGCAGCCGCGTCCACTACAAACATCGCGGCATCGAACGACGCTTCGGCGAGCTCGGTGTGGACGATGGTGTCCTGCTCGCCGAACGCGTAGAAGGCACCGCCGCTGTCGCTCACGCCCTCGCGTACTGCCAGGCGCTCGAGGCTCTGGGCGCGATACACGTGCCGCGACGCGCCGGCCTCGTCCGGGTTGTGCACGCAGAGCTCGAGCGGGTGGCCAGCCATCTCGACTCGGTGGCCCGCCAGACCGAAGGTGCCGGCCAGGCGGTCGCGTATGCACGCATCACCCTCCACAAAGAACGCGTTCAACGTCTCCGGTCTCAGCTTTGCGGCCACCGTTTCGGGCGGGGGGTCGTCGTGCCGGGAGGCGTTGCCGGGCCGTTGTCGGCGGCTTCAGACGAGGCGCTCCGGACACTTCGCGCGCTCGAGCGCGGCATCACCGACGACGCCCGGGCTCTCATGGACACGCCGTCTTTTCTCGACCGGCTGCGTCACACGGGCGTGGTCTCGCCGGCCGCAGCCGCATCCCACGGCGCGCTCGGGCCAGTCGGTCGCGGCTCGGGGCTGGGCGAGGACGTCCGTTCGGACCGCCCGTACGGCGCGTACAGCCTCCTCGGCTTCCAACCGGCCGAGACCTCCGAAGACGGCGACGCGCTCGCTCGCCAGCAGATCCGCCTCGATGAGATAACCACGTCATTCCACCTGATCCGCGAGGCCCTCGACGAGCTCGGCGAGGAGGACGCCGATGGCCCCTGGCGTCTCCCGATGCAACCAGTCGAGGGGATCGGCCTTGGTTGGGTGGAGGCACCACAGGGCGAGCTCGTCTACCTCGTCGAGGCGGAGGCCGGACGGCTCAAGAGGGTCAAGCAGCGATCGGCCTCGTTCCATAATCTGGCTCTTTTCCCTCAGGCCTTCGGCGGCGACATACTCACCGACTTCGTCTTCATCGAAGCGAGCTTCGGACTCTCGATTTCCGGGGTGGCCGGCTGATGGCCTGGGCGCTTCGAGGGCTTCGCGAAGGGATCGTCACCACCGGCTATCCGAAGAAGGCGGACGGATACGGCGCAAAGTTCAAGAGCTCGGTCTCGGTGCTCGGCGCAGGGACGGACCCGTCACCGCGCGAGCAACCGATGTCGGGCGGTCGCGGCTCGGGACCTTCTTCTCTGTGCCCGACCGGTGCGATCGAAGAGAACCGGGGCGAGGTCGCGCTCGACCGTGGCCGCTGCATCCTCTGCGGTCGTTGTGTAGAGACGCGGCCGGGTCGTTTCGTCTTCGAATCGTCCCCCGAGATCGCCGTTGTGGACCGCGAGCACCTGGTCGTGCCGGGCCGGGTGGAGAGCGACGAGGAGGTCACCCGCGTCCGTGCAGAGCTTCGGTCCCGCGTGAGGGCCCTCCGGCGTTCGGTACACGTGCGCCACCTCGACGCCGGCTCGGACGGCTCTGAGGAGTGGGAGGTAGCGGCCCTTTTGAACCCGGTCTACGACGTGCAGCGCCTCGGGATATTCTTCACGGCAAGTCCGCGCCATGCCGACCTGCTTCTCGTGACGGGTACCGGGACCTCGGGCATGGAGGGCCCGCTTCGCACCACCTACGAGGCGATGCCCGGCCCGAAGGTCGTCCTCGCCGCTGGGACAGACGCGATAAGTGGCGGTCTCATTCACCCGAGCTATGTGACCAGGGCGGGGATCTCCTCGATTGTGCCGGTCGACGTCTTCGTCCCCGGTTCGCCCCCGAGCCCGTTCAGCCTGCTGCACGGGATCCTCCTCGCCATCGGGTTGCTCCCCGCCTCGGCTGTCCGATGATCGGCGCGTTGCTCGTCGCCGCGCTCTGCCTTTGGGCGCTGGGTGCGCTTGTCGCTCTCGTCTCCGGTGCCGACACGGCGTTGGTCCGGGTGTTCCCCTTTGTGACGGGTCTCCTCGGCGGCGCGCTCGTGGCGGCGGCGGGCGTGCTTGCTGTCTACCGCCCCGAGGGGGTGGTCTTCCTCGGCGCGGGGTTCGGCGTCGGCCGCACGTCGGTCCGCCTCGACGCGCTGGCCGGGCTTTTCCTGACGCTCACCGGCGGTCTTGCGGCAGCGCTTTCCGCCTGTCTTGTCGGTTGGGCTCGGCCAGTGGGCCGGGTCGCGCGACGGGGGACCGCCGCCGGCTACCTGCTGCTCCTGGGCGCGGTCACCGTCGTGCTTGTCGCCGGGGACGCGTTCACGTTCCTCTTCGGCTGGGAGACAATGACCCTGGCCTTCTACATCCTCGTCGGTGCCCGTCGTGCCGACAAAGCCAATGCCCGGGCCAGCTGGGTGACACTCGCCATGGGCAAGGCGAGCGGGGCGGCACTGCTGTTCGCCTTTCTGCTTCTTGCCGGCCACAGCGGGACTCTCACCATGAGTGCTTGGAGTCACGTCCCCGCGGGCGCGTTTCACGACGCCGCCTTCGTTCTCGTCGTCGTCGGCTTCGGCGCCAAGGTGGGCCTTCTACCGTTCCAGGTCTGGTTGCCCCTCGGCTACGCCGCGGCTAGGGGCCCGACCCGGGCGGCCATGGCGGGGCTGGCCGTCAACGCCGGTTTCTACGGGCTCTGGCGCTTTCTCGGGATCCTCGGCCGTCCTCCCATCTGGCTGGTCGTGACGGTCCTCGTGCTCGGAGGCGTGACAGCTCTGGTCGGGATCTCCTTTGCGGCAGTGCAGTCACGCCTGAACCGCGCGATCGCCTACTCGAGCGTCGAGAATGCCGGCATCATCGTCGTCGGCTACGGAGTGGCGCTCGCGGGAGCCGCGAGCGGCCGCCCGGAGATCACCGCAGTGGGGCTTCTTGCAGCAAGCTTACAGGTTCTTGCCCATGGCGTTGCCAAGTCAGGCCTCTATGCATCGGCTGGGTTCATCACCTCCGACAACGATTCGGACGATCTCGAGACCCTGCGTGGCGCCGGACGACGGACACCGGTCAGCGGAGCCGCCTTCGCCCTCGGCTCGCTCAGCCTCGCGGGGCTCCCACCGACCATCGGATTCGTCTCGGAGTGGTTCCTCCTCGAGGCGCTCCTGCAGGAGTTCCGCCTCCACGCCCTGGCACTTCGACTCGCGATGGCTGGCGCCGGAGCCCTCGTGGCGCTTACGACCGGAGTCGCCGCATTCGCCTTCGTCCGCCTGATCGGCTTTGCGGTGCTCGGTCGAGCCGTCCGGACCGCACCGGACAAGGATCTCGCGGATGGTGGCGGACTTGCCGGCAAGGCCGGGCTTGTCCTGCTCGCAGTCTCGTCCATCGGCCTTTCGGCCGTAGCCCCCTTCGTCGTGAGGTTCCTGGCTCGCGGGCTGACGCCGATCGTCCCGGCCTCTGCGAGTTTGCAGGCCCTCAAGTCTCCCTGGGTGCTCCAGCCGGTGTTCTCCGGCTTCTCGATCCTCTCGCCTTCGTGGCTGATGGTCGAGTTGCCGATCGCCTTTTTCGCCGTGGCGCTCGCCACCTTGGTGCTTTCGCGGGGCCGGTTCCTCCGTGTGCGGCGAGTTCCTGCCTGGCGCTCTGCGAGCCCGGCTGTAGCGGGGCCGGATCGCTACAGCGCCTTCGGGTACGCGAATGTGCTGCGTCACGTGCTTGGCAACGTGCTCGGGGCGAGTCACGCCTCGGAAGTCGTCGAGCCGTCCGGCACCCCTGGCACCGACGAGCCCGCTGATGGCACCCGTCTCGAGGTCATCATGAGCGTCGTCGAGCCCGCCGAGGCCTACCTCTACCGCCCGGCTCGGGCGCTCTGGCTCCTGTTCGCTCGCCACGCCAAACGCCTACAGTCCGGGCGCCTCGACGCCTATATCGCCTACATGCTCGTCGCTCTGCTCGCCGTGCTGGCCGCAGTCGCGGCATGGCACTGATGACGAACCGATCCGCAGCGGTCATGCCGGAGTTCGGCGAAGACCGAGCCGAGCTTGAGAGGGCCTGTGCAACTCTCGCACAAGGAGCTGGGCCAGCCCATGGCGAGGTGATGCGTGGAGCCTCGCGTGTCGGCGCCCGCCTCGCGGAGCACCGGTTCCATGTCTCGGTGCTGGGCGAGTTCAAGCACGGGAAGTCGACGTTGCTCGACGCGCTCGTCGGCGAGGCGTTGTTGCCCACCGGAGTCGTCCCGGTGACCGCGGTCCCGACCGAGATCTCTTTCGGCCCACCCGGGACGACGATCGTCCAAGCTGACGGTTCGCGCCGCCTTCTCCGAATCGAGGAGGACCTTGCCGACTTCGTCACTGAGTCCGCCAACCCGGCCAACACGCGCCGGATCGCCAGAGTCGAAGTGCAGCGCGAGGTTCCACTTCTCGCATCGGGGCTCGTGCTCGTCGACACGCCGGGCGTCGGTTCGCTCCACGGTCACAGCGATCTGATCGCAGGCCTGGCACTCAAGGAGACGGACGCGGCCGTGGTAGTCCTGTCCGCCGACGCGCCGTTCTCCGAGCGAGAGCGCCTTCTGTCGGAGAGCCTGGCCGAGCGCGGATCGCCCACGTTCTTCGTCCTCAACAAGATCGATCATCTGAACCTCGACGAGCTTGACCAGATGCGAAGTTTCGTCTCCGCGGCCGTCGCGGCGCAGCTAGGACGGCCGGTGCGGCTCTTCTGCCTGGCTGCGCTTCCCGCTCTTAAGGCCCGCCAGTCTGGGAGGGAGCCCGGAGTCGAAGCGGGCGAGTTCGGGGATTTCGAGCAAGAGCTGTCGCGCTTTGTGAGAACCGACATGGCCCGAGCCGGACTGGAGACGGCGCGCCACGAGCTCGCTCGCCTCGCCGGCGACCTCGAGGAGGCACTCGACCTCGGGGAGGCAGCGCTCAAGTTCGATGTCGACGCGATCGCCGAACGGGCTGAGCGATTCCGCCTCGCCGCCTTTGAGGAGGGACGAGCCTTCGCCGACGAGCGACTCCTGTTTGCCCGCGACCTTGCTGGCGTGAGCGAGCGTGTGGCATCCGACCTCTCACGTGTCGCCCGGCGGGTCGAGGCCGAATGGGCGCCGAGAATGCAAAGCCTCGCTGAGTCTGTGCCCTTTTCGCGGCTGGAGAACGAGCTGCACCATCTCGTCACCCAGGCGATCGGCGAGGGCTTCGAGACGGTGCGCGCCGAGGAGACCGACGTGGTCGACGCCGCCTGGCGGGAGGTCGCCGAGCGCCTGCGTCTTAAGACAGAGGTTCGGGTCAACGAGCTGCGAAGGCTCGCGTCCGGCCTGTTCGAGGTCTTTCTGCCGCAGGTGAGGCTGGGAGCAGTACGCGAAGAGAGAGAGCGGTTCTTCTCCCTCGTGCTTTGGGTCGAGGCGCCGGGCGACACTGTTGTGCGGCTCATCTTGTGGCTACTGCCCAGGCGCGCGGCGCGGCGCATCGTCGTTCGGAAAGCTCTCGCCCGGCTCGGCGACGAACTTGAAAAGCATGCCGGACGGGCACGTTCTGACCTGGCACGACGACTCGACGCGGCGCGGATTCGCTTCGAGAAGGCGATGGCCGCGGAGATGGACCGTACTGCGACCTCGGTCGCCGAGGCTGCCCGGAGGGCCATGGCGATGCGTCAAGAGGCCGAGGCCGAGCAGGATCGCCGGCACGCCGAGGACGGGGCGGCCCGCGAGGCGATCAGGGACGTGCGGGCGGTCCTGTCAAGGCAATCGTGAGACTCGGCGATCGAAGCCGTTCGGGCTGAGCGACGGTACCGTCAGCTCGAGCCGACCACCATCACCGGACAACTTCCGCGGAGGACCTGGTGCTCGCTCACCCCGCCGATACGCGGGTGCACCGCGCGATCGACCCCGTGTCTCCCGACGACGACGAGGTCGAAGCCGTGCTCGCGCACGTACGCGTCGAACGCCGGAGTCGTCTGATCTGCCTCGATCACCTCCTGACGGATACGGACTGCGGTGGACACGGCGTCATGGTGCGCTTGTGCTTCCATCTCGGCAACGACCTCACGACGGCGTTCGGCCATTTCCTCGGCGACCTCGTCGGCCGCCTCGGCCCGCGAGCGACGCTTCAGGACGGCGAGCACGACCACCTCAGCCCCGAGTTCCTCTGCGAGGTGAACTGCGGTGCGAAAAGCTTGGCGGGCGTCTCGCGACCCGTCCCACCCCACGAGAATCCGGTGGAAGCTCGACAACTGCCCTCCTTCAAGCCCGAGGTTGCAAACGGTCCCGTCGGCCAACGATCTCGAACACTAGTTATGGGAGCCGGCCTGCGTCGGGTGCAGATGCCTTCAACGAGGCGCTGAGGATGGGTCCAAAGTTCGCCTGTGGTGCCGTACGGTGTCTTTTCGTGACGGCGCTCTACGTATTCCTCATCCGGCACGGCGAGACGGCGCTCAATGCCGCGGGTGTTCTCCGGGGACAGCTCGATGTTCCGCTCGACGATACCGGTGAGGCCGAGGCCTCGGCGCTCGGCGAGCTGTTCTCCGGCGTGCGGCTCGGCGCGATCGCCTCCAGCCCGCTCCGGCGTGCGGTCGACACCGCACGCCCGGTGGCCCAGAGCACGGGAGCACCCCTCGAGATCGAGGACCGCCTGCGGGACCGCTTCTACGGCGAGTGGTCGGGTCACCGGTTCGAGGAGGTGAAGAGGCGTTTTGGGTCGATCGACGCCGCTCCGGGCGTTGAAGCGCCGCAACTTGTCGCGGCGAGGGCCGAGGCTGCCTTTCTCGATCTGGTCGCGGCCCGAGACACCGCCGTCGCACAGGCCGGTCGGCCTCCAGAGCAGGACGCGGCCGTGGCGCTCGTCACCCACGACGCCGTCATCCAGGCGCTGCTCCCGAGGCTCCTCAAAGCGGTGAACCTTGCCACCGCCGAGTTTCCGACGGGCTCATGGTCGCGGCTGGTGTCGAGCCCGACCGGGACGTGGAGGGCGCTTAATCTCGGCGAAGTCCCGGGCAACGGGCGCCGTCCCGAGCTTGGCGCCAGATCCCGAGCCGAAACCTCGATGCCGGTGGAGTCAGCCATTGCGACCAGGACCGATGAGTGCTCCGGACCCGGCCTAGGCTAGGCACGTGCTGCGCCTTCTGACCGCGGGCGAGTCCCACGGGCGTGCGCTCGTTGCTGTGATCGAGGGACTTCCCGCCGGGCTACCGATCGCTGTGGACGAGATCGCTGGCGAGCTTGCCCGCCGCAGGATCGGCTTCGGGCGAGGGCCCCGCCAGCGCTTCGAGACCGACGAGATCGCCATTCTCGGTGGCGTCCGCCATGGACGGACACTGGGGTCGCCGGTCGCGATCGAGATCGCGAATGCCGAGTGGCCCAAGTGGGAGGCGGAGATGTCCCCCGAGCCCGGGCATCCCTCGCGCCGGCTCACACAGCCGAGGCCTGGCCACGCGGATCTTGCCGGCATGCAGAAGTACGGATTTGACGACGCCCGTGACGTGCTCGAGCGCGCTTCTGCCCGGGAGACGGCTGCTCGAGTGGCGGCCGGTTCATGTGCAAAGGCTCTCCTGGCCCAGATCGGAGTCGCGATCTTGAGCCATGTCGTCCAGATCGGCGGCGCGGACACCCCGGCGGGGGTTCGCCCCCTGCCAGGCGAGCTTCCGACGGTGGACGCGTCGCCGGTGCGGTGCCTGGATCCATCGGCCGAGGCGGCCATGATCGCTGAGATCAAGGATGCCGCCAAGCAGGGCGACTCCCTCGGAGGCACCGTCGAAATCGTCGCCTACGGCGTCCCGGTTGGCCTCGGGAGCCATGTCCACTGGGACCGCAAACTCGACGGCCTCATCGCCCAGGCGGTGATGAGCATCCAGGCCGTGAAAGCGGTCTGGATCGGCGAAGGCCTCGACGTCGCCCGCCGCCGGGGATCATCAGGCCACGACTCGATCTTCTTCGACCCGGACACTCGCGAGTACAAGAGGGAGACGTCTTTGGCCGGCGGCATCGAGGGCGGCATGTCCACGGGGGGCCTTCTCCTCGTCGGCGCAGCCATGAAGCCGCTCGCCAGTTTGAACCGCCCGGTGCTCAAGACCGTCGACGTCCTCACCAAAGCCGAGACCGTGTCTTTCAAGGAACGCACCGACGTCACCGCGGTGCCAGCCATGGGCGTCGTCGCGGAGACGATGCTTGCCCTCGTGCTGGCCTCCGAGGCGCTTCGCAAGTTCGGGGGCGACAGCGTCTCTGAGCTCAGGCGCAACCATGCTTCGTACCTCGCCGAGGTCCGCGACGAACATTGGCCTAGTGCGGTAACCGATTGACACCCGAGCAGGGGATCGTTCTCGGCGTAGCCGGCTTTCTCGGGGGTGCGGTGAACAGCGTTGCCGGGGGCGGCTCGCTCATATCCTTCCCGGCTCTGCTCGCCGTGGGCTATCCAGGTGTCACTGCGAACATGACCAACACGGTCGCACTCTGGCCGGGCTATGTGGGCAGCTCGGTCGCGTACCGCCACGAGATCGAGGGCCAGCGATCCCGCGCGCTCGTGCTTAGCGCAACCTGTGTCCTCGGTGGCCTCGCAGGCTCGGTGTTGTTGCTCACCACGCCGGCGAGTGTCTTCAAACAGGCTGTGCCCTGGCTGATCCTCCTCGCGTGCGCCCTTTTCGCCCTCCAACCGCTCGCCACCCGCGCACTTCAGAAGCGGAGGTCACAGTCCAAGGAGCACCGCTCAACAGGTCTTCACCTCGGGGTGTTTTTCGGCGCGGTCTACGGCGCCTACTTCGGGGCCGGGCTCGGCATCGTGCTCCTGGCGATGCTCGCCTTGGCGATCCCCGACAGCCTGCAGAAGCTGAACGGCCTGAAACAGGTCCTTTCGGTCGTGATCAACTCGGTGGCCCTTGTCGCCTACGGCGTGTTCGGTCCCGTCGCGTGGACCGCGGTCGCTGTCATGGCCGTCGCCAGCCTCGCCGGCGGTCGTCTCGGTGGCGGCTTTGCCCGCCGATTGAGCCCGATCCTGCTGAGGGTCGTCGTTCTCGGCTTTGGCGTGACGGTCGGTTGCATACTCCTCGCCCGTCAGTGACAACGGCGGGTTGGTACGCTCGAAAACGTGTTCACCGGGATTATTGAAGAGCTGGGTACCTACGTCGGCCATGACGGCGACCGGTACACGATCCGCGCGTCGCTCGTGTTGCAAGGCGCCAAGGTCGGCGACTCCATCGCGGTGAACGGGTGCTGCATGACAGTCGTCGCCTTAAGCCCTGAGACCTGGGAGACCCAGGCCTCGCCCGAGACCGTGAGCCGGACGACCTTTGCCTACCTGAAGCCTGGTGACGCGGTGAACCTAGAGCGACCCGTGCGCCTTAGCGACCGTCTCGGTGGGCACGTCGTGCAGGGTCACATCGACGGTATCGGGGAAGTGACCGCCGCGGCGCCCGATCTCAGGGTCCGCATAGACCGGGACCTGATCCGCTACTGCGTGGAGAAAGGCTCAATCGCCGTCGACGGCGTGAGCCTCACGATCTTCGACATCGACGACGACAGCTTTTCCGTCGCGGTGATCCCCCATACCTCGCAGGTGACGACGCTCGGACGCGTCGTGCCCGGTGACAAGGTGAACATCGAGGTGGACATCGCCTCGAAGCAGATCGAGAAACTGCTCAGCCCCTATCTCGCGAAACTGAACTGACACCGCCTCAGGCGATCTCGGCCAGCACCTCGGCGATCTGCACGGCGTTGAGCGCGGCGCCCTTGCGGAGGTTGTCCCCGACCACAAACAGCGACAGCCCGTTCGCCGATGTGGCGTCCCGGCGCACCCTTCCCACGAGCGACACGTCGCCACCCGTCGCGCCGAGAGGGGTGGGGATGTCGCAGAGCTCGACACCAGGCGCGCCGTCGAGGGCGGCGAGCGCCTCCTCAGGGCTGAGCGGCCGGTCAAACTCGAGGTTGAGCGAAAGGCTGTGGCCAGTGAACACGGGTACTCGGACGCAGGTGCAGGAGACCAGGAGATCTGGGAGGCCCAGGATCTTGCGGCTCTCGTCCCGGAACTTCTGTTCTTCGCTTGTCTCGCCACTCCCGTCGTCGAGGCTGTGGCCCGCCATAGGGACCACGTTGAACGCGATCGGCGCGGGGAACTTCACATGAGCCGGCATGTCTACGGCGCCGCCGTCGTGCGCGAGCGCCGCGGCGCCGTCTGCGACCTTGCGGATCTGCTCGTCCAGCTCGGAGGTCCCGGCGAGACCCGCGCCCGAGACTGCCTGATAGGTCGAAGCCACGATCCGGCGCAGTCCCGCCAGATCGTCGAGGGGCTTGAGCACGGGCATGGCGACCATCGTCGTGCAATTCGGGTTGGCGACGATCCCCTTTGGTATGTGCTCCAAGGCCTCGCGGTTGACCTCGGGGACGACGAGCGGGACATCGGGGTCCATCCTCCAGGCAGACGAGTTGTCGATGACTATGGCACCGGCGGCAGCCACGTGAGGCGCCAGATCCAAAGAGGTGCTGGCACCGCAGGAGAACAACGCGATGTCGATCCCGCTGAAGTCGGCGCCCACGACATCCTCGACTACGACATCTCCGTCCCAAAAGAGCGTGCGGCCCGCCGATCTCGCGCTCGCGAAAAAACGCATGCTCTCTGCTGGGAATCGTCTCTCCGCAAGGATCGACCTCATCACGGCGCCAACTTGACCTGTGGCCCCGAAAACTCCGACTCGCATGGGGAGAGTTTAGTGACGACCCGTGGCGGAAAAGTTTCGGCCCGGCGACTACCGGTGCCGCTACTGGCCGCTCAGTTCGAACGCCGCGTGGAGGACCTGGACCGCCCGCTCGGCATGCTCGGCCCGCACCAGGCACGAGATCCGGATCGGAGAGGTCGAGATCATCTCGATGTTGATGCCGGCAGCCGCGAGTGTCTCGAACATCGTGGCGGTGACTCCCGGATGGGTCCTCATACCAGCACCGACGAGAGAGACCGTCGCGACGTCGTCGTCTGCGATCACCGATACCGCCCCGAGTTGGGGGACGAGCTGCTCGGCCACTTCGAGACTGCCCTCGAGGTCCGCGCGGGGGACGGTGAAGGAGATGTCCGTCGTGCCGTGGTGTGATGTGTTCTGAACGATCACGTCGACGTTGATCGCCCTGTCGGCAAGCCCCCTGAACACCGACGCGGCGATGCCCGGTTGGTCCGGGACGCCGGTGATGGTGATCTTGGCCTCGGTAGAGTCGCTGGTCACCGCCGAGACGATGGGTTGTTCCATGGAAGAGTCCTCCTCGCTGACGACGGTCCCGGGTTCCCAGGTGAAGCTCGACCGCACGTGAAGGGTCACGTGGTGGTTGCGGGCGAACTCGACAGACCGCAGCGCCAGTACCCTCCCGCCCGTCGCCGCGATCTCGAGCATCTCCTCGAAGGAGATCCTCGGTATCCGGTGGGCCGTCGGCACCACGCGGGGATCGGTGGTGAACACTCCCGAGACGTCGGTGTAGATCTCGCACACGTCCGCCTTGAGCGCAGCCGCGAGTGCGACCGCTGTCGTGTCGGACCCGCCCCGACCGAGGGTTGTCACGTCCCGCGTGCTCGAGACTCCCTGGAAGCCGGCCACGACCGGGACGACGCCCTGAGCCAGCGCCTCGCGAAGGCGGTCACCTTTCACCTCCAAGATCCGCGCCTTGGTGTGGGTGGTGTCGGTGATGATGCCCGCCTGGCTGCCCGTGAACGAGGCGGCGGGCACGCCGAGCTCGGCCAAGGCCATGCACAACAGGGACATCGAGATCCGCTCGCCTGCGGTCAACAGCATGTCGAGCTCACGGCCCGGGCGCACCCGGCTCACGTCTTCGGCGAGCCGGATCAGTCCGTCGGTGGTCTTGCCCATGGCACTGACCACGACTATCACGCTGGTGCCGGTACGGCGCGTGCGGGCGATGTGGTCCGCCACCGCACGAATACGGTCTGCGTCGCCGACCGAGGTCCCGCCGTACTTCTGGACAACTAGGGTCACGCCGCCAACCTACCGCCGTGCAGGGTCCCCGGGCGAGCGAGCCGGCCTCCGAGCCCGCCCGCCGTAGGTGCGATTCTCCGTCTCACAGGCCCGCGTATGCGCTTTGCCCTGCAGGTTAAGTAGCCTGTCGATCCGTGCCTACCGAGAAGAGAGCGCGGCAGCGAGCCGCTCGTGAACAAAAGCAAGCCGTCATCCAGAAAGGCCGGAAGCGGCGCCGCAACTTGAGGCGTGGAACTGGGGGTGTGATCCTCGCCCTTGTCATCGTCGGCATCGTGCTGCTCGTGAACAGTTCGGCCAACAAGGCGGCCAACAAGCCGACGACGACCACCACCACCACGGCCACGACATCGACAACCATCACGTCCACGACCTTCGCGACGCCGACGACCCAGCCGCTGACCACGGCGGCCGTGGCGCCGACATGCCCGCCCGCGACCGGATCGACCAAGCGCGTTGTCCTGTTCACCGCCGCGCCGTCGTCGTGCATCTCCGCGACCTCGGTCTGGGACGCCACCTTCAAGACGAGTCTCGGTGACATCGTTGTGCAGATGCCGGCAGCCGCGTCCTTCGCGGCGGTCAACAACTTCGTTTTCCTCGCCCGCTACGACTTCTACAACGGCACCTTGTTCCACAGGGTCATCCCCGGCTTTGTCGTGCAGGGTGGAGACCCGACCGGTACCGGCACCGGGGGAGCCACAGGCCAGGCGGGTCCGATGAAATACGGCTATCCCGGTTACGAGTTCACCGGCAACACGCCTCCGGCGGCCTGTAAGAAAACGCCGAGCCTTTCGGGCTGTTATCAACCCGGCGATCTCGCGCTCGCCAACTCGAGCGGGCCTTCCACTGACGAGAGCCAGTTCTTCTTCGTGCTGCCGGGTGGCCAGACCACTCTCAACACCGAGCCCAACTACACCAATTTCGGCCACGTCGTGTCGGGCATGAATGTCGTCGAGAAGATCGGAGCAGACGGGTCCAGCTCCGGCACCCCGGCGGTCAAGGTCTACCTTCTCAGCGTCAGCATGAAGCAGGTCTCCGGCTGAGCCGGCCGTCTGTCGACGACAAGAAACGGAGTTCCCACAATGCCGAGCGAGTGCCCGCCTGCCGACGGATCTGCGCCGAAGACCCAACGCTTCGACGCCCCGCCACCGATGTGCATCGACCTTTCGAAGCGCTACACCGTCGAGATGGTCACATCCAAAGGCACGATGATCTTCGCTCTCGATGCGGTGAGCGCTCCGAGAACGGTGAACAACTTCGTGTTCCTTGCGCGCTACCACTACTTCGACGGGATCGCCTTCCACAGGATCATTCCCGGTTTCGTGCTACAGGGCGGCGATCCGGAGGGGACCGGCGCGGGCGGGCCCGGCTACCGCTTCGAGGACGAGCTGCCCAAGCCCGGGCGCTATGAGCTCGGCTCGCTCGCGATGGCCAATGCGGGCAAGGACACGAACGGGAGCCAGTTCTTCGTCATCTCGGGACCCGACGGGATGCGTCTGCCGCCGCTGTACTCGTTGTTCGGTCAGCTGGTCTCGGGGCGGGACATCGTCGCGGCGATCGACTCGATCGGTACCCGCTCGGGTGCTCCCAAAGAGAAGGTCCTCATCGAGTCGGTCACCATCGCCGAGCTGGACTGAGTACGCCACCGCCGCCCGACGGCGGTGTCAGTGGGGCAAAGCCTCGAGGCCGACTTCTGTCCCGTCGAGATAGACGGTGACCCGTCCTTCACCCGCCGATCGCCATGAGCCGTCCGGATCCCTGATGAGCGCAGTGCGCTCCGGGATGCCGGCGATCGGCAGACCCGCAGGGGCGAGCTCGAGCGTCCGCCAGAAGTGGTGCGAGGTACCCGAGTCATGGTGGGGCACAACGGCGAGGTGCTCGACGAGACCTAGTCCGACGGTGAACGCCCCGCCACGCGGGTCGACCATCGGATCGACGAGCACCATCGCCCCGGCCGACGAGCCGGCAACGACGGCCCCCGCGGAAAGGGCGGCCGCGAGGGCCTCGAACACGAGCGATCCCTTGAGGACCGAGAGCAGGTGGAGGGGTGAGCCACCGGAGAGGTAGATGAACCGCGCCTCTCTCACGGCGGCCGCGTTGGTCTCCTTGTTGGCATCCGCGTGACGCAGCACCATCAGCCCACGGGCCCGCGAGCCGAGCGACGAGAACCACTTCTCGGCTGTCGCCACCGCCCGGTCCGGATGCTGATATGCCGCGGCGGTGGGTAGCACCAGCACTTCGTCGGCTCCAGAGTGTTCCAGCAGGTCCGCGTCGTACTCGGTGCCCGGTTGCCACTCTCCGCCACCGACGAGGGCCAACACTCCTGATGCCCGCCCGGGGAGGCGTCCGGCCGTCTGCTCTGTGTCGCGCTGATCGGTCACTGGGCGGGAACCTACACCTTGGCCGGGGGGATGTACCTGGCCGATCCGATGGCACCCGCGTCGGTCTCGAGAACCCAGATCGACCCCTTCTTCACGTCCACGGGTCCGGGGAGGAACGCGCCCCCCTTTTCAAGCAGCTCGATGATCCACCAGATGACGTCCCCATGTGTGCAGAGCACCGGAACCGCGCCGCCGGCTGCCAGCTCTCTTGCCCGAACGAGAACCTCGCCCGCGTCGGATCCCTCTGCGAGGTATCCGGCAGTCTCCACAGCCAACCCGCACGCAACAGCGAGAGGCGCGAGAGTTGCGAGGCACCGTTCGGCACCACTCGACAGGAGCACCGTGGGCCTGGGCTCGAGGTCGCTGACTCCAGACTTTCCTGACCGCGAGCCAAGCGGTCGGGTGTCGAAACGACCGGCCAGAGCCTCGGCTTCCTTCCGGCCGCGATCGGTCAGGGGACGGTCCTCGTCAGGGCCCGACCAGTAGTCGCGAGGCAGCGCGTGACCGTGACGCACGACATAGACGTCCTTTGTCACTCTCGACGGCCCTTTAGCCCGGGCTCCGGAGGGTTCCGGCGCCTCGGAGCCTGAGGTCTTGTCGTCCATCAGTGCACACCGCTGAGGCCGACCAGTGCGCCGACGCCGTAGGTGACAGCTCCCGCGGCCGCACAGATCGCTAGCTGGCGGAAGGCCGACCACCACCATGAACGCCCCGTGAAGAGCGAGAGCGCCGAGCCCACGACCACAGCGGCGATCGCCGCGATCACGATCGAAGCGAGCACAGCGTTGGTCCCATGTCCTATGAGGAACGGGATCAGAGGCAGCACGGCGCCCACGCTGAAGGTCACGAAGGAGGCGAGAGCCGCCTGCACGGGCCGGCCCAGTGAATCGGGGTGGATCCCGAGCTCCTCGCGGGCGTGGGTCTCGAGCGCCATCTTCGGGTCGGCCATCATCTGCTCGGCGACCTGGGTAGCGAGATCTTTCGAGATGCCGCGGCTCTCGTAGATCTTCACCAGCTCCTGAAGCTCCACTTCCGGGCGCCGATGGATCTCCTGCCGCTCGCGCTCGAGCTCGCGCTCGAACAATTCGGTCTGCGCGCGCATCGAGATGTACTCCCCGGCGGCCATCGAGAACGCACCCCCCAAGAGTCCCGCCAGACCCGCGAGCCGCACGACTCCGGCAGGCGGATTCGCTCCCGACAGTCCGAGGATCAAGGAGACATTGGTCACGAGGCCGTCGCTGATGCCGAACACCGCGGCCCGAGCGCTTCCTCCACGGATGTCGCGGTGATGGTGTTCCTGGGTAGGACCCTCCGCCAGGCTCCGGGCGTTGCGCCGAGAACCCAAGACCGCCGAGAGCCATCGCGGCGCACGGAGGTGACGAGACGGGCTCGTGGTGGGACGCTGCGGCGGCGTGACAGGGAGGTCGGCGGGTCGAACCACGGTCCCAATTTGGCGCAGGTAACCGGCGGGCGTGCAACCGGTGCCACTGACTGCACTTTCGTACCGGCCGGGGAGCCTGCCCGCGGGCTCCGGAGTGGTGGAGTCGACCGAGGGACGCGTCCGCCCGGGAGGGTCCCGCGCCTACACTCAGCCCAACACTATGGACCGGAAAGTGTCTGGAGCCCCCGACGAGGGCGGTTCTCCAGGTTGCCGCGACGAACGCGGTGCCCGCGCCCAGTCCCGTTGAGCTGCGGCGGGATCTGACCCGGCTCGGACATGGACGCTCTCGATCTGATACTCATCGTCGTCATCTTGGCGTCGGCCTTCCGCGGGTTCCGGCGGGGGGCGGCCGTCCAGATCCTGTCCTATGGCGGGGCCCTCGGCGGACTGGCCCTCGGCGTCGTAGCGGTCCTGCTCATCTGTCCTCACGTGACGGGGCAGCACGCGAAGACTGTCGTGGCACTGCTTCTGCTCCTTGTCCCTGCAGCGGTGTTCGCCACTGCAGGACGCCAGTTCGGCGCGGGACTGTGGCGCCAGATGCGACAGGCCCGGTTCGGCGGAGTTGACGCCGCGGGCGGCGCCATTGCAGCTACCGGTGGTGCTCTCGTCGTCGTGTGGCTGTTGGCCTCGATTCTCGTGAACAGCCAGTTCTCGCTCGTGGCCAACCAGATCGACGACTCGGGCATCGTAAGGGTCGTGACCGACGTCATGCCGCCGATACCGACCGCGCTCGCGCCCGTGGAGCGGTTCTTGAGTGACGAGGGCCTGCAACTGGTGGCCGACGGTTTCATCCAGCTCGCCGGGCCGGTCCCCTATCCCTCTACGGCCGAGGTGCGAGCCGGGTACTCAAGGGCCGCTCCTTCAACGATGAAGGTCGTCGCAGTCGGTTGCGGCGAGGTCCAGGAGGGCTCCGGCTTCGTCGTGGCGCCGGGTCTGGTGGTCACAAACGCTCACGTCGTCGCGGGCACGCGATCGATCAGAGTCGAGGACCCGATCGGATACCACGCCGCGGTGGTCGAGCTCTTCGATCCCGAATTCGACCTTGCCATCCTGCGCGTGGAGGGACTGCCGGAGCCGGCGCTCACCATCGACCCGAACACGGTGGGGCGCGCCACCAAAGCCGTCGTGCTCGGATATCCAGAAGGGGGTCCTCTCACGGCCGACCGTGCGGGCGTGCGCTCGCAGCTATTGGCGACCGGCCTCGACATATACGGCGAGAACCAGTCCGTGCGCGAGGTGTACGTGGTCCAGGCCCTGGTCCGGCCGGGGAACTCCGGCGGCCCACTCATCGAGCCGGACGGTGTCGTGATCGGGGTCGTCTTCTCGAGGTCCCCGACCAGCCCCGACATCGGTTACGCGCTCGCATCGCCGGGAGTCCTCCAGCGCGTGCGAAAGGTGGAGTCGTTGCCCGCTTCGACGGTCGTCGGCACCGGCGCGTGTGTCGCGAAGTGACGCGACCCGGCGCCGAGAAAGGCTCGCACGAGTCGGCAATGATGGCGCGGTGACGCTTCCGATCGAGGATTACGGACTGATCGGCGACACCCATACAGCCGCGCTGGTCGGGCGCGACGGTTCGATCGACTGGCTGTGCCTGCCGCGTTTCGACTCGGCGGCATGCTTTGCCCAGCTGCTCGGAAACAGCGACCACGGGTTCTGGCGGATAGCCCCTGCCGCGAGTCCGCGTCCCGGCCACGGTGAGCCACTGCGGGCGACGCGCCGCAGTTATCTCGGGGACACCCTGGTTCTCGAGAGTGAGTTCGACCTTGACGAGGGAAGCGTCCGCATCACCGACTGCATGCCGCTCAGGCAGGACAGCCCTTGCATCGTCCGTCTCGTCGAGTGTTTCAGCGGTGTCGTCGAGATGCGCATGGATCTGGAGATCCGTTTCGATTACGGCTCGCTCGTGCCGTGGGTGCGCCGCATAGACGGCCAGCTCGTCGCCATAGCGGGTCCGGACGGGCTGGCGCTGTGGACCACAGCTGACACCCATGGCGAGAATATGCGCACGGTCTCCGAGTTCCGCCTGCGCGAGGGTCAGCAGGTTCCTTTCGTTCTCACGTACTTCCCTTCGCACGGCGAAGTGGCGCGCCCGGTCGCGGCCCAGTACGCGATCGAGGAGACCAAGCGCTGGTGGCAGGAATGGGCGGATCTTGCCAACTTCGAGCCGCATGTGTGGCGCGACGCCGTCGTGCGTTCTCTCATCACCTTGAAAGCGCTCACCTACGAGCCGACGGGGGGCATCCTCGCAGCGCCGACGACTTCGCTACCGGAGTCACTGGGTGGCGTGCGGAACTGGGACTACCGCTACTGCTGGCTGCGCGACGCGACGCTCACGCTTTGTGCGCTCATGGCGGCGGGCTACCGCGACGAGGCGGCTGCGTGGCGCGACTGGCTGTTGCGCGCGGCTGCGGGCGACCCGTCGAGGCTCCAGATCATGTACGGGGTCGCCGGGGAGAAGAACCTGAAGGAGGAGGTCCTCGACTGGCTTCCCGGCTACGAAGGCTCCAGTCCGGTCCGCATCGGAAATGCGGCCTCGGACCAGTACCAGCTCGACGTCTACGGCGAAGTCCTCGGCGCGCTGCACGAGGCACGGCGCACCGGTCTCGAGCCCGCAGGACCGGCTTGGGACCTCGAGCTCGCGCTCATGGACTTCATCGAGACAGGCTGGGCCCTGCCTGACGACGGCATCTGGGAGGTGCGCGGGCCGCGCCGTCACTTCACGCACTCGAAGGTGGAGGCGTGGGTGGCCGTCGACAGGGCGATCCGCGACGTGGAGGACTTCGGCCTCGAAGGTCCCCTCGACAAGTGGAAGTCATTGCGTTCGCAGATCCACAGAGAGGTCTGCGAGAAGGGATTCGACGCCGAGCGCAACACCTTCACGCAGTACTACGGCTCGAAAGAGCTCGATGCCAGCGTGCTCATGATCCCGATCGTGGGGTTCCTCCCACCGAAGGACCGTCGAGTGGTCGGGACCGTCGAGGCCATCGAGCGTGAGCTGACGGTGGATGGTTTCGTGAGCAGGTACGACTCGGTGAGCTCCGAGCACATCGACGGCCTCACCGGACGCGAGGGGGCGTTCCTCGCCTGTTCGTTCTGGTTGGTCGACGACCTGCACCTCATCGGTCGTCGCCGCGACGCCGTGGAGCTGTTCGAGCGGCTGTTGTCGCTGCGCACCGATCTAGGCCTGCTTGCAGAGGAGTACGACCCGGTCGCAGGAAGACTCGTGGGCAACTTTCCCCAGGCCTTTTCACATGTTTCGTTGGTCAACACCACCGTCGGGCTCTTGGGGAGGGCTCAGGGCTTCACCCACGCGCACCGGCTCGCCGGCATCGGGCCGGCCAACAGTGGCGTGTACGGGCGGC
The DNA here is from genome assembly GCA_003140595.1 of Acidimicrobiaceae bacterium. GTDB lineage: Bacteria > Actinomycetota > Acidimicrobiia > Acidimicrobiales > Bog-793 > Fen-455. The sequence continues at coordinate 15,594 of PLKG01000132.1, read as the reverse complement.
ACCGCAGGTTCCGCCGTGGACGACCCGCGATGGGCTCGTAGGACCGCAGCGACTCCAGCTAGCGCCTCGAGGCCTTGAGAAACAAGCAGGACACGACGGTCCTGGCGCACCGGGCGTCACAGGGACACCGGTGAGGGAGTGTCCCCGGTCATCCGGCACGCCCAGGACCATCACTCACGCTAAGACGCTCGCAGGTCGCGCCATAGTGCCGAAGGTCCCTTATCCAGATGTCGAATTCGTTGCAGCTGAGCGGGAAGAGACCTCGCGGGCACCCTCGCCTGCCTGAAACAGTCGAAGGCTCGGTTGACCGACCAGAATGAGAGTGATTATCATTCCGTTTGTGCCGGCCAGAGAAGTGCGCCCTGTCACACGAGGTGATGTGAAGGAATGACTCTTCGGCTCCTGAGAGGTCGCAACCGGGCGAAGGCCGTTGTGCTCTGCCTGGCGGTGGCGTCGGGCTCGTCGGCCTGCTCGGGCGTGGCCGCTGTCGCGAAGACCGGTGTCGTCCCGGCAGTCGGAGCCGAGAGCCAGTACGCGAACGTCATCGGCCAGATCGGCGGCAAGTACGTCAGTGTGAGCGCGATCTTGAGCAATCCGAACGCTGATCCCCACTCGTTCGAGGCGAGCCCGTCTGTGGCCGGCGAGGTCAGTGCCGCCCGGCTGGTCGTTCAGAACGGCCTCGGCTACGACACCTTCATGAGCACCATCGAGGCCGCGTCACCGAACCCCGGGCGAAAGGTCATCGACGTCCAGAAGACGCTCGGGCTGCCCGACAGCACCCCGAACCCGCATCTTTGGTACGACCCGGACACGATGCCGGCGGTGGCGAGGGCGATCACCGCGGACCTGTCAAGCATCGACCCCGCCCATGCCGGTTATTTCCGGGCCAACCTGGTGAAGTTCGACCGTTCCCTCACTCCCTGGCTCAAGGCCTTGGCGAGCTTCAAGTCCAGCTATCCGCGCACTCCTGTGGCCACCAGCGAGCCGGTCGCCGACTACATGCTGGCGGCCGCGGGAACCCTCGACGAGTCCCCCTTCGCGTTGCAGGCCGACGTCATGAACGGTGTGGACCCTGCGCCGGAGGACATCACCCTTCAAGACGGCCTCCTGACAGGGCACAAGGTCAAGGTCTTCGTGTACAACGAGCAGGTGAGCGACTCGATCACACAGGCCTTCCGGTCGCTTGCCAAACAGAACGGGATACCGGTCGTCGGCGTCTACGAAACGATGCCCACTCCCGGTTACGACTACCAGACCTGGATGCTGGCCGAGGTTCGTGCGCTCGAGCGGGCCGTCGCCGACAAGATCTCGACAGAACAGCTGTGAACGAGACCGCCCGGCCCGGCGCGGGTCGCGAGGAGATCCTCTCGCTCGAGGGCGTGTCGCTCTGGCTGTCGGGCCGGGAGATACTCCACGAGGTCTCGTTCAGCCTTCATTCAGGCGAGCTCACCGGTCTCATCGGATCGAACGGCGCAGGAAAGACGACGATATTCAAGGTGATCCTCGGGCTCGAGACACCAACCGCGGGCAAGGTGCTCTTCTCGGGCGAGGCGCGTCCGCGTCGCAACCGGTCCATCGGCTATGTCCCACAGAGCATCGGGCTCGATCCCGACGTGCCCTTGCGTGCACGGGACCTGGTGGCTCTCGGACTCGACGGCGACCGGTACGGCATCCCGCTGCCCTCCCGTGGCCGTCGGCAACGGGTCGACGAGATGCTGCAAGCTGTTGACGCCCAAGGCTTTGCCGACACCCGGGTCGGCAAGCTCTCGGGAGGCGAGCTCCAGCGGACACTGATCGCGCACGCGTTGATCGCCGAGCCCCGACTGCTGCTCTTGGACGAACCGCTCGCGAACCTCGACATCACCAGCGAGCAGGAAGTGGTGGGGCTCCTCGCGAGCATCGCCAAGGCACGGGCGATAGCGGTCCTCATATCCGCGCACGAGATGAACCCCCTGCTGCCGGTGATGGACCGCGTCGTCTACGTCGCGTCTGGTCGCGCCGCGAGCGGATCGACCGAAGAGGTCGTCCGAGAGGACGTGCTGAGCGCTCTGTACGGCCATCACGTCGACGTGCTGCACGTGAACGGTCGCATCCTGGTTGTCGCGGGCAAGGACGAGGTCCATCACACAGGTCCCGAGAGCGAGCACACCGCCGTGCCCCGCGGGCTCGGGTGATCGCGGTGATCGCGTTCGTGAACGCCATCTTCGAACCCGGCTTCTTCACGAGCGAGCCGGTCCGCGTCGCGCTCGTCGTGGGCGGTGCGGTGTCTCTCGTGTCGGCGGTCGTCGGCGTGTTCACGGTCATCCGCGGCCAGTCCTTCGCCGGCCATTCCATGGGAGACCTGGGCACGGCCGGTGGCTCGGGCGCCTTTCTCGTCGGTGCCAACCCGCTTTGGGGTTTCGTCACCTTCGCGGTACTCGGGGCCGGAGCCATGGAGCTCTTCGGGGCACGCCGGCCCCGGGGAAGGGACACGGCGACCGGCATCGTGCTCGGTGCAGGACTTGGGATCGCGGCGCTGTTCCTTTACCTCGGTACAACACACAGCAACACGACCGGCGCGACCATCACGATCCTGTTCGGTTCCATGTTCGTCATCGGTACCTCGATGATCCCGGTCTTCGTGCTGCTGAGCGCCCTGGCCCTCGGCATCGTCGCTTTGCTCTACCGCCCGCTCTTGTTGAGCGCCGTGAGTCGGGACATCGCCTCTGCGCGGGGCGTTCCGGTCCGCACCGTCGGCCTCCTCTACCTGCTCGCGATGGCGGTCGCAGTGTCGCTGTCCTGCGTGACGATCGGAGCGATCCTCAGCACTGCTGTGTTGATCGGCCCGGCCGCCGCGGCACTACGGCTGACCCGCCGGCCCGGCCTCGCCATCGCCTGGGCGGCTGTGATCGGGCTCGCGGTCACCTGGCTCGGCATCCTGCTCGCTTACGACAGCTACTACTGGCCGCCACTCGGACGTGGTTGGCCGGTGAGCTTCTTCGTGGTGGCCCTGATCCTCGCCGTCTACGTCGCGGCCGATCTCGTGAGCCGGAACGTGGCGAGACATCGAGGACGAGTCGTCTCGAGCGCCGAGGGCCCGGCAGGCGTGGGCGGTCGGGCCCAGCCGATGTTGTCGCCAGTGGCCGGGGTGGACTGATGTTCTCCGGGTTCATGGCCAATGCCTGGATCGTCGCCACGATGGTCGCCGTCGTTGCCGGCGTCGTCGGGTTCTTCACGGTGCTTCGCGGCTCGGCATTCGTGGCTCATGCAGTGCCCCAGGCGGGTTTCGCCGGTGCCGCGGGCGCCTCTCTCATCGGGGTGAGCACCTTGGCGGGACTCGGGACATTTGCGGTCATAAGTGCGGTCGCCATAGGTCTTTTGGCAAGGCGCGGCCGCCACGACGCGGTGACGGCCCTCGCGCTTGTGTTCATGCTGGGCCTCGGGGCGTTGTTTCTGAGCTGGAGCGAGGAGTACGCGTCGGCGATCTACGCCCTGCTCTTCGGAGAGGTGCTCGGGGTCAGCACCAACCAGGTGCTGGCGACCGCCGTGCTCGCAGTGGTGTGCATAGCCGCCGTCGTGGTCCTCTACCGCCCTCTCCTCTCGGCCTCGGTGATCCCCGAGGTGGCAGTTGCGCGCGGAGCGCGGGTCCATCGGATGGAGATGTGCTTCCTCGTCGTCGTGGCGCTCGTCACGACCATGTCGGTTCCTGTCGTAGGAGCCCTGTTGATGTTCAGCTTGATGGTCGGTGCTCCCGGCGCGGCGCGATCGTTCGCCGACAGGCCCTGGAGCGCGCTCGGCCTTTCGGTCGTCATCTCGGTCGTCATCGTCTGGATAGCCATTGCCGCGTCGTACGAGACAGATTGGCCCGTCGGGTTCTTCGTGGGTGTCCTCGGTGCGGTGTTCTTCATCGCCGGGCGTTGTTGGGTCGCCTGGCGCGGGTCCGGTGCGAGGGGCGCGCGCCGGCCCGGGCGACTGGCGGCTCGGCCCGTGCAACTCGCGTCGACCGCAGGAATTGGCGGTGAGCAGATCTGATGTCTTCGGCCGCTGGGATCTCGCGCAGCGTCCATGAAGCCGTCACCCGTCGGCTGGCCGGGGCGGACCAGCGCTACACGCACCTTCGCAGGGTGCTCGTCGAGACGTTGGCGGCCGCAGGGCGGCCGCTGACAATTCCCGAGATCGTCGCCTCAGCCCCTGAACTGCCACAGAGCAGCGCGTATCGGAACATGACCGCACTCATCGACCTCGGGGTCGTCCGCAGGGTCGCAGGCGCCGACGACCACGGACGCTTCGAGCTGGCCGAGGAGCTGTCGAGTCACCACCACCACATCGTCTGCGCGACATGCGGGAAGGTGGAGGACGTCCACCCCTCACCGAAGTTGGAACGCGCCCTTGGCGAGGCGGCACGGGCGGTCGCCGAAGAACAGGGCTACGAGGTCACCGAGCACCAGCTCGACCTGCTCGGGCTCTGTCCGGCGTGTCGCGAATAAGTAGGAAGGCCCGCCTCAGCCGTGCTGGCCTGCAGCGCCCGCCGGCACCGGAGTCACGATCCCGGTCCGGGCCGCGCACCAGGCCAGCAACGCCTCGCCGTCGCCGGGTCTTGTCGGCCGGGTGACGGGGAAGCGGTGGTCGCGCCGGCGCGCACGATCATGGAAGAACCCCGAAGACGGCGTCTCCAATCCGAGGGCGCCTGCCTTCGACGCGGGCCCGCCGCTGGCGAGCCACACGACGGTGTCCGCACCTTGGTCGGGACTTCGCAGCAAAGGACGCCAGAAGGCTTCGAACCGCGGGAGCCCGGCCTTGAGGCCCGGCGTGTTCACCCAGCCGGGGTGCATGGCGTAGCTGACCACGCCGGCAGCACCGAAGCGCCGTGCCCAGGCGTCGGCGAGTATGACCTCTGCCCGCTTGCACCGGGCGTAGGCGACAACCCCGTCGTAGTCGACGGCCCCCATCTCCAGGTGCTCGAGGTCGAACCGCTGGGTGTACATCCCTCCCGAGCTGACGGTGACGATGGTCGCGGGCGAGCTCTTCCACAACAGCGGGGCGAGTGTCGCCGTGAGAACGTACGGGCCGAGGACCTGGGTTGCGACCGTCAGTTCCACCCCGGCGGGCGTCGCCTTGTAAGCGCGAGAAAGCGATCCCGCATTGTGCACGAGGGCGTTGATGCGGTCGTAGCGCTCAGCGAGGCTTCGTCCGAGGCCGACCACGGCATCGCAGTCGGCAAGGTCGACAAGATCGACGTGTACCGTTGCCCCTCCGGCCGCCTCTACCGCCGAGCGCGCCCGTCTCGCCCGCTCAGGGTCGCGTCCCACGAGATGCACAGTTGCGCCGAGGCGGGCCATCGCGGTCGCCGCCGCCAGCCCGATCCCCGAGGTACCGCCGGTCAGCACCACGACCTGTCCGTCCATCGGGGGCGGTTCGCGCCAGACCTCCAGGCGCCGGCGGAGAGCTATGCCCACACGGCTGAAGCTTGGCACGACCGTCATCTCGGCTAGGGCGTCGACGGCGCGTGCAATAGGACTTCGCTGTTGTGACCGGGACGCGCGCACCGCGGCTCAGGCCGCCAATGCGGTCCGCAGCCCAGCCGCAGCGCGGTCGCCGATGCGGCGCAGTGCCACACCGACGAGCGGGGCCAGCAGGATGGCCACCCCTCTTGCCTTGAGTGTCGCCTCATAGGTCACCCTCGAGCCGCCGCCCGGCTCCGGGGACACCTCGATCACGTCTCTAGAGCGGATCGTCGCGTTCTGCGCCTGCAGGACAACCCGCCTCGGCCGGTCGATCTCCTCGATGCGGTACTCGAGACGGACGCGCCGTCCGAGCACCCCGACCACGAGCCGGTAGCTGCTCCCGCTGCTCGGCGGTCCGGGCTCGGTGTCCTCGCCGGCGAGGACTCCCGGGTCCCACTTTGCTGCGTTGGAGAACCGCGCCATGTATTCAAAGGCGTCCGCTGCCGGCCAGCTGGAGGCGACAGTGGTGCGATACGTGCTCATGGAAATATGTTAGTACTAAAATAGCGTTATGCACAAGAGGCGGAGCCGAGACGAGCCTGTGACGGCCCTTGAGTTCGACAAGGCCGTACAAGACGGCTCGGGCATCGAAAACCCATCTACCGAGCCGCGGCCACGCGCCAAGCGCGCCCGGCCGAGGCGCACAACGGCCGCGCGACGCGCTGAGAGGCACAAGAGGAGAGGAAGAGGATGAGGATCGCGATCATCGGGAGCGGAGTGTCGGGTCTGGTCTGCGCGCACCTTCTCCACGGGCACCATGACGTCGTCCTGTACGAGACAGACGATCGACCGGGAGGCCATTCCCACACCCACCGGGTGGAGCTGCCGGACGCCACCGTGGATGTAGACACGGGGTTCCTCGTCTACAACGAGCGCACGTACCCACTGTTCTGCCGCCTCCTCGACCGGCTCGGTGTGGCCAGCCACCCGAGCGACATGAGCTTCGGGGTCGCCGACCGGCGGACCGGGCTCGAGTGGCGCGGCACCTCTCTCTCGACAGTGTTCGCACAACGCCGCAACATCGCACGGCCGTCGTTCCTGCGGATGCTCGCGGATGTCGGCCGGTTCAACCGCCTGGCCCGTGGCCTGCTCGAGGACCCGCCGCCCGACGAGGTGACCTTGGAGGAGGTGCTCGCAACACAGCGTTGGTCGGTCGGGTTCCGTGACTGGTACCTGGTACCGCTGGGCTCGTCGATCTGGTCGGCGGGACCGAAGACCTTCACACAGATCCCTGCGGCCACCTTCGCACGCTTCTTCGAACGGCATGGTCTCTTGAGCCTGCGCGACCAGCCGCGGTGGCGGACCGTCACAGGCGGGTCGCGCTCTTATGTGGACGCCATCGTGGGTCCGCTTCGAGCCGAGGGCCGGTTGCGGCTCGGGACGCCGGTCGACAAGATCCGACGCGCGGCCGATGGTGTCGAGGTAGTGGGACCGGCCGGCCTCGAGTCCTTCGACCACGTCGTGGTGGCGACCCACAGCGACCAGGCGCTGGCGATGCTGTCGGACCCCGACCGGGCAGAAGGCCAGATCCTGGGTTCGATCAAGTACCAGCCGAACCGGGCCACTTTGCACACCGACACTCGCCTCATGCCGCGCAGTAGGCGGGCCTGGGCAAGCTGGAACTACCACCGTCTTAAGACCGAGACCGACCAGGCGACCTTGACATACCATCTGAACCAGCTTCAGGCCTTCTCGTCGAGGACGCCGGTGCTTGTGACCCTGAACCGTGATGATGCCATTGACCCCGAGTTGGTGATCGCCAGCATGGACTACGCCCATCCCGTGCTCGATCCTGCGGCGGTGGCTGCTCAGAAGCGCCACGCGGAGATCAACGGCATTCGCCGCACCTGGTTCTGCGGTGCCTACTGGGGCTACGGGTTTCACGAGGATGGCGTGGCCAGCGCGGTCAGGGTCTGTCGCGCCCTCGGGGCGACGTTGTGACGACAACGCCGACAACCCGGAGAGGTGCCGGACATCGCTCCGCTCAAGGACTGCGCAGCGCCGTGTACGAAGGGACCGTCCTGCACCGCCGTGTCGGGCCGGGTACCGCGCACGAGTTCACCTATCGCGTCGTGATGCCACTGCTTTATCTGGATGAGATCGAGTCAGTCACCCGGTTGCACCCGCTATGGTCGGACCGTCGCCCGTCGCCCGTCTGGTTCCGCCGCGAGGACTTCCTGGGCGACCGGGCCACGGCCTTGCCCGACTTCGTGCGCAGCCTTGTCGAGGAACGTTCCGGGCTGAGGCCGATGGGCCCCGTCGCGCTGCTCGCCAACTTGCGCACCTGGGGTTGGCTCTTCAACCCGATAAGCCTCTACTTCTGCACCGGCGCAGACGGCCAAGAAGTGGAGGCGCTCGTCGCCGAGGTCGAGAACACACCCTGGCACGAACGACATGTCTATGTCGTCGGCTCACCGGGGCGTCACCGGTTCGCCAAGGCAATGCACGTATCGCCCTTCCTGCCGATGGACCTCGACTACGAGCTTCGCTACACCGCGCCGTCCGAGCGTCTCATGGTCGGCCTCGATGTCATCCGTGGCTCTGAGCGCCTGCTGGGGGTGACCTTGTCGTTACGGCGCATGCCACTCGACCGCCAGGCGCTCGGACGGCTCCTGTGGGAGCATCCCGCGCTCACCCACCGCGTGTCGGCGGGTATCTACTCCCAAGCCGCCCGACTCGGTTTGAAGGGGGCGCCCTTCTACGCTCACCCGCCGCGCCGGTGTCCGGGCCTTGACCACTCCGGCAAGCTCGACATCGACGGACAGCCCCGTGTCGGACATGACTGAGCAGGTCCCGCCGGTGGATGCCAGTGGGCTCCTCCGCCACGCCGCACCGCGCCGGATGTGGACCGGTTTGGAGAAGACCGCCCGCAAGGTCGTCCTCGCGGCCGGCGCTCGGGGCGCCGGCGGCGCGATCGAGGTTGTGGAAGCCGGCAGGACGCATCGACTGGGCACCGGCGATCCGGTGGCGCGCGTCGAGGTGCACGACCCTCGCGCCTACGAGGCGTTGCTGCGATCGGGATCGGTCGGCCTCGGGGCCTCTTACATAGCCGGGTGGTGGGACGCCGACGACCTGACCGCTTTCCTGCGGGAGATGTTCTCTCGCATGCGCCCCCTGCTCAATTGGATGGACCGCCTCGGGCGGGCGGTGGGAGAGGTCCTCGACATCTCGGCGCGGCTGGCGGCGCCGAGCCGAGGAGACGATGAGCGAAATGTCCAGGCGCACTACGACGTGTCCAACGAGTTCTTCGAGTTGATGCTCGACGACACGATGACCTACTCCTGCGGGGTGTTCGAGCGTCCCGACGCGAGCCTGCGAGATGCGCAGCTGGCCAAGATCGACCGTCTCTGTTCCAAGCTCGACCTTGGGCCGGGCGATCACCTTGTCGAGATCGGATCGGGATGGGGCAGCTTCGCCGTCCACGCGGCCGATCGCTATGGGTGCCGGGTGACCACCACGACAGTCTCAGCGGCCCAGCACTCCTATGTCACCGGTCGCGTCGCCGAGGCCGGCCTTTCGGACCGGGTGAGCGTGCTCGGCGACGACTGGCGTGACTTGCGCGGCCGGTTTGACAAGCTGGTGTCTGTCGAGATGATCGAAGCGGTCGACTGGCGGCACCACGACGACTTCCTTGCGGCCTGCTCCGCTTTGTTAGCCGATGGAGGACTGGCCGCTCTCCAGGCCATCGTCATCGACGATCGCAGCTTTTCCCGCGCCAAGTGGCACAAGGACTTCATCCGCGCCATGGTGTTTCCCGGCGGCTGCCTGCCCTCGGTTGCCTCGATCACCGCTTGTGTGGCGAGGGCGACCGATCTGCGCATCGTCGACCTCGAGGACATCGGTCGCCACTACGCCGAGACATTGCAGCGTTGGGCAGCGAACCTGGACTCGCACGAAGCTCAGCTCCAGCGCCTCAAGGTGAGCACCGAGTTCCGTCGGCTCTGGGCCCTGTACCTCGCGTACTGCGAGGCGGCGTTTTTGGAACGCCACGTGAGCGACGTGCAGGTCGTGCTCGCGAAGCCCTCCTGGCGCGGTCGACTGAGCGCCCGCGCCGCCTGACAGAGCTTGCGACCGTCCGCGTCGGCGTCAGCGCGCGGACTTCGGAGCGACGATGGCCTCCACGCAGCGCACGACCTCGTCGGCACGACCGCCGGTGAACACGTCGGCACCCAGTCGGCGGGCGTGGGCGACATCGGCGACGGCGGCCCCTCCGAGGAGGACTGGCACCTTGGGGACGGCCTGGTGCAGAGCGGCGACCGCTCGGCGCGCCGCTTTGGGTGATCCTGCTGCTGTGCACACGATGCCTACGGCCAGGAGGTCTGGCTCGCCCGCCGCCGTCTCCACGAGAGCTTCCGCGGGGGTGTCCGCTCCGAGCTCGACGACGTCGAATCCCTTCCAACGCAGCAGGTTGGCCGCAATGGAGACAGGCAATGCGTGCAGCTCGCCGGGTGCGCCGGCGAGGACCACCGTTCCCCGCCTGTGACCCCGGCGGGCGAAGCGGGCGCCGAGTCTGCTCACGAGCCGCGCGGCGACGGCGCTCGCGCGGTGCTCATCCGCGACCGAGAGCTTGCCTTGCTCCCAAAGCGTTCCTATCGAGTGCAGCGCGGGTCCGATGAGCTCCAGGAGCACTTCGTCCGGTTCCATGCCCGAAGCGAGGGCCTCTTCGAGGACGTCCCACGCCCCGGCCTCGTCACTCGCGACAAGTCGCGCCTCGAGGCGGGCGCGCGACGGCGCCTTGCCGGTCGCACGGGGTCCCTGCCTGGACCGTTCCACGTGCGCGAGGTCCGCAGGATCGACCTGCCACGCACCCCTGACACGCTTGGCGGGGAGCCTGCCCGTGCGGACATAGCGGTAGACGGTCATGTAGTGAACGCCGAGGCGGTCTGCGACCTCCGGCAGAGTGAGCGGCTTTCTAGACATTTCCATCCTTTGGGATCGTTCTCACCTCGCAAAACTTAGCACTAAATAATCTGGTGGCATTCCTTTACTATACGAAATAACTTACCTGACCGTACAGCCGACGTGAAACTAGCGGGTACTTGCCCGCGGCTCCCAATCGGGGCTCGGGGACACGACCTGCCTGCGTCGATGCCCGCCGGAGGCCGACCGAGAGCGGCTTGTTCGTGACGCATCGTGGTGATGCGGCGGCCCAGAACACCTCGCTGGCCCGCACCGGGGATATTGTCGGCATGTCAGCCCGGCCCGAGCCGGGTCTAAAGAGATGGGAGTGCCGTGTCGCAAGCCGAGATGCCTCCGTCCAGCCTGCGCGTGCAAACCGTCGCCCACGCCTTCACGCCCGCGACCCTGCTCCGCTATGTCGAGGCTCTCGCCCAGTCGCTTCACAACGCGCGTGTCGCCGGCCTGTTGGGCGCCACGGTCGTAGCACTGGGCGACTCTTCAGAGAAGGCGGGGCTCTCCAAGAGGGCCCAGGAGGAGCTCCGTGAGGCTCTTGTCTACGGTGGCGCCGATTTCACCTACGAACGGTTCGGGCGCAATCTCGGCCATGCCGAAGGACACAACCGGCTCTTCCAGACGAACGACTCCGAGCTCTTGTTGCTCTGCAACGACGATGTCGTCGCCGGGCCGGTGGCCGTGACAGAGCTGATTCGAGGTCTCCTCGCCCGCCCAGAGGTCGGCCTCGTCGAAGCGCACCAACTGCCCTTCGAGAACCCGAAGGCCTACGACCCGGTCTCGGGCGAGACCGGCTGGTGCTCGCTCGCGTGTGCACTGACTCGCGCAGAGCTGTTCGCCGAGCTGGGCGGCCTCGACGCCGAGTCGTTCTTCGTCGATGGTGACGACGTCGACTATTCGTGGCGGCTCCGGCTGGCCGGTTACCAGTGCACCTACAGGCCGTCAGCCCGGGTGATACTCGACCAGCGCGTCGACGGCTCGGGCCGGTTGCTGGTCTCGCCGAAGAACGAGCGTTCGGTCGCGGAGGCGGACCTTTTGCTCAGTCGCAAGTACGGCCGCCCGGATCACTTCGAGGTGAGGCTGGCCTTCTACAGCGAGCACGGCAGTGAGGCGCAACGTGAGGCCGCCGAGGCCCTCCGGGAACGTAAGGCCGAGGGCCGGCTGCCCTCGCCGGTCGCCGGCGCAGATACGGTGGCATTCTTTCGAGATGGTTCATACGCAGTCGAGCGTTTCTCGTGAGCGTCGGCTCATGAACACGACGAGACAGTTCCCGACGGGCCTGAACCTCCTCGGGCCGAACCTTGGGACGGTGCGTAGGTGACCAAGCCCAGCAATCCCGGCCACGCGGGCGAGTCCGTCCACGGCCACGTCTTCCGGCTCCTCTCAGCTCACGCCCGCAACGAGGGAGTGCTCCTCGACCTCGGGTGCGGTCTGGGCGCTGTTGCCGCATCATGCGCGGAGATCGGCCTCGACTACCTCGGGGTCGGCGCCGAACCCGACGGCCTGGCGGAGCTTGCCGGGCGAGGATTCTCCACAGCTGTCGTGGATCTCGGCGAACAGGCCGCGCTACTGCAGCGTCTCGAGGAGGTCCTCGCGGGACGCTCGCTTGCGGCGATCGTGGCGCTGGATCTGATCGAGCGTCTCACCCGGCCTGCTGAGCTGCTAGCGGTCCTGGGCGAGGTGGCGAGGAAGCACCCGGGTGCGCCGCTTGTCGCGAGCGTCGCCAACGTCTCGCACTTCGACCTGGCCGCGAAGCTGCTTTCGGGCCGATGGGACGTCACCTCGGAGGGACTCCTCGACGAGCGCCAGGTCTCGCACTTCGCACCCGGCACGTTCGAGCACGAGTTGTCGCGCGCCGGCTGGAAGCAGATCAAGGCGGACGACCTGGTGGCCCGCCACAGCGACCAGCACTTCCCCGAGACTCTGACGGCGCTCTCCGCTGGCACGCCACTGCACGACTTCCTCCTACAGGTGCGGGAGCAGAGCGGCCCGGGAGCCCTCGTCGACCAGTTCGTGCGGGCCTACCTACCCGTCGCCGCGTCCCAGCTGACCGCCGCCCGGCGCCCGATGACGCCGGCGTCCAAGGGCGCCTCCGCGCCCTTCCTCAGCGTGATCGTGCGCACTCAGGGACGGCGCCTCATCCCGCTCGAGGACAACCTCACCTCGCTCGCTGCCCAGACCAATCGCGACATCGAGGTCATCATCTGCTGCCACGACACCGCCGATAGCGACCACGCGGCCGTCGTCGAGGTCATGGAGCGCCTTCCGCGCTGGCTTGTGGGCAAGATCCGGACGATACGTGTGGAGGGCGGGGGCAGGGCCCACCCTCTCCAGGTCGGAGTAGCCGAGGCGTCCGGTCGCTACGTGGCTTTCCTCGACGACGACGATCTTGCTTTATGCCACTGGGTGGACGAATTCGACAAGCTCGTCAGGCTCCGTCCCGGCGCCGTGGTGCGCGCCGGCTGCGCCACCCATTCGATAGACGAGGAGTCGTGGGAATGCGGCACCGGCTACAGCCAGATCGGGCCGACCACGACTCCCTACCCCCTCGAGTTCGACCTTGTCGCCCACCTGGTCGGCAACCGGACCCCCAACTGCTCGGTGGCGATTCCCCGGAGCTGTTTCACCGACCTCGGAGTCTCTTTCGACGACGAGCTGCCGGTGCTCGAGGACTGGGCCGTGTTGCTGAGCGCCTCGCTGCTGTGCGGTGTGGCGAGCACGCCCGAGGTGACCTCGCTCTACAGAAGATGGAAGCGGGGCTACGCCTCGCACCTGGAGCATCCCGAGGAGACCTGGGACCTGACGACGTGGTCGATACGGGGCCGTTTTGACGCGAGACCCCTTCTCGTCCCACCTGGGACCGTGAGCAGGCTCACCCAGATGGAGATGACGGCGAACACGGTCGAACAGCTGAACAAGGACCTGGACCTGCTGAAGGACGCTCTGGCGACTTCGACTGCAGAGGTGGCTGACCTGTGGGTCGAGAAAGGTCAGTTGCTGGCGCGCGTCGAGGCGGCCGAGCAGCTCCTGGCCGTCGCCGAGCAGCGCGCAGCCGTCGCCAAGCGCCAGGTGAAGGTCGCCGAGCGCCAAGCCGCCGTCGCCGAGCAGCACGTCGCCGTCGCCGAGCAGCGCGTGGCCGTCGCCGAGCAAGGCGCGGCTGTGGTCACCCAGGGTGTTGAGCTCGCCGAACAGAGGGCTGCGGTCGCCGAGCAGCACGTCGCGGTCGCCGAGCAGAGCGCGGTTGTCGCCCAGCAGAGCGTCGCCCTCGCCGAGGAGCGGGTGGTCTTCGCCGAGCAGCGCGTCGCGGCGGTCGAGCAGAGCGTCGCCCTCGCCGAGGAGCGGGTGGTCTTCGCCGAGCAGCGCGTCGCGGCGGTCGAGCAGGGCGCGGCCCTCGCCGAGGAGCGGGTGGTCTTCGCCGAGCAGCGCGTCGCGGTCGCCGAGCAGAGCGCGGCTGTCGCCCAGCAGAGCGCGGCCCTCGCCGAGGAGCGGGTGGTCTTCGCCGAGCAACGCGTCGCTGTGGCCGAGCAGCATGCCGCAGAGGTAACGGCCATTGCCGAGGCGAGGTTCCACGAGTTCCGGGATGCGGAAGCTCGTGCCAAAGCCGCCGTCGCCGAGCGTGACGCTGCGCTCGCGCGCCTCGACGAGGCTGTCGCCCAGGCGGAAGCTCGCGTCCGCACCGAGTTCGAGGCCACCAAGAGCTGGAAGGCGACGGTTCCGCTCCGCGTCGCTCTGAAGCTCGTCGACGCGTACCGCCAGCGCTCCGGCTGATCAGCAGACGGTTCGTCCTCCCATGACGGTCCGGCTTCCGGGACCTTTTCGCGTGGCCGGGAGGCCCTTCGCGCGGGCGCGCGGACCGCTCCCGGCGAGCTCGCGGCCGTAGGCTCTCGACGCGATGACGACGTCACTGCGGGTCCAGACCGTCCGCTACGGCCGTGACGCGCCCGGCCTATTGGCGATGCTGGGATCTGTGGCGGCCGCAACTCGTGTACTGCGCGCCGGAGCAGCCGACTGGGCGGTGACTGTCGCGATCGGCGATTGCGGGGGCCCGGAGGGGCCTGATGCCGTGGTGGCTGAGGAGGTGATCGCCGAGGCTCGCGAGATGTTCGCCCGGGCCGACATCACGTTCGACTACGTCTCTTTCATGACGAACACGGGGCACGGGGCTGGTCAGAACCTTCTCGCGAACCGGACGGCTGAGACGCACCGGACCGGCGGCGAGCGCGACGTCCTCGTGCTGCTCAACCCCGACACCTACTTGGCTCCGAACTGTCTGGCGACTCTTGTAGGAGTCCTCGACGACGACACCGTCGGCATCGCCGAGGCGCGCCAGATCCCGCTCGAGCACCCGAAGTTCTTCGACCCCGTGACCGGTGACACACCATGGGCGAGCGGCTCTCTGATGGCGATGCGCAGGTCGGTCTTCGATGTTCTCGGTGGGTTCGAGCCCGCGTTCTTCCTCCACGGCGACGACGTGGACCTCTCCTGGCGGGTACGGCTGGGCGGCCTGCGCGTACGCCACGTGCCCGAGGCGGCGGTCTTCCACGACAAGGAGCTGATGGTTACGGGCTTTCCCGCGCCATCACCCGAAGAGGAGTACCACGTCGTTCTGGCCCGACTGCTCCTCGGCCACCGGGCGGAGCGAGGTGACTTCGTCGACTGGTGGCTCAACTGGGCCGAGGTCAACGGGAGCGAGCTTCATCGCGGAGCTGCGGCGGAGTTCCTGGGCAAGCGCGCCGAAGGCTCACTTCCTCTGACCTACCGCGAGGCGCTCGGTGTCTCTGAAGAGCAGGTCGCCTCAGTCGCCTTCTTCCACGAGGGAGAGTATGCCGAGCACCGATTCTGAGCCTTCCGAGGCCGAGGCCCGCGAGAGCACCGGGCCCGAGCACGTGCCGACGTATCGATTCTCGTTCTCGTGGGACGGCCCGTACGG
>PLKG01000132.1:0-191 GCA_003140595.1 Acidimicrobiaceae bacterium | reverse complement strand
GACCCGAATGCCGTGCTCGGTGAGCTCGCCGAGCTCTCGCGGTCACTCGCGACCGACGGGGTCGACGCTCCGGTTCTTGTGACGAGCATCCCGAACGTGGCGCATTTCGACCTTGCCGCCAAGCTCGTCGGCGGCCGGTGGGACGTCACCCCGAGCGGCCTGTTGGACCGGACGCACCTGCAGATGTTCAC
>PLKG01000067.1 GCA_003140595.1 Acidimicrobiaceae bacterium | reverse complement strand
CCGGGGTGACGATCGTCATCGCCACCCACGACGAGGACGTCGCCCGCCTCACGGATCGCCGGATCCGAATCCGAGACGGCAAGATCCGAGAAGACTCCGCCGCGTAATCGCCGGACACGCGACTCGCGGGTCCGACAGGCCCTTCACTCAGCGGCGACAGGTCAAATAGACGGCGCAAAGAACGGACATCGTCGTTTACTTCAAGAGCCGGTCGTGGACCTGACCAAAGTCGTCGAGGCGTCCATGCTGTGGAACGGAGGTCTGACTAAACCGTTATGGACGACCGTGTGCCTTCACGTTAGGGACCGTGCCGAGTCATCCCCACCCCAAGCCTTCCTCACTTCGCAGATACTGACGCTCTGCTGTGGACGTGCCAGCCCAGATTCCGTGGAGTGACGGGTCCTCAAGCGCGGTAGCAAGACACTCTGCTGCGACGGGACACCCTGCGCAGATACGCTCCGCACGAGCGAACGCGACGCTGTTTGTAGGAAAGAAGAATCCGGGTCCCATACCCCGACACGCTGCCCTCGCTGGCCGCCTCGGGCGAGCGCTCGAATCACAACTCTCAAACGGTCTAACTCCAGGCTGCGGAAGGACCTCGAGTTCGTTGCGTCGCGGACCGGGCGCATCGGCGTTCCGCGTGGAGCCCGGGGAGTTGGCTCGCCTGCCACTCATAGGAACTGACATCGTTCCTCTCCTCCCTTGGCGCGCCCGCCAGGCCAGGTCGACCAATCCGCCCGATGGAAGGAGACGACATCTGGCTCGGAGCAGACCTGGCCGTGGAGGCGCACTGTCAAGCTAGGACGCCGATCTGTGATGAGCCTTAGAGACTGATTGCAGTCGGGTTTCAGCTCGTCGGGTACGCACCGGCACGCGTCCTGCGATCGGTACTCCATCAGGAACGGGATGAGACGAAGCCGGCGGCGCTCGGCTTCTTGGCCACCCGCACAGCGAGAACTCACTCGCCTTCATCGACGATTTCGGCGGCTTCGGGGTATTTGAGGTGCCGATGACCTACTGAGGCGGTCCTGATGCCAGTTGCACACTCACGGTCTGTCGCGCGCCCGAGGAGTCGACATATGCGAGCGGCACGGATGTACCCGGCTTCTCGTTTTCGATGATCGTCGTCAGCGAGCTGGGCGAGGTTACGGACTGGCCCCCTAGCGAGGTAATCGTGTCCCCCTGGGCAAGGCCGGCTTGCGAGGCTGGCGAGCCCGACACGACCGACGCGATTTCCGCGCCGGAGGACACCGGTGCCGAGCCGAACCCACCTCCACCGAATCCGTAGCCGCCACTGCCGGGGGAGATCACGTTCACGCCGAGGAAGGACGTCGGGCCGACGTGCACCGTCGAGGACGAGTCGCCCGAGATGATCTCACCCGCGATCTTCAGCGCGGTGGCGATCGGTATGGAGAAGCCCTGGGTCGTAGAGGACCCACCCTGCTCGAAAGAGAACCCCGCCGAAGCCGCGGTGTCCATGCCGATCACCTTCCCGCTGCTGTTCACCAGCGGCCCGCCGGAGTCGCCCGGCTGGATGTCGGCGTTGGTCTCGATGAGGCCGGTGAGGTTCTCGGAAGTTCCGTCGCCTTGGTCGCTCGCGGTGATGGACTGGCCGAGGGCGACAACGCTTCCTCCTGCGTAACTCGGAGTTCCGCCGCTCCCTCCGGCGTTGCCGATCCCGACGACCGCTTCGCCGGTGCTAACGCCCGAGGAGCTCCCGAGGCTGACCGTCTTAAGACCCGAGGCCCTCTCGAGCTGCAACACTGCAACGTCGCTCGTGCGGTCGTAGCCGACGAACTTGGCGCCGTAGGTCCGCCCACTGCCCACATCGGTCACGCTTATGGAGGTTGCACCCTCGACGACATGGTTGTTCGTGAGCACCTCACCCTTGGAGGTGAGCACCATGCCGGCTCCGGCCGCTTCCTCGTTCCCGTTCAAGGTGACGTTGATGTCAACGAGCCCCGAGTCGACCCGTTTGGCGATCGAGGAAGCGTCGACAAGCCCACCCGAACCGCTCGAGCCCGAAGAGCCCGATCCCAGCACGCCAGTCTCGGTGAGATCCTCGCTCGCCTGGCCGATCACCTCGATCGGGGAGCTTGAACCCGACGGCGGGACGATAGCGACGCCCATGTCGCCTGCGAGCATGGTGATCGAGGAGTAGTTGCCTGGTGGAAGGAGCTCGCCGAGGGCGCTCCGATCGGAAGGCTGGACGACGACGTTCCCCGTCCGCACGTGCACGACAACCTCTTCGAAGACTGCAAAGGTGACGAGGGCGCCACCGTTGGCGAGGCGGATGGAGGGATACGGGCAGTCCCGCGACGGCGCTCCTGCGGCGGCGATAGCGGGTACCGACGCGGTGAACTGCACCGATACCGTGCCGACGCCGGCGTAAGAGGCAGCGATCGAGTGTGGGTCGGCTACGTTCTTCGGCCCGAATTGTGCCGAGATCCCGGCCGGCAGTTTCCCGCTGATGGCTTCGGAGGTGAACGCTGCCGCCACCCGCGCGGCCACCTTGTCGGGAGCGGTCACGAGGCCGTAGCTAACAGCGGGGTCGAGGCTCGTCGTGTAGTCCTCGGAGTCGGTCGCTGCGGCCGGCACCGCCACGCCTTCGTTCGTCGGACCGAGGATCTCGCTACTTGAGGCGAGCTTCCACGGCGTCGAAGGCGACTTCTTCACATAGGTCAGGAGATTGCTCGTCGTCGGCTGGGTGGTGGCGCGGTCTTCGGCGAGCACGGTGAAGAAGGCCGGATAGCCGGCCTCATGCGGAACGAAGGCCCGGCTCGGGACTTGGTCGAAGGACCCCCCGAGCGTGTTGGAGCCAGCCGCTTGGTCTCCACGGTAAGTGGCGTCGTCCAGAATCTGTTGCAGGCACGTCTCGTGGCTGTTCTGGAGCGGGATCGAGAGCGACGCGTTGGCCCGGTTGTTGATCGTTGTGTCCGACGCGACTATCGAGGCGACGTCACCAGGCGCGATGACCTGCCCGCTCGAAGGTGGCACCGTCGTTCTCGTGCCGCCACCTTGGGCTTTTCCTCCGCTGGACAGCGACGTGCTAGTCGAGGTCGTGACCGGGACGGGCTTGGACGCATCCGGACTCGAGCAGGCAGCGAGCAGTAGCGAGAGGGCGGCAACAGCGGCCGCGACCCCGCTACCCCAGGGGAGGCTCGAAGAGTTACGACGCGTATTGGACATAAGCACCAAGATCAGAAGTTAGGAGGGGATGGCATTGTGCGGGCTCCCAGTACAGCCGTCGTGCCTCTAGGCGCATCAGAATGCATCGGTCGTTCACGCGGCGGGGCCCTCTCGGATCTCGCGGATGCAGATGCGGATCCGCCGGTTCGTAAGTCTGGTGACATCCTCGTCGTGGGTGGCGATCACGATCGTCACCCCGTCGGTGGTCCGTAGCCGGTTCAAGCACTGTCAGGACACTCCTTTGATCGCCGGTAACGGCGCCAAGCTCAAGGTAAACGTGCTTGCTGTGCGTTTCCTGGGCGTTGCTTCCAGGCTTGCTTAGGGGCGACCGACCATGGTTGGTCACACGAAAGAACAGTCGCCTGGAGGCGGCGATTACGGCGTGAGCTTCAACGTCTAGGTGGATTGTCAATCAAACGGCTCGGTTCGCTGGTTCTGATCGACCCCCCGGCATCCCCCGTCTCCTCCGGCGTCTGCCGTTGGCGTGCGCATGAGGCACCCTTGAGGTGCGAGCTGCGCCACGAGGCGCTCTGACATATCCCCTACGAAGTAGGGAGGGATTGGAGGTGATATTCCTGGGTCTGTGGCTCACCTAATCTCGCAAGAGAAAGGGGACAAGAGCATGCCATTAAGACCGGCTCTCGTGTCCAGGCGTTTGGAACGAGGAGCCGGTGGACCCGCGTGATATGGCGAAGGCTTGAACTGCCTGAAGCCCAATCTCCAGTTGGTGCAACTCATCACCCACCGGAAAGACGCCTGAAACCGGTGCAGTCCTCTGCGGCAGGGTGCCTCGTGATCTGTCGCAAGCCTCCGAGGGCTGGGCGATGTCCAGTGAGGATATTCAAGGAGATGAGTCGGCCGCCTACGTCACGCTAGATACGTATGTGAGAGACGAACGTGGGATCGCCTACGGGGCGCGAGCCCTATGGCGACAGAGTGCCCGTAGTAGTCGCAGGCGTTACGACCTGCCAGGGGGGACGGGAAGGCCGTCCACAGGGCGAAGGGGCACAGGTGATCGGACACCAAGAAGCCAGGAGGTATGCGAAATGCAGAACGCCGAGGTGGTGTTGGGTGTCCTCCGTGAACGCGGTAGGAATGGCCTGCCGTGCAATGAGCTGTATCGACAGCTGTTCAACCCGCAGCTGTATCTGCTGGCCTATGGGCGAATCTACTCCAACGAGGGTGCGATGACCCCGGGGCCGACACAGGAAACCGCGGACGGCATGACCACAGAGAAGATCGAGGCGATCATCGACGCGATGCGTCACGAGCGCTATCGCTTCTCTCCGGTGCGGCGGATCTACATCCCAAAGAAGAACGGGAAGCTCCGCCCTCTCGGCTTGCCGTCGTGGTCGGACAAGCTGGTCGGTGAGGCGGTGCGTCTGCTGCTCGAGGCGTACTACGAACCGCAGTTTTCCGACCGCTCGCATGGGTTCCGCCCTGGTCGAGGTTGTCACACCGCCCTGCGGGAGATAGCCAACACTTGGGTCGGGACGACATGGTTCATCGAAGGAGATATCTCTGATTGCTTTGGCAGTTTGGACCATTCGGTCTTGCTGTCGATCCTGTCGGAGAAGATCCACGATGGCCGGTTCCTGCGGCTGATAGCGAACATGCTCTTGGCCGGATACTTGGAGGACTGGCGGTGGAACGCCACGCTGAGCGGTGCTCCGCAAGGCGGGTTATGCGCAGCTGCACATAAAGAACCCTATGGAGTCCCGTGATCTCGTTGCACCAGGCTGCCATCCTGCCGTTTGAGCGGGGCGACAAGCCAACGCTCGATGTAGAGGATGACCCAGCGCAGGTCCGTGTGCTTCGTCACCGCCTTGAGCATGAGGGAGTGTGGAATGGAGTCGAAGAAGGCCCGGATGTCGAGGTCGATCACCCAGTCCTTCTTCCAGCACCGCTTCCGGCATGTCGCCACTGCGTCGAGAGCAGACCGCCCCGGCCGGTAGCCGTAGGAGTCGGGATGGAACAACGGCTCCACATTCGGCTCCAAATACGACCGCACAACTGTTTGGGCGATTCTGTCGGCGACAGTGGGCACCCCGAGCGTCCTCACGCCCTTGCCCTTCTTCGGTATCTCGACCGCACGAACCGGCGGCGGGAAGTACGTCCCCGAGGACATCCGATTCCAGAGCTTGTAGAGGTTCCCTTTCAGGTCCCTCTCGAACTCCTCGATCGACTCGCCGTCGACGCCCGCCGCTCCCTGATTGGCCTTGACTTTCTCGTAGGCCTTCCAGACAACCTGCTTTGAAATCTCAAACGACTTCGCTTCCAGCTTCGGCCTGCTCACCGACTCCTCCCGCATTGCTGCGGTTGGCCACCGACCAAGCCAGAGTGACCCGCCCCCTTTGCTCCGCCCGAGTTACCGGGCCTCATCGCTAGTACGGGGCGGTCCGCCCCTGCGACCCGCATCGCTACTCAGCCCCTCGCGGTTTCTGCCGCTTGGGGGTCTCGCTCTCGCGACCAGGACCTACTGGTCCAGTTGAACGGTCGCCGTATCGGGCCGCAGGTTCCCACGTTCCACACCAGAGCCCGAACCGGACTCGCGCCAACTCCATGCCGGACACCGCCTGGGCAGTAAGCAGGTTGCCCCCAGGCTCATCCCGGGGCAACCCCTCCACCCCGGTTTCGATGTCATCTCGCGAATTTCGACACGTCACAACTGGTTTGCTCTCGCTCGCCTTTCCGGTCCATACCTGACGCACTCAAAGGCACGCCTTTTGCCGCAACGCTCACCACCCCGGCCTTTCTTTGTCCGGCGCAGCTTGCGGTGGTTTGGGACCTCCCCCTGCAGGGCGATCCCGGAGGGTCGGTTCCTCCATCTCTGGTGCAGCATCGCTCAGGTCGAGTTCAATCTTCTACATCGCCCTCTCCTTCACGTTCGTGGCACACAGGGGTCCCTCGCGTTCAGGAACGCCTCATCCTCGCGAGATCGTTGGCGCGTCGGCCAATGCAAGCGTCGTCAAAGAGCACGGCCGAAAGACGCGTTCGAATGCTCAGGAAGTCAGGCCGTCAACAGCGAGCCGGAACATTCCAACATCAAGTTCCTTACGACGCGACGGGCTCTGCCCCGACGAGCGCCGCGTACTCATGCTCGAACGCCTTGACCGGACCGTTGCGCCAGCTTTCGGACAGCGACGCTGACAGGGGATCGGGGAAGATGTCCTCGTCGCCCCGCTCAACTCCGTCGAAGATGGCTCGTGCAACCGATTCAGGAGACGCCTTCGGGATGTCGAAGCCTCGGGTCATGTCGGTGTCTGTGGGCTCCGTCAAGACGGCATGGACCCTCACGCCCCGCCCCGGCCAAGAGGGCGCGAAGCGATTGCGCAGGTTGAATGCGGCCGCCTTGGAGACCGCGTAGGCCGGAGTGAACGGCAATGGGGCGAAAGCCATCATCGACACGTTTGTTGACGATCGCTCCCTGAGATCGGGTCAGCAACGGCAGAAGTGCCTGGGTCACGCCGTGGGTGCCGAACAGGTTGACCGCGAGGTGTTGTTCGAGGACGGACCTGTCGCTCAAGTCGTCGTAGAGCGCGACGCCGGCGTTGTCGATGAGGATGTCGACGAGCGGCCGGCGCTCAGATAGACACCTTCCTCCGGTGGGGCCCGACGTTGCGTCCGTTGCAGCCGATTAGTCGGCTTGTTTCCCCGAGTGGCGGGTCTGCTCGAAGAGCTTCTTGGGAGTACTGATAGCGGTTATGGCGTTGGTCGGCAGCCATTCGCCCGTGCAGAACCGCCACCCAGGCCGGCGAGCTGGACCCGGTGCTGTCCCGAGGTGATCCCGTCCCGGTCGCGCTGGCGTCAGGACGTCCCGCTGAAATCGACGTCCTTGGTCTCGACCGTCCCAGCCGTCCGCCCCGGAGCCGTCTGGTACCTCCAGTACAGGTTCGTGTGCGCGATGACCTGGTCCGGCGACGGCGCCCCCCACGCCGTGCGGTCCTCGGTCGTGTGGCCATCGCGGACAAGGGTCGCGTCGTACCCCCTGACGAATGCGCCGTGGAGCGTCGAGCGGATGCATGCATCGGTCTGAGCGCCCGCGACGACGAGTCGGCCGACTCCGAGGCCCGACAGCACGGTCTCGAGGGTGGTGTCCTCGAACGAGTCGCCGTAGTTCTTCTCGACGAGCGGCTCGGCGTCCTCCGGAGTCAGTTCGGGGACGATCCGCCAGTCTTCGCTCCCCCTCGCAAGCTGCTCGTCAGAGTGCTGGACCCAAACGACGGGGACCCGTTCGCGGCGCGCCTTCTCGACAAGGCTGCCGACGTTCGCGACGACCGCGTCGCGCTCGTAAGCCCCCTTGACAACGCCGTTCTGCACGTCGACGACGAGAAGTGCCGTGTTTGGCCGGTTCTTGAGTGTGGTCATGGTCCCCCCTTGGTCACGCTGGGTTGTTGTGTCCATTTACTGTAGTAAGCCAGCAATATCTACAGCGTCCCTGTTCAGAGTTGGTGTCGGAGGGGGGACCCGGCACAAGACTCCGCGCCGCGTCGCGGGACCGACCTCTGGCTATGGGTACCTTGACCTGGACCCCTGCGTGCCTCTTCCCTCGAGAGTCGTCTGAACGAGTCCCCTGCCCCTTGAGTGTCTTGTAGCAAGTGTGCTACAACTGGAGCGTGGCCGAAGTTGCTTCCCGAGAACTACGCAACGACACCCGAGGGCTGCTGCGCCGAGTTGAGGCCGGAGAAGACGTCGTGATCACCGTCGACGGCCGACCGGTCGCGGTGCTGCGGCCAATCGGCTCTCGGCCAAGGTGGGTATCGCGTGGTGAGTTCGTGCACCGTTTCTCAGGCCGCCAAGCCGACGCCGCCCTGGCCGAAGACCTCCGTGAACTGGCCCCCGACACGACCGACGACCTGAGTTGAGCCGCGGCATAGCCGATACAAGTGTGTTCATTGCCAGGGAGTCCGGGCGTCCCCTCGCCGAGACCGACCTACCCGACGAGTTGGCGATCTCCGTGATCACGATCGGCGAGCTGCGTGCGGGAGTACTGGCCGCCGTCGACGTCGAGACCCGCGACAGGCGGCTGGCAACGTTGAGCGAAGCGCTGGCCCTCGATCCCCTGCCCGTCGACCAGTCAGTCGCCGAGACTTGGGCGCGTTTGCGCGTCCTGTTGCGCGACATGCAAAAGCGCATGCCGGTCAACGACTCCTGGATCGCCGCGACGGCCATGTCGCTAGGGATACCGGTCGTAACCCAGGACGAGGATTACGTCGAAGTGCCCGGGCTCAAGATCGTCCGAGTTTGAACTACCACGGGATGTTCCACGACGACGCATTTCGCGTCGGGGGGGGACTTTCCCACACGCCCTTGCGGGCACTAGCCCCTCAAGCTTCCCTCCTGGGACTTTGGCGAACTGGCGCGAACTTGTATGCCTTATAACTCAAAGGGTTTTGTCCTCGGCGAACGTTCACGGTCGGCAGCGGACGCGCGATAATATCGCGGCGGAACTCGGTCGGGATGGCTCCGGAATCTGAGCATGAAACGACTCTATTCATGAGCTGTTCGAGTCCCGGAACTTCCCAGCGCGAGGGCCGCCCTCCAAGCTTCCTTAACGCGGCAGGGCCGCGTTGAGCTTCCGTTCGGCATGTTCGACTAGGCGCTTGGCCGCCTCTACCGCCCTTCGAGCCTGGGCGGCACTCACTGGAGACGGGTCGTATTCGGCTGGTGTCTTGAGCGGTAGGAGCTGACGAAGATAGCGCGCACCTTGGAAATCTCCGATGGTCTTGAGATGCTCCGGCGCGCCGGCATGCTCCCCCTTCGAAACCGAGCCGACAAGGGCACACGAAATGGGGCTCTCCTGACTCTTCCGTGGGTGCCATGACCAGCTGAGACGCGAGCAACGCCGCCTCTTGCCTAGGTTTCTGGACTGTCAAAGGTTCAGAACGAGACAAACAGAGGAGGCGGCGTGCTCGGTGCCAACGTATGGCGTCGCGTGCTCGGTGTCGACCGGGCGACGGTGATCGAGGCGGTGGAGGTCGACGAGGAGGACGACGTCGTTGTCGCTCACGTCCGACCGAGGCGGCACACCAAGCGCCGCTGCGGGATCTGCGGGCAGCGAGCCCCCGGCTATGACCGCGGCGAAGGACACCGACGATGGCGGGCGCTCGACCTCGGCACGGTGCGCTGCTTTCTCGAGTCCGACTCCCCGCGGGTGAACTGTTCCACGCATGGGCCGACGGTCGCCCAGGTGCCCTGGGCACGACATGGCGCCGGCCACACCCTGGAGTTCGACGACGAGGTCGCCTGGCTTGCGACCCATACACCCAAGTCGGCGGTGGGCGAGCTGATGCGGATCGCCTGGCGCAGCGTCGGCTCGATCGTCGCCCGTGTCGTCGCGGACGGCCGCGCGGCACACGACCCCTTCGACGGACTCGTTCGGATCGGAATCGACGAGATCAGCTACAAGCGCCGCCACCGCTACTTGACGATCGTGGTCTGCCACGACACCGGCCGTCTCGTCTGGGCGGCGGTCGGGCGCGACAAGAAGACGCTGAACGGCTTCTTCCACCTCTTGGGGGAGGATCGCTGCCAGAAGATCCGCCTCGTCTCGGCCGATGCGGCGGAGTGGATCGCAGACGTGGTCGCCAGTCGCTGCGAGAATGCCACCCTCTGCATCGACAGCTTCCACGTGGTGCAGTGGGCCACCGATGCCCTCGACGAGGTGCGACGCGAGGTCTGGAACGAGGCCCGGCGTCTCGGCATGCGCGAGCACGCCAAAGAGCTGAAGGGCTGCCGGTTCGCCCTCTGGCGCAACCCCGAGGACCTGACGGCCCGCCAGGAGGCGAGGCTCTCCGCGATCGCACGGGTCAACTCGCGCCTTTACAGGGCGTACCTGCTGAAGGAACAGCTTCGGATCGCGATCCGCACCAAGGGAGTGCTCGCGCTCGTAATGATCGAGGACTGGCTCTCCTGGGCGGCTCGCTCGCGCATCCCGGCATTTGTCGAGCTCGGCCGCAAGATCAGAAGGAACCTTCCGGGCATCGAGGCGGCGATGCTCAACCGCCTGTCGAACGCGTTGGTCGAGTCGACGAACACGAAACTCCGCGTGCTGCACCGGATGGCCTTCGGCTTCAAGGATCCCGAGCACCTGATCGCGCTTGCGCTCTTGGACCGCGGCGGCTACTGCCCACCACTACCAGGGCGCGCTCGCTGACCCAACGCCTGCGTCAACGCTCCCTCGCCGTCAAGAGCGCTCCGCGTCCTTCGGACTCCCTCGCTCCGCTCGGTCGCTCTTCACCGCTTCCCTCGCGCCGACGCGGAGAGCCATCAGGAAGCGACGCTCAGGCATCGCTTCGGCTACGAAGCGATGAGCAACCCGGACGGAGTCCGCACGCGACCCGCTCGCATTCTCGCCGCCTGTAGGACGGCAGCTTCAAGGAGTGCGGAGGCGTCGTCCCGTCGGAGGTCGACAAGTGCGAGGACGGCGACGATCTCGTCGATCGATTCCTCGTCCCGAAGTCGCACGATCACGCGTGCGAGGCGGGCGCGCTCGGCCACCGTGTGGAAGCGACGGCTGACCTTCGCGATGACGTCGCGGACAGCTTGCCCATCGCCCACCTCGCAGGCAAAGAGCAGCGCATCGAGCTCGGGGTCGACGAGGGCGGGCAGCGACACTACGAGCTCGGGAAAGTGCGCCGGGAGCTCCAGCACGTCATCGATGTAGTTCGAAGGTCCTCCGTTCGCCCGCAGGGCGACGAGTGCGGGGATCGAATCGCGGATCGCCCGAGCGAGGAAGGACCGGTCGGCGGCGTCAGGCGACGGCCCGCAAGGTGAGTCGCAGCAGTACTTCGCCTTCAGACCACTCCCGCACCGGCACCGCTCGTTGCGTCCCTGCTTCGCCACCACTCACCTCCGATGCGCCACCCCGACGCATCTTGCCCGAGCGGCTTCACGAGGTGGTGGATCCCACCCACGGATGTAGCAG
>PLKG01000148.1 GCA_003140595.1 Acidimicrobiaceae bacterium | reverse complement strand
TCTGGGCTTGAAGGCCCGGGCCAGCCGGGCGATGGACGGTGGTGACCTGGTACGCGCGGCTGATTTTCTTGAAATTCGTAGTCGTGACAAGAAAGGACACACAAGAGATGGAGTACCGCACGCTTGGTCGGAGTGGCTGCGCCGTGTCGACCTTGGCGTTGGGGACGATGACCTTCGGCAACGAGGCAGACGAAGACACTGCCTGGGCGCAGCTCGACCGGTTCGTTGAGGTCGGAGGTACCTTGATCGATACCGCCGACGTGTACAGCGCCGGGGTGTCAGAACAGATCATCGGGCGCTGGCTCGCCGCGCGCTCGAACGATGTCCGCCGCCAGGTCGTGCTCGCCACCAAGGGACGGTTCCCCATGGGCACGGGGCCGAACGACGTTGGGCTGTCGCGTCGGCACCTCGCGTGCGCGCTCGAGGACTCGCTGCGTCGCTTGAACCTGGAGACGATCGACCTCTACCAGGTCCATGCTCACGATCCCTACACGCCGATCGAGGAGACCCTGCAGTTCCTCGACGATGCCGTTCGTGCCGGCAAGATCCACTACGTAGGTCTCTCCAATTTCACCGCCTGGCAGTTGCAAAAGGCCGTGGACGTAGCAGACGTCAGGGGCTTGTCGAGACCGGTCACGCTACAGCCGCAATACAACCTTCTGGTGCGAGAGATCGAGTGGGAGATCATCCCGGCATGCAGCGCTGAGGGCTTGGGTCTGCTGCCATGGTCGCCTCTAGGTGGCGGGTGGCTCACTGGAAAGTACCGGCGGGACGAGCGTCCGAAGGGTGCCACCCGGTTAGGTGAGGATCCCAACAGGGGGGTCGAGGCTTATGATCGCAGGAGCGGTGTCGAGCGAACCTGGGACGTAATCGCAGCGGTGCAAGAGATCGCCGTGGCTCGGGGGGCCTCGATGGCCCAAGTAGCACTGGCATGGCTCGTGGACCGCGCCACCGTCACCTCGGTGATCCTCGGGGCGCGTACGCTCGAACAACTCGAGGACAACCTCGGTGCGGCAGACCTCCACCTCTCGCCAGTGGAGACCGAACGGCTAGACGCAGCCAGCGACCCTGGTGCCGCCGATTATCCCTACGGCCAACCAGGTGTCGAGCAGCGCAGCCGGAAGATCGGCGGCAACCGCTGACAGGTTCTTGCGCACCGATTGCAGTTTTTCGTTCCTTCTCCAGGCGACGCTTTGTAGCGCCCCACTTTTTTTGGGCATCCCCGTTCGGCAGCACGACTCGCGCTCTGCCGAGCTTGATCGGTGGAACGGCGACCTTGTCATCGGCTCCGTGGCAGCGGGCAGAGCGAGGCAATTTCGCTGATGGTCACTGACGCACCGTTCAGCTGCGCCGCAGCGGCCGCCATGGTGCCAGTTGCGCCTAGAACTTGCAGCGAGAGCGGCGGCAGACTATCCGCCACTTGGACCGAGAGCGCTCCCGAAGTGCCGCGTTCGACGCGAACAGCCGGGTCCTCAAACCCGATCAGCGACAAGCTGGTCGGCTCGAGTTGGTCGAGTTCCCCCACGAATAGGAGATTGAGGTCCGCGTATTTCGCCTCACCGACCCGGTTGTGTGGCGAGGTCATAAGAATCGAAGCACCGGCTCGCAGCCAAAGCGGAGCGGTATCGAGGGCGAGTTCGACGTTGTGCCATCCTGGTCCAACCACTGAGGGTCCGCCCTTGTATGGGAGCCAGACTCCCGGTGGGAACCACACCGGTCGTCGTCCGCCCTCGCGATAGATCGGCGCGACAAGCAGGTCTGGGCCAAGAAGGTATTGCAGGTCCGCGCCTATCGCTTCACACAGTTCCGGAAATGCGTAGACCATTGGTCGCAAGATCGGCGCGCCTGTCGTGACAGACTCTCGCGCTGCGCCGTACAAGTACGGATGCAGAGCGCTTCGCAACTTCGCCACCTCGCGTACCGCCGTAAGGGCCTCTTCGCCAAAGTCCCACGGCCGACGAGATGAGTTTCCATGGAACCGACTAAGCGGTGAGAGAAGGCCGAACTGGGCCCACCGCACGAAAAGCTCCGGAGTAGGTGTGCCGTGAAACCCACCGATGTCGTGACTCCAGAAAGCGTGGCCAGACATCGCCATTGATAGTCCTGCCCTTAAAGTCGCGGCAAGATCTTGCCAGCTGGAGTTGGGATCGCCGCCCCACTGTGCTACGTGACGCTGTCCACCTGCCCAGGTCGAGCGGCCCCAAAGCATCGGTGCCCTAACGCCTGCCTCGCGAAGGGCCTCAGCGGCTGCATCGTTGTAGATCAGGCTGTAGGCGTTGTGAAGCCTGTCGCCCGACATCCCATCGTGGGCGACGACATCCGTGGGGATCGCCTCGCCGAAGTCGGTCTTGAACGCGACAACTCCCTCGGCGACGCGCTCTTTCAGCCTTGCTTTCCACCAGTTGAGCGCCGCTGGATTGGTTACGTCGATCACGGCGACGTTCGGGTGGAAAGCCCCCCAAAGAGCGCCCACCCACGCCGAGCCGTCTGGGCGGCGCAGGAAATAGCCTGCCTCCTCGGCGAGCTGAAAGAACGGGCTCTCGATACCAATGTATGGGTTAATCCACAAGCAGGTCTTCACCCCAGCGCTGGCAAGATCGCTGAGCAACGATGCCGGGTCCGGGAAGCAGTCCGCATTCCACTGAAGGTCCGACCAACTTCCGAAGCGCTGCCAGTAGCAGTCAAAGTTGATGACGTCGCACGGAATATCCTGAGCGTCAAGTTCCTCCACCATGTTCCGCACATCGGTTGCGGCGTAGGGCGTGAATCCCGATGAGATCCAGGAGCCAAGAGCCCACGGTGGCGGCAGCTCTGGTCCGCCAACGAGCTCCTGGTATTGCGAGAGACAACTCGCCGGCTCGCCAAGAACGACGTAATAGCTCAGCTGCTCGTCAGGGACGACAAGAGACCAGGTGGCCTGACTCGAATGGCAGAGGTCGAAATGCACGTTAGTTGTTGTATCGACAAAGACGCCGTATCCGCGACTCGATACGAAGAACGGGACGTTCTTGTAGCTCTGTTCGCTCAAGCACCCGAGCGCGTCGTGGTTCCAGCACGAGACTAGCTGGCCGCGCTTGTCAAAGTTGGTGAACCGCTCACCGAGCCCGTAGAAGTGCTCATCCGGCTCTGCAACATAGGATTCGAGGTAGGCGATTGTGCCGCTCGCGAGGCGCATGAAGCCCAAGGGCAATGTAACAAGCTGGTCACTCGCGTCTTGTGTAGAGCGGTCTTCAGTAAGAACCAATGCA
The DNA here is from genome assembly GCA_003140595.1 of Acidimicrobiaceae bacterium. Lineage (GTDB taxonomy): Bacteria > Actinomycetota > Acidimicrobiia > Acidimicrobiales > Bog-793 > Fen-455. The sequence continues at coordinate 14,489 of PLKG01000148.1, read as the reverse complement.
CCAGCGACGATCGACACGCGGACCGGCTCGAGTTCGATTCGCACAGTTGCGGAAGGGCCCACAAGACGCAACTCGTGACGCTCCTGCTCTATCCGCACCTGTGGCTCAGGAAGTTCCCGAGCAAGTGGAAGCCGGGGCGCAGCGGCCACACCGTCGCTTCGAGTGAGCACGTGCACCGCGCCGGCGGTCCCGACAAGTCGAACCTGGAGGGTGACCGGTGAGCCGGTCACTGTTACTGCTCGAAGCAGTACTCCGTTCGAGAGTTCCTCGACGATACTGGCGGACGTGAGGTATTCGACACGCCGTGGGGTCGCTGGTTGTAGAACCGGTGAAGGAACGTAAAAGTATCGATCGTCTCGCAGATTGACGCCTTCTAACATCTCCATTCCTTCCTTCTGAATCTCACGAGGCACGTTGCCTGCGAAGCGCCGCCGGACGCGGGCCGCTGCCCACCGACATGGCCGACGAATTCTCCATCAGGCGCCCCCACCGGAACCCGGCCCGTCGGCCGGACCTGTCACGTTGGGCGCCTCCGCAAACCCCTGGGGCCAAGACACTGTCATGCCAGGCTGCCCGGTACCGCCGCCAGAGTCTCGTGACAAGCGGTACCGGGCTGCTGTCAAGAACTTCTTCAACTAGCTCGGCGGGTAGCAACCACCCACGCCTGGGCGTCGACTGCTGCTCCCCTGCCTTCTAACCGGCCAATATTGACTTTATCTGCGACTGTGCTGTCGTCAATGCGGACTTCACGGACTGAGAACCCGACAATCCAGCCTGTATGGCAGTCCATACTGCCTCAGAAACTTTCGGGTATTTCACACCCAGGCCAAGAGTACGCGGATGGGCGTAAATGGTTTGGTTGGCGTACACGCTCCACGCAGCGCCTTCCTGCTGCACGAAGGTCTTGGCAACGGCTTCCTTAGGCGGCAGGTACCCGAACAGCTTCGACAGCGACAACTCCGCCGAAGGCGACTGCATTCCTTCGATGTAGTCGAAAGCCAGTTGCTGGGCAGCAGTGCCACCACTGGCGCCTACCATCCAGTCCTCGCCGCCCAACGGCACGATCACGTGTTGCCCAGCCACACGGACCGGAACGGGGACGACCCCAAATTGCTTGCCGTAGTACATGTGGGCCAGGTTGAGGCCTGAGAAGTTCCAGGGGCCGTTGACCATCATCGCGGCCTTGCCCGCCTCGAACTGGCTCGACGCCGCCGGAGTCTGGCTCCAGTCGAGGCAAGCCTTCGATGCCGATCCGTCGGTTATGAGCTCCTGCCACAGGCTCAGGGCCTGTACTCCCGGCGCAGACGCGATATTGGCGAACGTGAAAGCGCCGCCGTTGCTCCAGAAGAACGGCTCCCACTGCCAGGTGGTGTCTTCTGCAGCCTCACAGGTCAAAGCAATTCCGTAATGTTTCGGAGTCGTCAGGGCCTTGGCGTCGGTCACCAGCTGTGCCCACGTCTTCGGAGGGGTGACGTTGGCCGCCTTGAACATGGGGATGTTGTAGATCAACGCGATCGAGTTGAAGCCGGCCACCGGGAGGCTGTAGTACTTGCCACCCGACAGGCCTTCGTTAATCACGGCCGGGAAGTACCCCGTGGTGCTGAAGCCCTTGATAGCGCTGAGGGGCACTACTTGGCCTGTCGATATCATCGTCGACACGAACGGGTTGTCCACGGCCAACAGGTTGGGCAGGTCTTGGCCCGCGGCTTGCGTAAGAAGCTTCGTGTCCAGATTGGCAAAGGGTACATACTCTCTCGTTATCGTCACACCGGGGTGCGCAGCTTCGAACTTCTTGGCGTACGCGGCCAATGCGGCGATCTGGCCAGGGGTGTTGAAGTAGTCCTCCTCAGTGAGGTTTATTGAGGTCGCCCGTGGGGCGGAGGTCGCGGCTGACACGCCTACCTGCAACAACCCCACCACGACAAACATCGCGGCAGCCACGACTGCGAGCCCCAGGTGCCGCCTTCTCCCGAATACTTTCATTGTCGGTTTCTCCTTCTCTTCTGGCAGTGGACAACCAATTCAACCGTCGTTTACAAGGTGAAACTGCCCAGCTTGCTACCTTGGTCTTGTCTCTCACCCCCTTTCGGGCACTTCGATGAGGCGGGCGCGCCCACCCTCACCCGCACCTCTCTCACATCTGGCAAGGTCTTCATCGCTACTACCCCACCACCGAACCCGCCGTGAGGCCACTTGCGATATAACGCTGTGCCACCACCAGCATCACCGCGGCCGGCACCATGGCGAACGCACCAGCGGCCATCACTGCCCCCCATTGCGTTGAGTAATTCCCGAGATAGGTGTAGATCCCTAGCGTGACCGGCACTATGGTGGCGCCGTTGAGGATGGTCAATGCAAATATGAAGTCTCCCCAACCATTCAAGAACGCGAACACCGCAACCGTTATCAGGGCCGAGCGCGCGAGTGGTATCACTATGCGTTGGAACGTCTGCCATTCAGACGCACCGTCAACTCTTGCTGCCTGTGTCAGGTCGTTCGGCAGGCTGAAGAAGAAGGCCCGCAGCACGAGGATGGAAAAGGGAATGGCGTAAGTGCCATCGGCGATAATTAGGCCCGGGTACGTGTTCACCAGGTGGATCCAGTGGAAGATGACGAACAGCGAAGTGGCGAGGACGATGGAGGGGACTATCTGCGCCACGAGCAGGGCACTGACTATGACGACGGTCACCCGCAAGCGGTACTTCGCAAGCGCATAGGCCGCTGGCACCGCCACGACCAGGGCCAGCACAGCCGTCCCCACGCCGACGATGAGACTCGTCAGCACGTTGCCCGATTGCGCCTGGATCACCGTCCGGTAGTTGTCAAGTGTGGCAGCGTGCGGCAGCCAATAGTACGTGCCGCTGAACAGGGTTTCAGTAGACTCGAAAGAGCCCACGATGACCGCGTACACAGGGAACAGCACTATTACGAGAGCAACGACCGTCGCGAGTGTGCATAGCCACCGCAGGGTCCTCGAGCGCTGCAGACGAGTCACTTCTCCGCTCCCGAGCTGCTCCTCAAGGAACCCCGACTCATGTACAGGTACAACGGCGCGCAGATCATCGCCAGCACGAGCAGCACGTTGTTGAGCGCGGCACCTTCGCCAAAGGAGAACTGCTGGAACGACAAGTTGTAAGACCAGGTCGTGATGAGTTGCGTCGTGTTGGCCGGACCTCCGCCGGTAAGTGCGATCACCAGGTCGAACACCTTCACGGTGAACACGAACCCGAGAAGCAGAGTGACCTCGATAACGGGCAGGATTATCGGCACTATGACGAGGCGGAGCCTCTGCCAAGCGCCGGCACCGTCGATGAGGGCCGCTTCCTTGACCTGTACTGGCACGTCTTGAAGAGCGCTGTAGAGCAGGAGCGTGAAGAAGGGCACCCCGAGCCAGATGTTCGCGATAAGTACCGTCACTAGAGCCAGGTGAGGGTTGTCCAGCCAGTCAATTGGCTGGTGGACCAATCCGACGTCAATAAGCAGCTGGTTAACCGCTCCACCTTCGAGCTGGAACAGGAACCTGAAGATGAGCCCGGTCACGATCAGCGGCAGCAGCCAAGGGACGATGATGAGCGAGCGCCCCAGTGTCCTCCCCGGGAACCGGAGGGTAAACAGCAAGGCGAGGGAAAAGCCGATTATGAACTGGCCGACGAGCGACCCGAAGGTGAACTCGAAGGTGTGGATAATGGCGGTCCGGCTTGTGGGGTCATCAAGGATGAAGCGGTAGTTTGCGAGCCCGGCGAACGGGGCGGTGATATCGGCGATCGTCGCCGGAGAGGTTTGCTCGAAGCTCAGCATTATGTTGTAAATGATGGGCAGGGCGAACGCGAAGAGCACGTACAAGATGGCCGGCATGAGGAACAGCCAGGCCGCGAGGTGTTGGCGACGCCCGAGCGTGAACCCCCGGGCCTTTCTGACCCCTGAGACGTGAGCACCCCCACGTCCATGTCCCGCTCCTACGCTCTGGGATGGAACGCCTGTCACCGCGCTCATGCTGGCCCGAGCCAAGTCGGCCCCTCCGTTGCCAAGACGTCGATGTCCGGCCGCCCTCTGGATTGGCCTCTTTCGCCGCTGGACAGGGTGTTCAAGGCTCCGCCCTGCCGCAGGTACACGGGTATGCGCTCCAGAGGCGCTTCTGCCGTGGTCCAGCCGTTGCCCTTGACGGGGGCCCCGGTCCAGGCGTCCAGCCATGAAGCGCCCTCGGGAAGGTAAACGTCCCGTGCCCGTTCGCCGTACACGGTGACGGGAGCCACCAGTATGTCCGGACCGAACATGAACTCGTCGCGTACCTCCCACGCCGGCGTTTCGTTGGGGAACTCCAAGAACAGGGCACGCATGGGTGGCACGCCGGTGGCGGCCGCCGCGGCCATCTGGGCCATGACGTACGGGCGCAATCGTTCGCGTACCGCGAGTTGCTCCCGGATTATGCCGTATGCCTCATCGCCGAAGGACCAGACCTCATTGGGGCCCCCAGTCTGCTCCGAGCCGACCAGGGGGTCCGGCTCCCTGACGCCGTGGAGCCTGAAGAGCGGACAGAAGACGCCGAACTGGAACCAGCGCACCACCAGCTCTCGAAAGTACGGCGAGCTCGGGTCACCCCCTTTGAAACCACCGATGTCGGTCGTCCACCACGGGATCCCCGAGATGGCAATGTTCAAGCCGGCCGGGATCTGGGCGGCAAGTGCTTCGAACGTGGAGTCGGTGTCGCCTGACCACACTGCGGCTCCGTACCGCTGACTGCCGGCCCACGCCGAGCGGCAAAGCAGCAGCACGTCGTCCTCGCCGCTCGCCCGGAGCCCTTCGGCGAAGCCACGTGCGTGCTCGCGGGGATAAACGTTCTGCACTGCCATGCCTGGGCCGAGGTAGTACAAGGCGTCTTCAGGGTCCTCAGGGCGCATCTCCGGTTCGCAGGCATCGAGCCAGAACGTCCTGATGCCATAGCGGCCATAACCGTCTGTGACCTTTGCCCAGATGTACTCGCGGGCCTCGGGATTTGTCGCGTCGTAATAGCGCACGAAGGCCGGACCTTTGTTGACCTTGTCCCAAAAGGGAAGGTGGAGAGGCAACGCCCTGGCACTGCCCACGAGCAGCCCCCGCCGGTCCATCTCAGCGTAGTTGACGCTGTCGGGGTTCACAGTGGGCCAAATGGAAACCATGAGCTCGACTCCCAGCTCGCGGAGCTCGTCAACCATCGCTTGCGGGTCCGGCCACTCGGAGGGATCAAATCTCCACTCGCCTTGACGGGTCCAATGGAAGTAATCGACGACGATGACGGCGAGAGGGAGCCCACGGCGCTTGTGCTCGCGCGCGACCTCGAGAAGCTCGTGCTGGGACCGGTAACGGAGCTTGCACTGCCAGAAGCCCGAAGCCCATTGCGGCAGCATGGGGGAAAGCCCGGTCATCTTGGTATAGCGGCTGACGATCTCGGCCGGTGAGGAACCTGCAGTTACCCAATAGTCGATTTGCCGCGCTCCGTCTGCGACCCACCTAGTGCGATTGGTGCCGAGCTCGACGCGGCCCACTCCTGCCATGTTCCAAAAGAATCCATAGCCGCGGTTCGAGAGCGCGAAAGGTATGCACACCTCCGTATTGCGCTGGATGAGCTCGATGACGGCGCCCTTCTGGTCCAACAGGCCGTGCTGGTGCTGGCCTAGGCCATAGATGCGCTCTCCCGGGAAAGCGTCGAACGTGACCTCGCAGCGGGAAAGGTCTCCGCCGGCTGGTGCATATCGGCGTTGTGGCGGGGCACTGAAATGGGGGACACTCTCGCTGAACAGCTCCTCGCCGGTTGAACCGAAGAAGCGCAGCAAGGGCGGAAAGCCCAGGAAGGAGCTGTCGTCCTGGCTCGATACCTCAACCACAAGGTCGCCATTGCGCATGCGGGCTCGGTCGTCGGAGATCTCGACGCTGAATTGGGCGGGCCCAGGCTCAGTCAGAGCACTGCCGGGCGTCTCTGTTATGCAAGGCCCTAGCGTGGAACGAACTCGCACACTGTTGTCCCCCCATGCTTCGACCTGGAGGGTCTCACGACCCTCTCGGACCGTGAACCCAGACGTATCGCGCCTGAAGGTTGCCATTCGCTTCGCCTTCCCTTAAGAAGAGCCGGTCTGCTCGATGGGAGCAGAGGGTGCCATTCCCGATCCAGCTGTCTTCAGTCCCCCATCCGATGTCGAGGCGCGGTGCTGTCTCGAAGAAGCGCTCCCGGGTGCTGTCTTGACTGACCTTCGACCCAATGACCCTGCCACAGAGGGGGCCGAGACCCAGACCCGCATAGCGGTTGAAACCCTGTTGCCTCGGGCGAAATACGGAACGAAAGTCAGGCGTGAGGGTTTGGTGCTGAGGCTGCTCTCATCCTCCGCGGCGTAGAGTTGCCTGTCTGGGCCGTCAATCTGTCCTCCCCAGGCGTGGACAGCCACTTTGACATAGCCTTCGAGGCCGGCGGGCACGTCGTAGGTCGCCTCGAGCGGCCGGGCCCCGTCTAGGACAACGTCTTCTATGACTGCACCTTCCCCCAAGTCGTCGGCCTCGAGGCAGTGCACCAACGGGCCCCGTTGGACTGCAACACAGTCGCGGACGGCGTCGACTCTCCAGTGCGGCCTAAGTACCAGCACGGGCATTGAACTAGACACCTGGAGGCGGTCGCCGGGGCGCCAATGCCTGGAGACCGTGATGTAGGAGCCGTCCCACGAGGCCTCGACATGCTCGCCGTTCAGCGCTATTCGCGTGCCTTCCTTGCTGGCCCAATCGGGGAAGCGCAACGACAGGTCCCAGCGCTCGGTAGAACTGCATTGCGTCACCTCAATGTCGGTGTCCCCCGACCAAGGATGACCGGTCTGCAGCGTGAGCTCCACGGCCCCACCTGGGACGCTAGTAGAAACTGTCCCGCTGAAGGGCATGTGCACCTGCAACCCAGAGGCATCGCGCGTCAACAAGTAGGCCTGGATGCTCGCCATGAGGCGGGCCAGGTTCGGTGGGCAGCAAGAACACCCGTACCAGCCGAGGCGATGGTTCGGAGAGTCCTCGTCTGCATCATCGTGACCAGTTCTCAAGTGCAGTGCGTTGGAGTAGAAGAACCCTGTCCCGTTCCGGGAGACCGCCCCCGCGATCGTGTTCCAGAGCACGCGCTCCATCGCTTCGGCGTAACGGGCCCGGCCGGTCGCCAGTAGGAGCCTCCAGTTCCATTGAAAGCTCGCGATAGCAGCACATGTCTCCCCATAGGCGCGATCGCTCGGTAGTTCATAGGCGTCCCCGATCGACTCGTCGCGATGGCGAGAGCCGTGTGCACCGGTGACGTAAGTCTTGCTACCGAACAGGTCCTCCCAGATGGTCTCGGACGCACGCAGCAGCTCGTGGTCGTGAGTTTCGACCGCAACGTCGACGACTCCCGCCTGCAAGTAGAGCTCACGCACTGCGTGGCCCGTAGCCGACGCGCGCTCGCGAACGGGCGCATGGTGCAAGAAATATGACAGAGGGAACCGACTGTCGCCCAGCAGGCCGGAGGTCGGCAGTCCAACGTCCGCCCTTCCCCGAAAGTCCACCTGCCTGATGGCGAGTTGCAGCGCCCGCACGTCGCCCGTCAGGCGGTAGAACTCCACTAGGGCGGTCTCCACCTCTGGATGACCGCAGACGCCCACGAGCCGGCCATCGCCATCGCTCATGGAGAACGTCTCGAGCAAGTGCTCGAAGAACCTGCTCGACACGGTGAACAAGTCCGGTCGGCTGCCGGTCCGCCGGCCGGCCACCGCGGCTTGGAGCAGATGGCCTGCGCAGTAGAGCTCGTGGCCCCAACGCAGGTCCCTCCAGGCCAGATCGGGGTGTTGGCCCTGGACCCACGAATTGAGGTAGCCATCCTCGCGCTGAGCGCGCGCGATCAGGGCGCTGACCTCCTCGCCGAACTCCTGCACCCCGCCGCAGAGCCCTCTAATGCTATCCCAGGCGGCGGCCTCCACGACCTTGTAGACGTCGGAGTCCGAGAAGTGCATGCCTTCGTGCGGCCCGTTCTGGCCGCGACCCTCAGCCACACGCTCCAAGTTCCGGACGCCGCCCGAGATCCGGACCTGCTCCACGCAGTGAGGGAGAGTTCTGGCGCTGTTGCGCCGCTGCCAATCGCCAAGTTCGCAGCCCTCTCCCAATACCACTTCGCGTAGGCCGAGAGGCCGGAAATGCGCAATCGCGCCGCCCGTCGGGCTGACCGGGCCGTCGCCAGCGACGTTCGGCGTGGGGCGCCTAGCCAACACCGGCGGCGCCAGATGGCTTGCTTCCATACGTCCCTTTGCTCGAGTGTGGCCTTTTCCCTTGTCACCTCTCGCTGGCAGGTCATCCCTTGGTGCCTGTTGTCAGCTTGAGGAAACGCTACCTCAGTCTGAAGCTCGGTTCAAGGAGTTGCGTGAAAGAGTTGCCCTTTCTTTTCTGCAGACACTGGCGGCGCCAAGGTGCAGAAGCGCTTCCTCGATATGTGGGCATGACGCCACTGCGGATGGGCAAGCTACGCCTGCGCGGTGGCATCGGCGGCTTGTGGGTGACCGGGAAGAGCTTCGGACCACCCGCACGTCAGCGGGGTCGTTCCTCGTCGTGAATATGCTTGGCTCGTGCAGGCGGACCGACAATCCACGCTCACAGAGGTGGCCCAACTGGCCGGGGTGTCGCTCACCACCGCGTCCAAGGCGATCAACGGAAGGGACCGGATCTCCGAGGTCACCCGGAAACGAGTGCTTCGAGCAGCCAGGGAGCTCTCCTACTCCCCCAACCTCGTGGCCAGGAGCTTGGCGAGCGGTCGTAGCAGCACCATCGGAGTCCTGCTCAGGGACCCCATGATCCACCGCATTGCGATGCCTATTGTCATCGGCGCAGAATCCATGCTCGAACAGTGGCAGCTCTCGGCGATCATCGCGGACGCCCGAGAAGTTGTCGACCGCCTCGCTGACCTGGCGGCCATGCTCCGCCAGCGGAACGTCGACGGCCTGCTCATCGTCGGGGACAACCAGGGACTAACTCCTTCGATCAGTGCCTCGGCCAAGATCCCAAGCGTTTACGTTCATGGTCGGACAACGAACCCGAGGGATGTCGTCCATCTTGTAGACGACTTCGCAGGCGCGGTCGCCGTCGTCAACCACCTGGTCGAGGTTGGCCGGGCCCGCATAGCCCACATCACCGGTCCGGAGTACTCACCGGCGGTCCAGCAGCGAGTCCTGGGGATCGGCCACGCCCTCGAAGAGCACGGCCTGCAGCTTGTCGGCGGCGTCAGGTACGGCCAGTGGTCACAACGCTGGGCAAGCCAGGCGGCGCGAGACGTCCTGGCCGACGCTCCTGACCTAGATGCCATTGCCTGCGGTTCTGATCAGATTGCAGCCGGGGTAGTCGAGGCAGTTGTCGCCTCTGGCCGCAAAGTCCCAGACGATGTCGCCGTCACGGGATACGACAACTGGACGGTCTTCGCCGAGGAGACCGAGCCCGCCTTGACCACGGTCGACATGAACCTCGAGAAACTAGGCGCCGCTGCTGTGAATGACCTGTTCGCGATGATCAGTGGCACCCGGCTGGGAGGTGGTACCCGTCACCACGAGGGGACCCTAGTAGTCAGGGGGTCGACTGATCGCCACGCGCCCTGACCGCTTCTCGCCTTCCGCGACCAAGCGGATCCTGTGTAAGACCACTGCGTAAGACCACCCCTGTCAAGACCACCCCTCAGTAATACTGATAGAGACGCACCGGTCTACCAACGCGAATCAGTGACCCTCTGCGGGCCCCTGACCTGCACTTCTTGGAGCGGACGACGGGATTCGAACCCGCGACCCTCAGCTTGGCGAGGTGATGGAATCCGTGCATCCAGTGTTGCCCCGTCCGTCGACGTGGGCTCCGTCCGTCTCATCGTCCGGAAGTGCTGCCAAGTCCGCCCCGTAGTAACACGCGTTACTACGGGCAGATAGGCACGGACCGCACGTGGAGCCCCAGCAGTCAGCCGACAGTTCTCGCTGTTTGTGAGCGCCCTGGATCGAGAGCTCACGAGGCGCTGTGTGCGCGTCGATGCATGTATCGAATCTGCCGCCGCAACGGGGAAACGGTAAGAAAGTTCATCGACTGCCTCATCGCGAGCATCACCATTCGCACGGGCCTATCGATCTTGCATGCGGACGCTGATTTCGAGGTGCTTGCTCGCCATACGGATCTGCGATATGAAGAGCCATAGTCGCGGGAACACGCTCATCACAATCCACTGAATGGGGTCGAGGCCACCGAGCAGGCAGGGGAACTCCGCGGCGCTGGCGGTCCCGTTAGTGCACAACGCCAGCGATGGCGCTAACAATTGTTCTGTGCGAACGAACAGAAACTCTGATCGAACGTTTGGAGCGATGGTGTTCGACGTGGGAGGGGTGCTGCTCGATTGGGATCCCCGCCACCTCTACCGCAAGCTCATCCCGGACCCGTTAGAGATGGAGTGGTTCCTCGCCATCGTCTGTACGTGGCTGTGGCACGATCCTCACGATCGGGGGGCGGTCACGGCCCAGTCCTGCGCCGTCTTGACCAGGCGCTGGCCAGCCTACGCCGGGCTGATCTGGGCATGGTGCGAACGGGGCGAGGAGATGGTCGCCGGTCCGCTCGACGATGGGGTGGCGCTGCTTCGCCAGCTCGTCGACAGTGGCTTGGCCTGCTACGCCCTTACTAATATGGAGGCGGAGACGTACCCCAAACGTCGGCGCCGGTACGAGTTCCTGAGCTGGTTTGCGGGCAGGGTCGTCTCGGGTTTTGAGGGCGTCGCCAAGCCTGACCCGCAGATCTACGAGGTGCTGCTTGGGCGTTTCGATCTCGACTCCGAGACCACGCTGTTCATCGACGACCGGGAGGCCAATGTCGTCGCTGCCGCCCGTGTGGGGATGGAGGCCTACCTCTATATCGGTCCGGAGCCGGTTCTCGCTCGCCTCGGGTTGGTGAAAGGGTGAAAGCCAAGGCGCGTAGGCGGGTGCTGGCGGAGGCGGTGAACGGGCGCGGCTCGGTGCCGGTGAACGAGCTGGCCGCGGAGCTGGGCTGCTCAGAGATGACAGTCCGCCGAGATTTGGACCTTCTCGAGCGCGACGGCGTGGTTCGCCGGGTTCACGGCTCTGCCCTGGCCGCCAGCCTGCGAGCCGACGAGAAGCCCTATGTCGTCCGGGCATTCGAGGGAGCCGAGGCAAAGGAGCGGATCGGTATTGCCGTCGCTGCCCTTATCGGAGACGGCGAGACGGTCGCCCTCGACGCCGGCACCACCGCCGCCGAGGTCGGGCGTGCTTTGCGGGGCCGGCCGGTGACGGTGATGCCGTTGGGCATCCGCACGCTCGTCGACCTGGCGTACGACGACCACGTGCGCCTCATCGCCCCCGGCGGCGATGTCCGTACCGGAGAACTCGTGGTAACCGGGGACCTCGCCGAGGTGGCCTTCGAGCGGCTCCGCTTCGACACGTTCGTGCTCGGTGTCTGCGGGATCGACGAAGTCAACGGGGTGACCACCCACGTGCCGGCGGACGCCCGCGTAAAGCGAGCTGCTGTTGCCTCCTGCGGCCGCACGATCGCCGTCGCCGACCGGTCCAAGCTCGGGGAGGTGGCCTTCGCTCATGTCTGCCCGCTGTCGGCCGTCGATCGGCTGGTCACCGACGCCCCCCCGAGCGCGACCGCGCAGCTCGAAGCGCTCGGGCTAACCGTCGAACGGGTGTGATGGCGGGCGATGCCACGGCGGGGGTCGCCGAGCACCCGCGGGCTGCAGCGCCCGTCACGGCACGACACCGTTTGCACTGTGCGAGGTGGCTGTCGACCCGCAGTGCGGGCTTGGAGGCCAAATGAGGGCGGTTATCGAAATCAACGCCCTGCGGCGGTGGCAGCGGGCGATTGTCGCTGCCTTCGGGGTGGGTGGGATAACCGTTGCGGCGTGGGGGCCGAGGCTTCCGACCCTAAAGGTCGAGCTCGGGATCGACACTGCGACCATCGGTCTGCTGCTCGGCGGCGTGACCGTCGGAGCCTTCGTAGGGTTTGTCGTTTCGACGCCGGTCCTGCACTGGCTGGGGAGTCGCCGTGCGCTTACTGGGGCGCTCCTCATCGTCGCCGTTGGCATGACCCTCCTTGGGATCGCCGTGACGTTGCGCTCCGTGTCGCTCGTGACAGTTGCCTTCTTCGCCATCGGTTGCGCGAGCGGTCTGCTTGACGTCCTGATCAATGTGGAGGGATCGGCGATCGAGCAGCTGGCGGGGCGCACGCTCATGCCTCGCATGCATGGGGCCTGGTCGGTCGGCGCCGCTGTCGGCTCAGGCATCGGTGCTGCCTGCGCCGCCCTCGGGATTACCCCCCAGGTCCAGTTCTTCGGCGAAGCGGTGCTGATTGGAGTCGTCGCTCTGGTGTCGGCTCCGGCCATCCCGCCTGGCCGACGAGGGCTGGTCGAGGAAGTGAAGCCTGACCGGATGGCGAAGGTGCGCCAATGGTTGCGGGGCTGGCTCGACTGGCGCCTCCTGTTGATCGGGGTTGTCATGCTCGGCGTCGAACTCGGAGAGGGTTCGGCGAACAACTGGCTCACCCTTGCCGTCCGGAACGGCCACGGTCAGACCGCAGCCGTCGCGGCCCTCTTTTTCACGGCCTTCGCGATCGCCGAGGCCGCGGCCCGAATCTTTGGCAGCCCGGTCGTCGACCGTCTGGGCCGAGTCCGCACGATTCGCTTCACCACTGCTCTCGGGGTAGTCGGTGTCATCTTGTTCATCCTTGGGCACAGCCCGTGGGTGGTCTTGGCCGGCGTTCTTCTGTGGGCGGTCGGCGTGTCGATGGGCTTCCCTCTCGGTATGTCGGCTGCGGCTGCGAGCGGTACGAACCCGGCGGCCCGCGTCAGTGTTGTGGCTTCCATCGGGTACTTGGCCAACTTGGCTGGTCCGCCTGCTATCGGCTTTCTTGCGCAGGCCGTCGGCCTCGACCGTGCGCTGTGGTTGATTGCAGCGCTGTTCGTCGCCGCCTTCGCCGTGTCGGGCTCCCTCCGGCCGGCGGCGGCACTCCATGAGGCAGAGCGCGCGACCGGTTGAACCCGCTCACTACTTCCGGATAAGCACAGATTGCTGCTTTTGTCAGCTTCTACTCTGGTGATCGATGCGGCACCAGTCGATCAGCAGGGCGAGGATTTCTCGGGCGGGGTCGAGTGCAATGATTCTGTTGCTCGCGCGTCCCCGCCCTGTGCTCGGAGCCTCGTATGGGGATGCACGGCCTCGGGCGTTGACTATCGAACGGGCTGGCCGGCCCAGGCGCCTCGGTGCTTGCAATCGTTGCCCGATCGGCACCGGCGCATACCGATGGTCAGCGTCCTGGAAACCAGTCGCACCCCATGGCTGCCGACAACTTCCCGGGATCCACCTGAGTGGCATTCTCCAGTGTTGCAACTCGGCCCTGTCGCCATCTCGCGAGATGGGCCGGCTCAAGCCAGCGCATACGCACGAGCACGTCGATGAACGCCACGTAAGCATTCTCGGCCAGCGCGCCCTCGGCGGCGCGGGACACCCGGCATCGATCGCTTCCGACCCCATCGATTCCAGTGTGCCCCATCGCTGTCCCGTCAGCTTGAAGACCGTGATCGACGACCGGTGAAAGTTGGCATCTCGTACGCGAAAACGGCCCCTTGCGAGATCGGGTCTGCGACACGTCGCCGAGGACCCGGACCACCGCCGGCTTGTGGGCCGGACCGGGGACTGCAGTCGAATCTGGTCAGCGGGGCCGATACACGTTGGCCCGGTGTTCGATGCGAACGACAAGTACCACGCGGGCTTCGGCGTCAATGCGGTAGATGACCCGATAGGCACCCCGACGGGCCGAGAAGTACCCCAACAGTTCTCGCTGAAGTGACCGCCCCACACCATGGGGCTCGTCACGCAGCGGTCCGTTGCAGAACTCCCACACTGCGAGCGCCACGGAGAGAGGCAACTGCTGTTCGAGGGCTCGGCGAGCCGGACCGTAGATGCGAAGGTCGTGACGTTCACTCACGCAGCGCCGCTCTCGCGGCGCAATCGCTCCTCGATGACGCGTGCCATCTCCTCAGCTGAGGTGTACTCGCCCCGCTCGATCTGCGCCTGCGCCTCGCGGATCTCAGCCATTGCGCGAAGGTCCGACAAAATCTCGAGGGTCTCTTCGATCGCGGCGAGATCGTCCGGGGAAATGAGCACCGCGGCCGGATGGCCATGCTTGGTGATCGTCACCCGGGCGTGAGTCTGCTCCACATCGGCGACGAGTTCTGAGAGCCGATTTCGCACGTCGGCCAGTGGCAGCTCTTCCATAGGCATAACTATAGGCAGAATAGGGTCCGCCAACCGGTCGGATCAGGTACCGCCTCAAGAGCGGGGAACGAGAATCGAGCTCGCGTTCTCGGATTGGGAAGACCCTTTTGGGTCCTCTCAAAGCCTTGACCTGCCACCTTCTCTTGGAGCGGACGACGGGATTCGAACCCGCGACCCTCACCTTGGCAAGGTGTTGGAATCCGTCCACCCGGTGTTGCTAGG
>PLKG01000097.1 GCA_003140595.1 Acidimicrobiaceae bacterium | reverse complement strand
GCCCGCATCTTCTCGACGAGCTCATAGGGGGCGATGGGCGTCACGTCCTCAGGGATGGTGATCTCGAGGTGCCCCTCGGGACCTCGGCCTATGTGGACGACATCGGCGCCCATGGCACGAAGCACGTCCGACATGATCGCGACGTCGCTGATGACCGGCACGTTGTCCAGGCGGTGGACGCCGGGGGCGAGAAGGCAGGCGGCCATGAGCTTCAGCACCGAGTTCTTGGCCCCGTTCACGCACACGGTGCCGTGCAGAGGGCCGGATGGGTGCAGGACGAAGCGATCCACGGCGAGACAGTACCGCCGGGAGCGGGTCGCGACCTAGCGACAAGCCGTTGCGGGCGGGAGAACGCGCCCATTCCACAGCGTGTAGCAAGCTATCGTCGACACGGTGAGCGTCAGTTGCCGGCTCCCCGATCGAGGACTTGTCTTGACACCCGTCTGGGCAACCGAGCTCGGCTGACGGGGCAGATGGCTTCTCGTCCACGTCCGAGCATGGACGACGCGCGCTGGTACGAGGAGGCTGTCTTCTATGAGCTGCTCCCTCGAGGATTCTTCGATTCCAACGCGGATGGCATAGGCGACTTCCAGGGCCTGCGCCAGAAGCTCGACTACCTCCAGTGGCTGGGCATCGACTGTGTCTGGCTCCTGCCCTTCTATCCCTCACCGCTTCATGACGGTGGCTACGACATCAGCGACTTCCTGACGGTCGCACCCGATATCGGCAACATCGACGACCTGGTAGCGCTCGTGGAGGACGCCCACCGCCGCGGGATCAGGATCATCTCCGATCTCGTGATGAATCACACCAGCGACCAGCATCCCTGGTTCATCGAGTCCCGTTCGTCGCGCGACAACCCGAAGGCCGACTGGTACATGTGGGCCGACGACGACCACGGCTTCGCCGACGTCCGCGTCATCTTCTGCGACGTCGAGTCGTCCAACTGGACCTTCGACCAGCGGCGCCAGCAGTACTACTGGCACCGGTTCTTCCATCAGCAGCCGGACCTCAACTACGACAATCCCGAGGTCGTCGACGCGATGCTCGGAGTCGTCCGGTTCTGGCTCGATCTCGGCCTCGACGGGTTCCGCCTCGATGCGGTCCCGTACCTGTTCAAGGCAGAGGGCACGTCTTGTGAGAACCTGCCGGCGACCCATAACTTGCTCCGCCGGATCCGGGCCGAGATGGACGTCTCCTACCCCGGCAGGCTGATGCTCGCAGAGGTCAACCAGTGGCCAAGCGCCGTCACCGAGTACTTCGGCGACGGCGACGAGTGCCACATGTGCTTCAACTTCCCGCTCATGCCCCGGATGTTCATGGCCGTTCGCCGTGAGCAGCGCTTCCCGATCACCGAGATCCTCGCCCAGACCCCCCCGATTCCCGACGGCTGCCAATGGGGGATCTTCCTGCGCAACCACGACGAACTCACCTTGGAGATGGTGACCGACGAAGAGCGCGACTACATGTACAACGAGTATGCCCACGACCCGAGGATGCGCAGGAACCTCGGCATCCGGAGACGCCTGGGCCCTCTGGTCGAAAACGACCGGCGCGTGGCCGAGCTGCTCTACGGGCTACTCCTGTCCCTGCCGGGCAGCCCGGTCCTCTATTACGGCGACGAGCTGCTTATGGGTGACAACATCTACCTCGGCGACCGCGATGGCGTCCGCACGCCGATGCAATGGGCGCCCGACCGAAATGCCGGCTTCTCCCGAGCCGACTTCGCGCAGCTTTACCTGCCACCGCTGATGGACCCGGTCCACGGCTACCAGGCTGTCAACGTCGAGGCGGAACAGCGGGACCCCTCGTCGTTCCTCCACTGGTTGCGGCGCATGCTCCTTGTGCGCCACCAGTACCCCCAGTTCGCTACCGGCTCGCTCGAAATACTCCCTGCCGACAATCCCTCGGTGATCGCCTATGTCAGGCGGTCCAGCGTCAAGGATGGCCCAGCTGCGGTGCAGCCCGAGTTGGACAGCGCTGCCGACGCAGCACGCGGGCCCGACTTTCAGGTCCCGCCTGGCGAGCCCGAGCCAACGGGCACGCACACTTCTGTGTTGTGCGTGTCGAACTTGAGTCGCTTCGCCCAGCCGGCTGAGCTCAGCCTCGGCCGGTGGGAGGGCTGCACGCCCATCGAGCTGTTGGGGCGCGTGCCGTTCCCGCGCGTCACAGCCAATCCCTACTCGGTGACGCTCGCGCCCTACGGCATCTACTGGTTCGAGCTAGAGGAGCGCTGATAGTGCCCCCCACCCCGTCAGCTTTCGAAGGGCTCGTCATCCCCTATCTCCAGCGCCAACCATGGTTCCTGGCTGACATGTCGCGGTTTGATCGCGGCGTTTGGGCAACCGTCCGGCTCGCTGATCTGGAGATCCTGCTCGACGGGCGGCCGGGGCTGGCGAGCGTGGTCGTCACTGTCGGCAACCGTCCGTTCCACGTCCTGGTCGGATGGCGGGAGGTGGCACTCGCCCCGGCGGTCCTAGGGGACCACCAAGGTGCGGTGCTCGGAATGTGCAGCGACGGTGGAGGCGACGTGCTGTGCTACGACGCCCTCGCCGACGAGGAGCTCTCGAGGGGGCTGCTGGCTTTCGCCACCGCCGGGCGGGAGAGTGCCAAACGCGTGCGCCTGGTTCACTCGTTGGCGAGCCACGCGTCGCTCGTCTACGACGAGCACCTGTTCATGAAGTCCTACCGGGTTCTCGAGCCCGCGCCGCGGCCCGAGATCGAGCTCATGTTGAGGCTGGAAGAGGTCGGTTTCGAGCACACCTTGCGGCCGGTGGCCTACTGGGAGCGAAACGGGTGGGACCTGGCACTCGTGCGCGAGTACATCCCGGGAGCAGTGGAGGGCCGTCTTCTCGCGCTGACATCTCTGCGCGACCTGCTCGGCCGCAATCTCGACGACGGTCGGCCCAAGCTTGAAGACGTCGGCGGGGCCGGTGGTGACCTTTCCTCGGAGGTGCGTCGTCTGGGCGAGGCGACGGGCAGCCTCCATCTCGCCCTCGCTGAGGCCTTCGGAGTCCGCAGCCTTCCTGACGGCGACACATTGCGCACCGCGGCAATCCGGATTCACGGCGACTACCACCTCCGTCGGGTCTTCCGGACCGACGCCGGTTGGATCGTCGGGGGTTTCGGCGACGACCCGTTGATCGGCAAGTCCGCCGACAGCACCAAGCCGCAAGAGCCGCGCTTCGCCTCGCCGTTCGAGGACCTGGCGGACCTCTCGTACTCCCTCAGACAGGTGGCGGCCGAGTCCGTGGCGGCCCAACCGGCCGCCACGCGGATTCAGGCCGAGCGGCTCGCGAAGGCCTGGGAGCGTCGCAACCGGGGCGCCTTTCTGAGCGGTTACCTCGGCGTCGGCGGCATCCGTAGGCTCGTGGCATTGGACCGGCCGGCAGCGGCGGACGCGATCAAGTCACTGATCACCGCACGTGCGATGCCTACCTAGGTCCCGCTAGGACCTTCGCGCCGCGACTGGCGGTGCGCTCTTAGGAGGCAGCGGTCATCGTTTGGTCGGCCGTGTCCGGCTCGACACGCCTCAGCGCCTCGCGCAGGTCTGCGGCGGCCTTTTCAGGCCCGACCACGTTGATCATGACCCCTGTGCCGAGCTCGAAACCCGCCCGGGTGGTCAAGCACGGCAGGATGTGCACGTGCCAGTGGAACTCACCTGTCGAGCTGTAGGGAGCAGAGTGGAACACGACGTTGTAGGCCACGTCGCCGACGCTCTCGTTGACTGCGCGAAGCGCGCTGCGGACGGCTCGCCCGACGCCGACGATGCTGTCTGTGGCTGCCCGGTGGAGGTGAGCACCATGCTCGCGGGGCACGACGAGAATCTCGTAGGGCGTCCCGCTCCAATATGGGCAGAACGTCACAGCGTGCTCTGTCGCCTGGATCATCCGGTGCTCGAATGTCTGCTCGGCCGTCGCCGCCGCGCAGACGACGCACCCGCCCGCGAACCGCTCGAAACTGGCCTGCTCGTCGGCAAGCTCCCTCGGCACGAACGGGATCCCGAGCAGCTGGCCATGGGGGTGGGCTATGGACGCACCGGCCTGGCGGCCATGATTGATGATCACCTGGCTGTAACGCAGGCCGGGGGTGCTTTCGTGCTCCGCCACCCGGTCCCGGATGGCGAGCATCACGAGCGACACCTGCTCGTCGGGGAGCGAAGCCATCGTCACTTCGTGGTCTGGCGAGAGGACCAGTACCTCGTGGATCCCACTTGCCGGGGCCTCTGTGAACACCGGCCCTCGATTCTCGATGACAAAGGGCGCGTCACCCTGAAACGCCGGGTAGCGGTTCGGCAGGACCCTCACGAGCCAGGCGCCGGAGGTCCCGTAGACCTCGAGGGCCGGGGCCGTCGAGGATTCCATGCCTGGACAGAATGGGCACGGGATTCCCTCGAGGGAGTCGAGCGTGGGCTGGCGCGGTACGAAGAGCGCCTGTCGCTGGGCGCGGTCGGTGGCCACCGTCACCCACCGTCCCGAAAGCGGATCAATGCGAAGCTGGTTCACGCGCGGACGAGGACCTCCTTCGAAGCAGAAGCTCGGCAGATGATTGTCATCACTTTTAAAGCTATCGCCACAATAGGCACCTTGAGTCGGCATCCGACATGACAGGGCCCGGTTATGACCTGTTGGTGGGACTTCACGTCCTGAGCGCGGTAATCGGTTTCGGCGCGGTCGGCCTCTCTGGCACCTACGCGGCCAGTGCCCGCGAGGCGACCGAGCCGCGCCAGGATCCAGCGCTGCGGCGGTACTTCCATCTCAGCACGAACTGGGCGGAGAGATCGCTGCTCGTGACCCCTGTCCTCGGCGCGATCGTGTTGTGCGCAGGGGACCGCTCCGCTGACTCGCAGGCCTGGCCGTGGATCGGGCTTGGTTGTTGGGTCCTCGCGGCGTCGATCGCGACTGGCCGGTGCTGGCCCGCCGAGCGGAGGATCCAGTTGTGGCTGGCAGATCTGCCTGACAGCGCAGATGGGCCGCCGCCCGGCCTTGGCGAGTTCCGGGATGCTTGCCGTGTCGTGCAAAGCGGCGCCTCGGTGGTCTCGTTGTGTTTCATAGCCGCTGTGGTGGTAATGATCTGGCAACCCCGATGAACTCGTTACAGCGCTGATCTCGGCTTCTCGCTTGGCCGCTCTTCTGGGTCGCCCCGGGCGCCGGTAGATTTGAGTCGTGGAGGCCCTCGCAATCCGGCGGGATCGAGTCGCGTCCCGGCCGAGGTCGTCGAGAGCTGCAGGCGTTGTCGTCCTTCTCGTCGCCGCGTTGGCCTTGTCGGCGTGCTCGCCGGCGGCCGGGGACACTCATCTCGGCACGACGGCGCCGCGAGGAGCAGTCGCTCAAGCCAAGAGACACGCTGTCGGGGGCGACCACGCCGAGGTCGCGGCGACAGGCGCGACGGGCAAAGGGTGGGCCTTGGACAAGGCGCCCGCTGCATTCGGCGTCGGCGTGTCGGTCGCGACATGGACCGATACCCGTGGTACGACTGAGAACTTCTACGAAGGCACCTCCTCGCCCGGGCGGATCATGCAGGTGGAGATCCTCTACCCGACCGTGGCGGTCAAGGCACGTGTGGTCAAGCCCTGGGCGGCCCCCGCCTACCGTTACGGTCCTTACCCGGTGATCGTGTTCGCCCACGGCTACGACGTGGACCCCAACACCTATCGCGCGCTGCTCGTGTCCTGGGTCGCAGCGGGCTACGTGGTCGTCGCGCCCTTCTTTCCCGACACGACCCTCGCCGCGATCCAAGCCCAGCACGGTGTCGACACCGAGTACGACATCTTCAACCAGCCCGCTGATGTCGCCTTCGTGGTCTCGCAGGTCATCGGGGCGGCACATCGCTCGCCACCGCCGTACGCGGCCTATCTGGCCGGCTTGGTGGACCCTGCCCACCTCATCCTCGCCGGGCAGTCCGACGGCGCGGACACCGTCGCCGCGCTCGTTTACGACCGCGCGTACGCGAGGACCCGGGCCTCGATGCCGGTTCACCCGATCGCCGTGGCACTGCTTTCAGGGGCTGAATGGACCCGCACCGGGGATGTCTACTCGGCGCCGAGCCGCGTCGGGCCCGCGGTGCTCGTGGTTCAGAGCTTGACTGACGCGTGCAACTATCCCGCCGACAGCTCCGCGCTCTACAACATGGTGACGGGTCCGAAGTGGTACCTCGCTCTGGAGGACGCCACGCACCTCGGTCCCTACGTCGGTGAAGGTGCAGCGGCTGGCGAGGTGGAGCGGGTGTCGGTGGGTTTCTTCGATCTCGAAGTCGGCCGGGGCAAGCCGACGCCGGCGGTCCTAGGTCGAGAAGGTGACCGGCCAGGTGTGAGCACGATCTCGAGTGCGAGGGACGTCCCTTTGTATCCGGCTCCGCCCTACGATCCGGATGCTTGCGCAGCGCCTGCGGGAGTGCCGACAAATTGAGCACCGGCGACCGCGACCCGACGGTCTATCTAGACCACGCTGCGACCACGCCGATGCGCGCAGAGGCGGTCGCCGCCATGCTCCCGTTCCTTGCTGGCAGCTTCGGCAACCCGTCAGGGAGCCACCGCATCGCGAGGACGGCGCGGAGGGCGCTCGACGACGCCCGCGAAACTCTCGCCGTGTTGCTCGGGGCTCATCCCGGTGACGTCGTGTTCACGAGTGGCGGCACCGAGGCGGACAATCTGGCCGTGTTCGGCATCGCCACCGGGTCCGGGACGGCGCTCTGCAGCGCAGTCGAGCACCCGGCGGTGCTCCAGGCGTGTCTGGCAGTCGGCGGAAGCGTCGTGCGTGTCGATCGTCGCGGCGTCGTCGATCTCGACATGCTCGTGGACCAGTTGGACGAAAAAGTGCGCATAGTTTCGGTGATGCTCGTCAACAACGAGACGGGAGTGCGCCAGCCGCTCGAGACAGTGGTCGCGCTGGTACGCGACCGTGCACCTCGGGCTCTCGTGCACACAGACGCCGTGCAGGCCTTCAGCTGGCTCGATGTCGCCGCGATGACGGCCGGTGCCGACCTGGTCAGTGTGAGCGCTCACAAGTTCGGAGGGCCGAAGGGCGTGGGTGTGCTCGTCGCACGCGACCGCGCGACGCCGCTGCGACCGATGTTGCGCGGCGGCCCGCAGGAGCGCGAGCGCCGAGCGGGCACGCAGAACGTGGCCGGCGTCGTCGCAATGGCCGCAGCGGCCGAGGCCAACGTGCGCGATCGCGAGGAGGCGAGTCGGCGCGTCCTGAAGCTGTCGACGCGGTTGGTCGAGGGGATACTGGGCGCTGTCCCACAGGTGCACGAGGCCGTGGCACCGGGGCTGCGCATCGACGCGATCTGCAACCTGGGCATCGAAGGCGTCGAAGGGGAGGAGCTGCTCATGGTTCTTGACGAGCTCGGGGTCTGCGCGTCGGCGGGCTCGGCGTGTGCGAGCGGCGCCATCGAGCCGAGCCACGTCCTTTTGGCGATGGGCCGCTCGACCGAGGAGGCAAAGCACCACGTAAGGCTTTCTCTCGGCCATGGGACGACCCAGGCAGACATCGACTCGGCTGTGCCTGCATTTGCCGAGGCAGTGGAGCGCCTGCGCAGCTGAAGGTGTCCGGGTCCGCTGCGCCCAGGTCGTCGATGCTCTGCGAGACTTGTCGGGTGCGGGTTCTGGTCGGACTCTCAGGTGGCGTGGACTCGTCGGTTGCCGCAGCGATGCTGCTCGAGGAGGGTCACGACGTCGTTGCTGCAACCATGAAGCTGTGGGGCGGCTCAGGCGACTCAGGATGCTGCTCGGTCGGCGATGTTGACGACGCGCGGCGTGTGGCGGCTCGTCTCGGGATCGACCATCACGTCTTCAATTTCTCCGAGGAGTTCGAGCAGAGCGTCGTCGTGCCCTATGCCAAGGCACATGCCCTCGGGCGAACCCCGAATCCCTGTATCGAATGCAATAGGCATTTGAAGTTCCGCCGATTCCTCGACCGGGCTGTTCGACTTGGCTTCGACGCCGTGGCGACAGGGCATCACGCCCGCATCGCGAACCACGGACCGGACAGCCTGCCGCGACTGCTGCGCGGACGCGACGCGGCCAAGGACCAGTCCTACGTGCTATCGATGCTCACGGTTCGCGAGCTCTCCAAGGTGCTGCTCCCTGTCGGCGAGCTCACAAAGCCCGAGGTGCGCTCACGTGCCGCGGCACTGAGTCTGCAGACAGCCGCGAAGCCCGACAGCCAGGAGGTCTGCTTCATCGCGGCTGGGCCCGGGCAGGGCCCGCGCGAGCGCTTTCTCGCTGAGCGGATCGAGCTGCACCCGGGACGAATCGTCGACCACGCGACCGGCTCGGTGGTCGGCACGGTGCCCGCGGTCGAGCTCGTCACCGTCGGCCAGAGGCGTGGCCTCGGCGCTTCGGCTTCGGGGCCGCGTTACGCGCTCGAGATCGATGCAGCCTCGGCGACGGTGATGGTCGGCTCGCAGGACGACCTGCTCACCGAGACGGTCGAGCTCATACAGCGGACGTGGGTTCAAGGCCCGCTCCCAGTTGGTGCGGTGGTTCTCGCCCAGGCGAGTGCACACGGTCGTCCGAGGCCTGTCACGCTCACCGAAACAGGTGTGCGCTACCTCGACGGCCCCGGTCGTCGTGTCGCGCCAGGTCAGACGATCGCGCTCTACACAGGCGACGAGGTCGTAGGTTCGGGCATCGCTGCGTGAGCCGCCTTGTCGGTCAGACGTCGTTCAGCGCCTGCTCGCCGGCGATCCTATGGCGAGGCCCAGCATCTCACGACCAGCGTGCTACTGGGGCTTTTGGCCTCGAACAAATGCGCTCATGACCGAACCGCTCAGCTCTGTCATGAGCGCCTCGCGATCGATGTTCTCGGGAAGGTCTTCGCCTACCGACAGCTCGGCTGCGAGACCGACGATGTCGTCGTCCTCGAACATGCGCGTGGGCTCGATGGACACGCTCTCGAATCCGGCAGACCGCAACTTCGCCTCGTATTCCTCGACGACGAGGGCACCAGCAGCGCATGCCGTCCACAGTCCGACGAGCTCCCTCGTGGGCTCAGACAGGGTGCGGCGAAGTGCAATGTCGGCGATAGCCAGCCGCCCTCCGGGCTTGAGCACCCGGAACGCCTCGCGCAACACCGCATCCTTGTCCGGGGAAAGGTTCACCACGCAGTTGGAGATCACGACGTCAACTGTCCCGTCGCCAAGCGGGATGTCCTCGATCGTGCCCTGGAGGAACTCGACATTGGTGAGGCCCGCCTCCGCCTGATTCTTCCGGGCGAGATCCAGCATCTCCGGGGTCATGTCCAGCCCGTAGGCCATGCCGGTCGGCCCGACGCGACGGGCCGACAGCAATACGTCGATCCCTCCACCTGAGCCGAGGTCCAAGACGACTTCGCCCGGCTGCAGATCGGCGAGCATGGTGGGGTTTCCGCATCCGAGCGACGCTGCGACGGCGTCGCTCGGGAGTGCGTCGGTCTCGTCCTTTTCGTAAAGAGCGCGGCTGACGACCCCGGTTGGGGTGCCGGCCTGTCCGCAGCACGCGATGCTGGTCGTTGCTCGGGCCGCACTGGCGTAGCGGTCGCGCACGGCTGCGTAGATCTGTTCCGAATCGCCTGTGGTCATGTCTAGCTCCTTTGGATGTCGTAGAGGTGAAGGCTGTGCGCCGTCTACCCGCTGGGCTGGAGGGCTGCGCGAAGCTCGGCGAGCCGTTCGCGGTTGAGCGAGTACCACACCCACTTGCCGCGCCTGTCTCCGCTCACGAGGCCGGCCTCGCTCAGGATCTTGACGTGGTGGGAGATCGTGGGCTGGCTCTTGCCGAGTGGCCCTACGAACTCACACACGCAGACCTCACCGTCCGGTGAGGCCGCGAGGATGCTCAACACCCGGAGCCGAACAGGATCCGCCAGCGCGGTGAAGCCTCGGGCGAGGTCGGCAGCCTGGGCAGCGTCCAGTGGCGAGGCCAGAACCGAAGGGCAGCACTGACCCGTTTGCTCAATCGTCGAGATCAGCTTCGTCACGATGCCTCCTATTGACAGTTGTCAATGCATCGATCATACTGGATACATCGACTCTCGTCAATGTTATTGGAGGTGCATTGTGTCCAGAATCCAGCTCGCTCTCAACGTCAGCGACATCGACGCTTCAGTGGACTTCTACTCCAAGCTGTTCGAGGTCGAGCCAGCCAAGCGTCGCCCCGGTTATGCCAACTTCGCCATCTCGGATCCCCCGCTGAAACTGGTCCTCATCGAGGACGTCAACCAGACCCCCGGGACGATCAACCAGCTTGGGGTCGAGGTGGCGAGCACCGACGAAGTGACGGCAGCGCAGGACCGTTTGGCTGCGAGCGGCTTGGGCACGACACTCGAGGAGAAGACCTCGTGCTGCTACGCGCTCCAGGACAAGGTGTGGGTCAACGGACCGGGAGGCGAGCCGTGGGAGATCTACACGGTCCTCGAAGATGTGGAGACGCCCGTCGGCAAGCTCCGCCCGAACGAGTCCGGCGAGAGCGTTTGCTGTGCCCCCCGGTCCGATCTGATTGGTGCCGCGACCGGAGCCAACCCGTGTTGCTGAGGCGTCGACATCGCCGCGCTGCGCGTTTTGGGGCCGAGTGACGAGCGACGTTGTGACCGACGCTCGGCTCGCCAAGACAGTTCCGGTCGCGCCGGTCATCGGCCGCCTGTCGTTCCTCGACCGCTTCCTGCCGGTGTGGATCATTGCCGCCATGGTTGTCGGCATCGGGCTCGGCCGGGCCATTCCGAGTCTGAACACGCACCTCAACGCGATCCAGGTGACCTCGGGCACATCGCTACCGATCTTCATCGGCCTTCTCGTGATGATGTACCCGGTGCTCGCGAAGGTCCGCTACGACAAGCTCGGCTCGGTCACCCGGGACCGAAGGATGCTCGTGACGTCGCTGGTGCTGAACTGGGTGATCGGACCGGCGGTCATGTTCGCGCTGGCCTGGTTGTTGCTGCCCGACCTGCCCACCTACCGGACCGGGCTCATCATCGTCGGCCTGGCCCGCTGCATCGCCATGGTCCTCATCTGGAACGACCTGTCGGGCGGGGACCGGGAGGCCGCTGCGGTGCTGGTGGCCATCAACTCGCTGTTCCAGGTGGTCGCGTTCGCTCTCCTCGGGTACTTCTACCTCAAGGTCTTGCCCGGTTGGCTCGGTCTCAGCACCGTCGGCCTGCACCTGTCAGTCGGCAAGATCGCCGAGACCGTGGCCATCTTCCTCGGTGTTCCCCTCGTGGCGGGGTTCCTCACCCGCACCTTCGGCGAACGAGCCCGGGGCCGGGAGTGGTACGAGACCAAGCTGCTGCCGCGCCTCGGACCGTTCGCCCTCTACGGGCTGCTCTACACCATCGTCATCCTCTTCGCCCTCCAGGGCCACACCATCACGTCGCGTCCTGCCGACGTGGCCCGGATAGCCCTGCCGCTGCTGGGCTACTTCGCCATCATGTGGTTCGGGTCTTTCGCGCTCGGCAGGGCACTCGGCCTCCCCTACGAGCGCACCGCCACCCTCGCGTTCACCGCAGCGGGCAACAACTTCGAGCTGGCGATCGCGGTCGCCATAGGCGTGTTCGGCGTCACGAGCGGCGAGGCTCTCGCCGGCGTCGTCGGTCCGCTCATCGAGGTTCCGGTCCTTGTCGCCCTGGTGTACGTGTCCTTGTGGGCCCGACGGCGCTACTACCCGGCAGAAGCTCAACCAGGGCTGGGAGGAACTACGTGACACACACAATGTCGGTCGCGGGTTCGTCGCCCGGTCTTCTCGACCACCGCGCCCCTGGTCCTCGCGCGGTCGCCCCATTCACAACAAGTCGGGAACGCCACAGTGCAGCTCCCAATGACCCCCTCGGTTCACGCCAGCCAAGAGGAGAAGGGCAATGACCGCTCGCCGGCTAACAGAGTTTCCGCATGACCAACAGCACCTCGTCCACGAGGTTTCGGAACGGCTCGCCCCAAGGTTCGCAGGGGTGTTCGGACCTGAGACCATCGAGCGGTTCGTCGTCGACTCGATGGACCAACTTCTCGCGACGGCCAAGACCACCGCGTTCCTCCCGCTGTTGACCGAACGGTTCGCACGCGAACGGCTTCAGGCGCTCGGAAAGGTGGAGGGTTCGTTGCCATCCGCCGTCCCTGCCGTCCTCTTCCTCTGCGTCCACAACGCGGGGCGCTCCCAGATGGCAGCCGGATGGATGCGTCAGCTTGCCGGCGACCGTGTCGTCGTCTACTCGGGAGGTTCCGAGCCTGCCTCGGAGATCAACGTCGCTGTCGTAGAGGCAATGGAGGAGGTCGGGATCGACATCCGCGCAGAGTTCCCGAAGCCCTGGACCGACGAGGTCGTCCGTGCCGTCGATGTGGTGATCACTATGGGATGCGGGGACGCGTGCCCGCTCTATCCCGGCAAGCGCTACGAAGACTGGGAACTCGACGATCCTCAAGGCCGCACAACTGAGTCGGTCCGTCCGATCCGAGACGAGATCAGAACGCGCGTCGAGGCGCTCTTGGCGTCGCTCACTGTTTCGGGTGACTGAGGAGCCAATGCCCGCCGCATCTTCGCCCCGCGACAACAGGCTCGTGATTGCCCAGGAGTGGATTGCCGAGGCCATGACGATGTGGTTCGTCTCCGCCATCGTCGCCGCCACGACCGTGGACGACTGCATACGGCTTTCGCGGACTTGGTCTACCGTGCTTCCGCCGTCATGCTTGTCGCCCCGGCCGCCCTAACGGCAGTGACCCGGGCGCGCGCCGCGACACCTTCTTCAAGCTCTGCCCTGTTGTACTTGGCTTGTTTGCGCTCCTGCTCCTCGTCGACAACTGGGTCCAGCGCGCCATCGAGCGCACGAGCGTTCCGCTGTCAGAACGTGGCGGTGTCGATCACGAAGCGGTACCGGACGTCACTGCCGACGACCCGGTCGTAGGCGTGGTCGATCTGATCGCCGCTGATGACCTCGATCTCGGCGCCCAGGCCATGCTCAGCACAGAAGTTCAGCATCTCCTGCGTTTCTCGGATGCCGCCGATCGACGAACCGGCGAAGCTCCGCCGGTTGTCCATCAGAGTGAAAGCCCGCATCGTGAGAGGAGCCGGCGGTGCGCCGACGTTCGCCAAAGTGCCGTTGAGACCGAGCATCGACAGGTAGGAGTCGATCGGCAGCGTCGCCGACACGGTGCTCACGATGAGGTCGAAATGTTTCCTGAGCTTCGTGAAGGTGGCATCGTCGGCGGTGGCGTAGTAGTGGTCTGCGCCCATTCTCCTGCCGTCCTCCTGCTTCGACAGGCTCTGGGAGAGCACCGAAACCTCGGCTCCCATCGCATGGGCGATCTTGACGCCCATGTGGCCGAGCCCACCGAGACCGACGATCGCGACCGACACGCCCGGTCCGGCGCCCCAGTGCCTGAGGGGTGAGAACAGGGTGATGCCGGCGCAGAGCAGCGGTGCGGCTACGTCGAGGTCGATGCCCTCGGGGATGGCGAGCACGAAGTCCTGGTCGACGACTATGTAGGTGGAGTAGCCGCCTTCGGTTGGCCGGCCGTCCTTGCCGATGCTGTTGTAGGTGGCGGTCGCCCCGTTCAAGCAGTACTGCTCCTCGCCGGCCAGGCAGTTCTCGCACTCGCGGCAGGAGTCGACCAGGCACCCGACGCCGACTCGGTCACCGACCGCGTGCTTGGTGACCCCGGTGCCTATCTCCTCGACGGTGCCGGCGATCTCGTGGCCCGGCACGAGCGGGAAGATTGCTTCTCCCCACTCCCCACGGGCGGCGTGGATGTCGGAGTGGCAGATTCCGACATATGCGATCTTGATCAGGACGTCCCCCGGGCCAAGGTCGCGACGCTGGATCGTGGTCTTGTGGAACGGGGCGTGGCGGTCCGGGGTGGCGTAGGCGGCGACATGACGCATCTGTTGATGACTCCTCGTGGTTCGAAGGCTCGGTTGGTTTGCCCCGCTCGGCGACTGTCGCGATGCGGCCCGGTCAAGGTCTGTCCCTGCTTGTTGGGCCTGCCCTCTTTTTGCTCGACGGGTGTCGTGCAGTTGGTCGCAGGGTGCTGTCTCCGCCGATCTTAGAAGGCGTCGATCAGCACGCCACTGCCGGGTGTCCATCCGCCCGAACCTTCACAGTCCCGTCCTACCATCCTTGGCGTGAGCACCGAGAGCAACGCCGCGCCTGAGGCCGTCCTGGCCCGAGTTGAAGAGCTTCGTGCGCTCATCAAGCGCTACGACGCGCAGTACTACCTCGAGAGCGCCTCTGACATACCCGACGCCGACTACGACTCCCTGAAGGACGAGCTGTTCGCGTTCGAGGACCAGTACCCTGACCTCGTCCAGGCAGGCTCACCAACCCAGACGGTGGGGATCGCTCCCTCGGCCCTGTTCGCGCCCGTCAGGCACAGCACGCCCATGATGAGCCTCGACAAGGTCACCACACTCGAGGAGATCCTCGCCTGGGGCGCCCGCCTGCAGAAGCTCTTGGCTCCCGAGGACGGCTCGCCCTTCGACTGTGAGCCGAAGATCGACGGGTTGTCGATCTCGCTCACTTATGAGCGTGGTCGTCTCACGCGCGGCGCGACACGTGGTGACGGGCGGGTGGGTGAGGACGTGACGCCGAACGTGCGCACCGTCGCCGCCATCGCGGACGAGCTCGCTCTTTCTGCGAACGAGATCCCCGAGACGCTGGAGATAAGGGGCGAGGTCTACTTCCCGGTGCCCGCGTTCGAGGAGCTGAACCGCCGGCAGGCGGAGGCCGGTCTTCGGCTCTTCTCCAATCCGCGAAACGCGGCAGCGGGTTCCCTTCGCCAGAAGGACCCAGCCGTCACTGCCGGCCGGGAGCTTGGGGCGTTCTTCTACCAGGTGGACGGGGTTACGGGCCTGCCGACGCAGTCGGGCTCTTTGGACCTGCTTCGCCGCGCCGGCCTGCCCGTCAACCCGGAGACAAGGATCGTGCCGGACCTCGAGGCGGTCTTCGCGTACTGCCGCGACCTCGAGTCGCGCCGTCACCTCCTTGGTTACGAGATCGACGGCGTGGTTGTGAAAGTGGAGGATCGAGCTCTTCATTCCCGGCTCGGGGCGACTTCTCATGCTCCCAGGTGGGCGGTCGCGTACAAGTTCCCGCCCGAGGAACAGTCCACCCGGCTCGAGGACATCCTGGTCTCGATCGGGCGCACCGGGAGGGCGACGCCGTTCGCCAAGTTGCAGCCCGTTCGCATCGCCGGGTCGGTCGTCGAGCTGGCCACCTTGCACAATGAGGACCAGGTCCGCGTGAAGGACGTCCGCCCCGGTGACACCGTCGTGGTGCGCAAGGCGGGAGATGTCATCCCCGAAGTGGTGGGCCCCGTGCTCGGTGCGCGTCTGTCCGGCTCTGAGCCGTGGAGGTTCCCGAAGACCTGTCCCAGCTGTGAGAGACCGCTCGTTCGTCTCGAGGGTGAGAGCGACACCTATTGCATCAACGCCGACTGCCCCGCACAGCGAGTCCAGCGGATCGCGCATTTCGCCTCGCGAGGCGCCATGGACATCGAGGGTCTCGGTGAGCAGCGGGTAGCCCAGCTCGTGGAGGCCGGCCTCCTGTCCGATGCCGCCGACTGCTATCACCTCCAAGCGTCGGACCTAATGGGCCTGGATGGCTTCGGTGAGCTGTCGGCGACCAACCTCGTGGCGGCCATCGACGACTCGCGCTCAAGGCCCCTCGGCAACTTGTTGACCGCGCTCGGGATCCGTCATGTCGGTGGCACCGTCGCCGCGGCTGTGGCGTCGCGCTTCGGAAGCCTCGATCGACTGATGTCGGCACCCGAGGCGGAGCTTGCGGCCGTCGAGGGTGTCGGCGCAGTGATCGCCGCCAGCCTGGTCAGGTACTTCGCCTCGGAAGAGAACAGGGCGATGATCGAGCGGCTCCGCTCGGGCGGCATCCAGTTCGAAGCTGCCACAGACCCGCAGCTGTCCCAGAGCTTGGTCGGCAAGTCCGTCGTCGTAACCGGCACGTTGCGCGGTCTCAGCCGTGAGCAAGCAGAAGCCGCCATCATCAGCCGCGGAGGCAAGTCGCCAGGATCGGTTTCCGCAAAGACGACCGCAGTCGTGGCCGGCGACAGTCCCGGGGCCGCGAAGCTGACCAAGGCGGAAGCACTCGGAGTACGCGTCCTCGACGAGCAGGAATTCGTCAAGCTCCTGGAGACCGGCGAGCTGCCATAGACGGCCGGTTGCGTGCCCTCCACCGGTCGCGGGCCACCAACCGTTACCCTTTCAGTGATCCCCATGTCGAGCGCAGTGGAACAGGTCGGCCGGGTCATCAGCGGCCGCTACCGATTACTCGCCGTCGTCGGTGCCGGTGCTTCGGCCCAGGTCTTCGCCGCCGACGACACGCGGCTTGGTCGACGCGTCGCAGTCAAGCTTCTTCACCCGGCGTTGGCAGGCGATGCCACGTTTCTCCGCAAGTTCCAGGCCGAGGCGCGATTGGCCGCCTCGCTGAACCACCGCAACGTCCTGCACGTATACGACTGGGGCGACGAGAACGGCGTTCCCTATCTTGTGTTGGAGTACCTCGGGGGCGGCAGTTTGCGGTCCTTGCTGGACACCGGTCGTCTGCTCAGCCCGCAACAGGCGGCTGCGATCGGCGCTGAGGCCGCCCACGGGCTCGCCTACGCCCACCGGCGCGGGCTCGTCCACCGTGACATCAAGCCGGCCAATCTTCTCTTCGACGACGACGGGCGCCTTTTGGTGGCCGATTTCGGCCTTGCCCGCGCGCTCGCCGAGGCGGCGATCACCGAGCCGCTCGGCGCGGTCATGGGCACGGCCCGATACGCCTCGCCCGAACAGGTGGAGGGCCGCCCCGTTGACGACCGTACCGACGTGTACTCGCTCGCGCTCACCCTGTACGAGTCGGTCACAGGGCGCGTGCCTTTCGTCGGCGACACGACGGTCGCGACTTTGATGGCGCGCGTGGGAGCAGTGCTCCCGGCGGCTCGAGAGCTCGGGCCGCTCGCGCCGGTGCTGGCGCAGGCAGCGATTTCGGAGCCCCTCGCCCGTTTGGACGCGGCCGCACTCGCATTCGAGCTCGAGACACTCCTGCTGGAGCTCGATCCTCCCGAGCCACTTCCCCTCAACAGGACCGATCTCGCGCTGCCGAGCCTGCCGCTCGGGCTCGATTTGGACCCGACCGAGCGTTTCGGACTTGTGGGCTCTTCGTCGGGAACACCGGCACTGGAGGCCCAAGCACCCGAAGTCGCTCCACCTACCCAACCCCGTGTAGGTGCTCCACCTTTGCAGAACGCCCCCGAGCGCGAGGTCGCGGCCCGAGCTGCCCGGGCGTCCACTGCGCCGCCGCCGGTTGTGTTGCCAGGTGTGCGCCGGATCACGCCCGCTCCCCAAGGCGTCCTGGCCGAGCCCCCGCGGGCCAAGCACAAGAACCGATGGCTGCCCTGGCTCCTCGTCGTGCTGGTGCTCGAACTCGCCGCCGGTGCGGCGGTCATCGCAGCGTCCCGCCTTGTGTGGAACCACGCCACCGTGCCGCGGGTGGTTGGGCTGCAGTTCACTGTCGCAGCCGCGGTCCTCCGCGACAAAGGGCTCGCTCCGGAAGTCTCCGGCGAGCAGTTCAGCCAGCGTGCCGCCCCAGGCAGGGTCATCTCCCAGTCTCCTTCCAGCGGCAAGCGCGAAAAGGCGCCGTCGATCGTGAAGATGGTGATCTCAGAAGGACCGCACCCAACCGCACTGCCCAGTCTCCAAGCCATGACCGAGTCGGCGGCGCGGTCAGCGGTCCGGCGCGCACACCTCGTGGCTGAGTTCTCCGAGCGCTACAGCGAAACTGTCGCTTCCGGAATCGTTGTGAGCTCGCGGGCTCCGGCTGGCACCAGGCTCTTCTACGGCGACACGGTCGATGTCGTGATCTCCAAGGGCCCTGAGCCTCGCCAGATACCGACCGACCTCCGAGGCGGCGTGCTGACCTCGGCGCAGGCTGACACGATGCTCACGGATCTGCACTTGAGTCCGGTGAACAGCCAGGAGTACTCGACCTCGGTCCCGCTGGGCTATGTCATCAGCACCAGACCTGCATCGGGCCAGATCGTCCCCGGCCACTCGCAGGTGCAGGTCTTGGTGTCGGCAGGACCACCTTTTGTGACCGTCCCGACGCTTTACGCTGATTCTGAGGCAGTGGCTGAGCAAACCCTCGGCTCCTTGGGTCTGCAGTGGACTCTCTACGGCCCGCCGAGCGCGAACTTTGTGCTCAGCCAACTTCCGGCGTCAGGAACCTCGGTCAGGGTCGGTACAACAGTCACCCTATACATGTACTAGCCGCATAACGCCCCGGCCGCAGGAGGACATTTTCCGCCTCCGGCGGCGGCCGAGAGAGGCTGCGCGACATCTCGTCTTGACCAGGGGCGGTGCGTGCTGCCAACGTGGCGGTGCGCGACGCGACCTAGGCGACGCGTTCTTGGAACATCGCGGTGTGCGGTTGCCAACGCGACGTCACCGCGCAGGATCAGGCGCCCCGGAAAAGGGGCGCTCGCAGTGGTTTACGAACCAAGGAAGGGCACGGTCATGGGTGCACTCGAAGGCAGGGTTGCGATCATCACCGGTGCTGGCCGCGGGATCGGTCGGCAGCACGCGCTCTTGTTCGCGGGCGAAGGCGCCAAGGTCGTGGTCAACGACCTTGGGTGCGCAGTCAACGGCTCGGGCGATGACCGGGCGGCGGCTCAGCGGGTCGTGGACGAGATCAAGCAGATGGGCGGAGAGGCAGTCGCCAACACCGACGACGTGTCGAACTGGGACGGTGGCCACCGCTTGGTGACCGCGGCCATCGAGGCTTTCGGGGACCTCCATGTGCTCGTCAACAATGCCGGGATCATCCGGGACCGGGTCCTCGTGAACATGACCGAGGAGGAGTGGGACCTCGTCATGCACGTCGACCTGAACGGCCATTTCGTTCCGACGCGCTGGGCAGCGGCCTACTGGCGGGAGCAGTCCAAGGCGGGCCGCAAGATCACAGCGGCTGTCGTGAACACTTCGTCGACTTCCGGATTGTTGGGCAACCCCGGGCAGTCGAACTACGGGACCGCAAAAGCTGGGATCGCGGCGTTCACCGTGATCGCCGCGCAGGAGCTCTCGCGTTATGGCGTAAGGGTCAACGCGATCGTGCCGGCTGCCAGGACTCGGATCACCGAGTCGACCCCCGGGCTGTCCGACATAGTGCAGCCGCCTGACTCAGGGGTGTTCGACTCCTGGGACCCCGCCAACGTGTCGCCCGTCGCCGCTTATCTCGCCAGCGATCTCTGCCCCATTACAGGGAAGGTCTTCTTCGTCCAAGGAGGCAGGGTGCAGTACTTCCAGCCGTGGACCCTCGCGACAGAGATCGACAAGGGCGAACGCTGGACGATTGACGAACTGGCTGTCGAGATGCCGCGGATCGTCGGTCACGTCTCTTCGCCCGCGGGGCCGCCCGCCACGAGGTAGCACCACAACCGCGGCGCAAAGGCCGCTCCCTATTCGGTGATCTCCCGCACGCGTGCCGCGAGCTCTTGATGGAGGGGATCGACGGGAGTGTTCTGTAAGGCGAGCAACTGGGTCATGTCCCCGTCGATTTTGATTCGTCCCGACATAAAGGCCTGCATCGCCGCTTGGGCGTCACCATCGACGAGGATCGCCTTGGCCGTCTCGTAGTCGACGGTGACGGTCAAGTCGGGTGCGTCGATGTGGCCGGTGTCGACTATGACGTCCCCGGAGCTTGTGTCTACGTGGGCTTCGATCGTGCCATCGCCGAGCGGGGACTGTGTCAGGACGAGGTTCATTCGCACACTTTGAGGCGGCGGAGTCGAGTGGGTCACGACCTCTGCGTGCAGTCGCTTGACCTCGGTCGTCCACTCGTCACTCAGGAACGGCAATTTCTCCACATCAGCTCCTCGCGTCCGGCCCATCGCTTCGCAGAGCGGACACTATCTGCTTGGGAGCATGCCCAGAGGGCCGGGTACGATGCTGATGTGACGACCCCGATCCTCGCCGGTTGCGAACCTTTCTCCGCTGCCGGCAGCTCGCTTGGCGTTCTGGTCCTTCACGGTTTCACCGGGAGCCCACAGTCGATGCGGCCGCTCGCTCGAGCGTTCGCGTTCGCCGGGTTTTCAATCGAGCTCCCGCTTCTACCTGGACACGGCACGAGTGTGGAGGACATGGTCCCGACCCGCTGGTCCGACTGGTCCAGAGCGGCCGAAGCGGCTTACAGCGAGCTGGCAGGGCGCTGCGATCGAGTCGTCGTGGCCGGCTTGTCGATGGGTGGCTCGCTCGCGATCTGGCTTGCAGAGCGGCACCCCGAGATCGCCGGTGTCATCGTGATCAACCCGCTGGTCGACCCCCCGGCTTCGAGTTTCAGGGACATGTTGCATGGGATGATCGAAGAAGGCGCCACAACCGCACCCGCCATCGGTTCCGATACCGCGATGCACGGTGTCGAATCGGCCTACGACGCCTCGCCGCTCGAACCGATGCTCTCGATGTTCGAAGGCGTCGACGAGGTCGCAGCAGGACTGGGCGATGTTCGCTGCCCGGTGCTCCTGCTGTCGAGCCGGGTCGACCACGTCGTGCCGACCGAGTCCGGCGACCTGTTGGCGGCGCGAGCAGGCGGCCCGGTCGAGCGCGTCTGGCTCGAGCGCAGTTACCACGTGGCGACGCTCGATTACGACGCCCCTGAGATCGAACGACGCGCGGTTGGCTTCGTGAACGAAGTGGGTGCACTGAAGTGAGCGAACCCGAAAGGCTGATCTCTCCCGAGGAGGTACGCCACGTGGCGCGCCTTGCCAGGCTCGCCCTCGACGACGACGAGGTCGGGCGGTACGCGGTGCAGCTGTCCGCGATCCTCGAGCATGTGGACGCTGTTCGTCGTCTCGATACCGCAGACGTCCCGCCGACGGCCCACCCGTTCCCGGTCGAGAACGTGCTCCGCTCCGACATCGAGAGACCGAGCTTGGACCGCGACTCGGTGCTCTCACAGGCGCCGGTGGCCGAGAGCGGCCGTTTCCGCGTTCCCCGGATCATGGGCGAGGCACCGTGACCGCGACCCCGGCGCCCGAGCTCGGGTCCTTGGCCGCGATCGCCGCGTGCGTCCGCACGGGCGAGCGCAGTGCCAGGGCAGTTCTCGCCACCTCGCTCGAGCGCGTCCGCGAGCTCGAAGGCGACCTGCACTGCTTCAACGAAGTGACGATCGAGGCCGCCGAGGCGGACGCCGACGCCGTCGACCGTATCGTCCGATCGGGTCTGGACCCGGGACCTCTCGCCGGCGTCCCGGTCGCGCTGAAGGACAATCTCTGCACCGTGGGGATCCCGACGACCTGTTCGTCGAAGATCCTGGCCGGATGGTTGCCCCCCTACGACGCGACGGTCGTGAGCCGGCTGCGTGATGCCGGTGCGGTCGCGATCGGCAAGACCAATCTCGACGAGTTCGCGATGGGCTCTTCGACTGAGAACTCCGCCTTCGGGCCTACCCGCAACCCCTGGGACCTCGGGCGCGTCCCGGGGGGCTCGTCGGGCGGGAGCGCCGCCGCAGTCGCGTCGGGGATCGTCCCGCTCGCGCTTGGCAGCGACACGGGCGGATCGATCCGCCAACCGGCGGCGCTGTGCGGGATCGTCGGGGTGAAGCCGACTTACGGCGTCGTTTCACG
Source organism: Acidimicrobiaceae bacterium (assembly GCA_003140595.1). Classification (GTDB taxonomy): domain Bacteria; phylum Actinomycetota; class Acidimicrobiia; order Acidimicrobiales; family Bog-793; genus Fen-455. Next base: position 74,382 of record PLKG01000097.1, on the reverse strand, counting down.
CTACGGGCTGATCGCGTTCGCGAGCTCGCTCGACCAGATTGGACCGTTCGCGACCACCGTCGCCGACGCGGCGCTCGCTCTCGAGGTGATCGCGGGGCACGACCCGATGGACTCGACGTCGCTCGACAGGCCGGCACCGAGCCTGCTCGCCACCCTCCATGACGGCGTTTCCGGCTTGCGCATCGGGGTCGTGGCCGATTTCCTCTCGGAAGAGTCCGAATGTGGCGACGCGGTCGTGTCCGCAGCCGAGGCGTTGGCGGCTGCCGGTGCAAAGGTGGACGAGGTGAGGATCCCGGAGCTGTTGCTCGGGCTGCCTGCTTACTACGTCATCGCGCCTGCTGAGGCGTCCTCGAACCTGTCGCGTTACGACGGTGTCCGCTACGGCCTGAGAGTCGATGGGCCGGACGCGGAGACGATGAACGCCCGCACGCGCGGCGAAGGATTCGGTCCTGAGGTGAAACGGCGCATCATGATGGGCACCTACGCCTTGTCGGCCGGCTACTACGACGCCTACTACGGCCAGGCCCAAAAGGCGCGCACACTTGTCATCCGCGCGTTCGAGGCGGCCTATCAGGACTTCGACGTCCTCTTGACGCCGACGACGCCTTCTGTGGCCTTCCCCTTCGGGTCCAAGGTCGACGACCCGATCGAGATGTATATGTGTGACCTGTGCAGCATCCCGTCCAGCCTGGCCGGCCACCCGGCTGCGAGCGTGCCCTTCGCGTTGAACCCCGAAGGGCTGCCGATCGGCGTGCAGGTCCTCGCCCCTGCCCTCGGAGAGGCGGTCATGATGCGGGTCGCGGCGAGCCTGGAGGCCAGCGCGCCCCGCTCGGCCCGGGGACCGGTGACGCCGTGACCGAGTACGAGACGGTCGTAGGCCTCGAGGTCCACTGTGAGCTCTCGACGACCACGAAACTGTTCTGCGGGTGTCGCAACGCTTTCGGGGACGAGCCGAACACGAACATCTGCCCGGTCTGTCTGGGCTTGCCAGGCTCGTTGCCGGTGATCAACCGGCGAGCGGTCGAACTCGCTCTCAGGATCGGTGCCGCCCTCAATTGCACCGCGCGGCGCTCGATCTTCCACCGGAAGAACTACTTCTATCCCGACATGCCGAAGGACTACCAGATAAGCCAGTACGACGAGCCCATCAACGTGGACGGGTGGCTCGAGCTGCCTGACGGGTCGCGCGTCGGCATCGAACGGGCGCACATGGAAGAGGACACCGGCAAGACGACCCACGTCGGAGGGGGCGGCCGCATCCACGAGGCCAGCTATTCGCTCGTGGACTACAACCGCGCCGGCGTGCCGCTCGTCGAGATCGTCTCCCGTCCGGACGTCCGCTCGGCAGCCCAGGCGAGGGCCTATGTCGACGAGCTGCGCTCGATCCTCGTGGCCACCGGAGCCTCCGACGGCCGCATGGAGGAAGGTTCTCTGCGAGTCGACGCGAACATCTCGGTGCGCCCCGTGGTCTCGGCCGAATTCGGGACACGGTGCGAGGTGAAGAACCTGAACTCGTTGCGGTCACTGGAACGGGCCGTCGAATACGAGGTCGAACGCCAGATCGCGCTGATCGAGTCCGGAGGAAGCGTTTCCCAGGAGACCCGGCATTGGGACGAGGGGGACAGTAGTACCCATTCGATGCGCTCGAAGGAAGAGGCGAACGACTACCGCTACTTTCCCGAGCCCGACCTCACCCCGCTCGTGCCGGACGCGGCGCTGCTCGCGGCGGCTGGCGAGGGTGTCGGCGCCATGCCGGCCGAGCGCCGTCACCGACTCTCGAGCCTCCTCGGCGCCGGTTCGGATCTTGCCACTCGCACGGACGGCTCGACCGACCAGGTCGTCACCGTCGTCGACCTCGGCCTCGACGAACTGGTGCACGGTGCCGTCGCGGCCGGAGCAGATCCCCGGCTCGCGCTCGCCCGTGCCGCGAACGAGGCGGCTGCGAATCCGGACGCTGCCAGGCTGCTCGATCCGGTGGCCTTTGCCGGCCTTGTCAAGATGGAGTCGTCGGGCCGGTTGTCGGCGACGCAGTCCAAAGAAGTGCTGGCCGAGCTGATGGCCAATGGCGGTGACCCAGCGCAGATCGCCGGTCGGCTGGGCTACGAGCAGATGGACACGGCGAGCCTCGACGCGATAGTCGACGGGGTGATCGTGGCCAACCCACTGGAATGGAAGCGCTACCGCGAAGGTGATGACAAGGTCGCCCAGTTTCTCCTCGGCCAGGTCATGAAGTCCTCCAAGGGTCGTGCGAACGGCAAGCTGGTCGCGCAAGCGTTTGCCTCCCGGCGCGAAGCCTGAGGTAACACTGCTCGCGGGCAGCCACCGCTTCGCCGACGTGGCGCGCAAATGACTGGTTTCCTCGTAGCGAGATCCCTCGTCTGCCGATCCTGCCGGCGCGGTGGAGGTTTCGGGTGGCAACTTGGTCGGGCACGAGCGGCGTCATCGTCTTTGACGGACCTGCCTGTCCGAGGAGAACACCTGGTTGACCATCTCGCCTTGACGCCGTGGACCGACGGGAACGGCACGGCTTGTCGTGGCCCCATTTCGATCCTGGCCGCGCTCGGGCTCTGAACGAGCGCGCGACAGTCAATCGGCCAGATCGCGGGCCGCCAACTAGTTTGAGGAAATGACCGACAAGATCCGCTCGCTCAAGATCCACAGCCAGGACGTGACCGATGGCTTCCGGCGCGCACCGTCGAGGGCGATGCTCCGCGCTGTCGGGATGACCGATGGCGATTTCGGCAAGCCTCAGGTCGGCGTCGCCTCCACCTGGAACGAGGTGACCCCGTGCAACACGCCGCTCGCCAGGCTCGCCCAGAGGGCGAAGGACGGTGTGCGTGCCGCAGGAGGGTTCCCGTTCGAGTTCGTCACGATAGCCGTCTCCGACGGCATCGCCATGGGCCACGAGGGGATGCACGCGTCCCTCGTGAGCCGGGAGATCATCGCTGACTCGGTCGAAGCCATGATGCTCGCGGAGCGCTTCGACGCCTTCGTCGGCCTGGCAGGGTGCGACAAGTCGCTTCCCGGCATGCTCATGGCAGCCGGCCGCCTCGACCTCCCGATGGTTTTCCTCTACGGCGGAACGATCCTTCCCGGACGCTTAGGCGATCGCGCCCTGGACATCGTTTCTGTGTTCGAGGCGGTCGGTGCGTGCGCCGCGGGGACCATCGACCTCGAGCAGCTCGAGGCGATCGAGCGCAATGCGTGCCCGACCGAAGGCTCGTGTGCCGGCATGTTCACCGCCAACACCATGGCATCGGTGGCCGAGGCGCTCGGAATGGCCCTTCCGGCCGGGGCGTCCGTCCCGGCGGTCGACCGCCGGCGAGACGATCTCGCCTACGCGAGTGGCCAAGCGGTCATCGCCTTGCTCGAAAAGGGCATCCGGCCCCGCCAGATCATGACCAAGGAGGCATTCGAGAACGCGATCGCCACTGTGATGGCACTAGGTGGTTCCACCAACGCCGTGCTGCATCTGCTCGCGATCGCGAACGAGTCCCGCGTCGAGTTGCACCTCGACGACTTCTCCCGGATTGGACGCAGAGTCCCGCACCTCGCCGACATGAAGCCGCACGGTCGGTACCACATGACCGATCTCGACCGGATCGGTGGTGTTCCGGTCGTTCTCCGTGAATTGCTGCAGGAGGGCCTGCTTCACGGCGAGTGCCTGACCGTCACCGGAAAAACGATGGCAGAGAACCTGGCCGCACTCGACCCCCCCGTGCCCGACGGGTCGGTCGTCCGGCTGTTTGGCGAGCCGATACACGCCGACGGTGGGATCGCGATCCTCCGGGGGTCGCTCGCGCCTGAAGGGGCTGTCGTGAAGGTCGCAGGCATCGACGGTGACCTCGCCTTTGCGGGCCGGGCAAGGGTCTTCGACGGCGAGGGCGCCGCCATGGAGGCCATCCTCGCCGGGACCGTCACGCCGGGGACCGTCGTCGTCATCCGTTACGAAGGACCGAAGGGGGGTCCCGGGATGCGCGAGATGCTGGCCGTGACCGGGGCCATGACCGGCGCCGGCCGGGGAGGCGACTGTGCACTTGTCACGGACGGGCGCTTTTCCGGGGGCACCCAGGGATTCTGTGTTGGCCACGTTGCTCCCGAAGCGGCGGTCGGTGGTCCGATCGGGTTGGTCGAGGACGGCGATCAGATCGTCCTCGACGCGCACGGGGGCCGTCTGGACGTCGTCGTCGAGCCGGCCGAGCTCGAGCGCCGCCGCGGGCAGTGGAAGCCCCCCATCCCGCGTTATGCCACAGGAGTCCTGGCCAAGTACGCGCGACTGGTCGTGGGGGCAGAACGGGGAGCGGTCACCGAGCCATAGGTGCCGCAGGCAGCTTGTCCTGCATACGGCCTACAGGCTCACACCCGGCACGTCGGTGGTTCGCGTCCCGCCCGCGCGACCCCATCGCCACGGCCGATGTTTGCGTGCGGCGCGATGCTCTGCAACACTTATCCCGATGTCCGCAAACGACTGCCTCGTACTTATTACCTAGAGCGCGGCACCGTTTGCGGTTCTGCGCCTGCGACCTCCCCGAAGGGGAGGTCGTTTCGTTTTCTGGCACAGGCGCACTGCCAGCAGCGATCAGCCGAACACCGCATACCCACCCACAGACCCGACGAACGAGAGTGAGAGGTAGCCCCGATGGAACTCACCGGAGCGCAAGCGCTTGTGAAAAGCCTGGAAATGGAGGGGGTCGAAGTTATCTTCGGCCTTCCCGGAGGTGCGATCCTGCCCGTATACGACCCCATCCTCGACTCGCCGATCCGCCACATCCTGGTTCGACACGAGCAGGGCGCCGGGCATATGGCCGAAGGCTACGCGCAGGCAACCGGCAGGCCGGGAGTGGCGATGGTCACAAGTGGGCCTGGCGCTACCAACGTCGTGACCCCGCTCGCCGACGCCTATATGGACTCGATCCCGCTGGTGTGCGTCAGCGGCCAAGTTGCCACGAGCGCAATCGGGACCGACGCCTTCCAGGAGAGCGACACGACCGGTATCACCCTCGGGGTCACAAAGCACAACTGGCTCGTCACCGACGCCGCCGATATCCCCCAGGTCGTGCGCGAGGCATTCCACATCGCGACGACCGGTCGCCCGGGACCGGTGCTCATCGACTTCCCGAAAGACGTCGCGAACTCCACCATGGAGTGGTACTGGCCTGACGGAGTCGACCTGCCCGGCTACCAGCCGCCGTCCCACGCCGACCCGGCGGCGATACGAGCCGCCGCCGCGCTCGTTCTCGCGGCCGAACGGCCGGTGATCTACGCGGGCGGCGGCATCTTGAAGTCGAGGGCCTCCGAGGTGTTGCGCGAGCTGGTGGACCTGACCGGCATTCCCGTCGTGACGACCCTTATGGCCCGTGGCGCGTTCCCCGACAGTCATCCCCTGTCCCTCGGGATGCCCGGGATGCACGGCAACTTCACCGCTGTCACCTCCATGCAGAAGGCGGACCTCCTGCTTGCGCTCGGCAGCCGCTTTGATGACCGCGTGACCGGCAAAGTCTCGGCCTTTGCACCGGGAGCAAAGGTCGTGCACGTGGACATAGACAAGGCCGAGATCGGCAAGGTTCGCCGACCAGAGGTTGGGATCCTGGCCGACTGCCGTCTGGCGATCGAGGCGCTCGTCGAGGAGATACGGGCCTTTGGACCGATCGATCACAGCCGGCTCGCCCCCTGGATCGCGACACTGCGCCGTTGGCAGGCGGAGTTCCCCTGCACCTACGACCGCCACGAACCGGCGAGCACCGGATCGGCGGGCAGCGGCGCGAGCCGACGCCCGACGTTGAAGCCCCAGTTCGTCATCGAGACCTTGAGGGCTTTGACACCTCCGGACACGATCCTCGTCTCGGGCGTGGGCCAGCATCAGATGTGGGCTTCCCAGTACTGGTCCTTCGAGTACCCGAACACCTGGGTCAATTCGGGTGGCCTCGGGACCATGGGCTTCGCCGTGCCGGCGGCGATCGGGGCGAAGGTAGGGCGCCCCGACCGGATGGTGTGGGCGGTCGACGGCGACGGATGCTTCCAGATGACGGCGCAAGAGCTTGCCACGGCGACCGCCGAGCGCATTCCGGTCAAGATCGCGATCTTGAACAACGCCTACCTCGGGATGGTGCGGCAGTGGCAGCACATGTTCTACGAGGAGCGCTACTCCGAGGTCTACCTCTCGCCGGACCTGCCCGACTACGTCGGATGGGCCGAGTCGATGGGCTGTATCGGCCTCCGCGTGGAAAGCCCGGAGGAGGTCACACCCGCGATCGAGAAGGCAAACGAGATCGACGACCGGCCGGTGGTCATCGACTTCCGGACAGACTCGATGGAACAGGTGTTCCCGATGGTGCCTGCCGGCGCATCCAACGACGACATCGTCGTGTACCAGTCCCAGGGGACTTCTGACGCCGAGGCGCTGCAATGAGCCCCGATCAGATGGCCTATGGGCCCCGACACCGTCTTCTCTCGGTCCTTGTGGAGAACAAGGCAGGTGTGCTCGCACGCGTCGCGGGACTGTTCTCGCGGCGTGGGTACAACATCTACTCCCTCGCCGTCGCGCCGACCGACGACGAGCGCTTCTCGCGCATCTCGATCGTCGTCGACGTCGAGTCGTCGCCACTCGAGCAGGTCGTGGCACAGCTCGACAAGCTCATCAACGTCGTCGAGATCGGTGAGCTCCATCCCGACGAGGCACGCGAAGCCGAGCTGCTGCTGGTGAGCGTCTCAGCCGATGCCGGGCAGCGGTCCCAGGTGATCCAGCTCGTCGGCGTATTTTCCGGCCGCATCGTCGACGTGGGGCAGGACGCGATCACCGTCATGGTCGCGGGCACGCCCGAGTCGATCGACGACTTCGAGAACCTGATGCGGCCCTATGGGATCGCGGGACTCCAACGGACAGGTCGGATCGCGCTTCCTAAGCTGGACGAGAAGTCGGCGTCCGGGGCCGCAACTCCGGCCGCCAACATCGCCTGATAACCCGGGGCCGCAGCGTAGCGGCCACAACAGCACCGTCACGTCCAAACCAAGCAGTCCCCACGATTCGCAACGACAGGAGCGGTATGGCCAAGCTCTACTACGAGAAGGACGCGGACTCCTCCCTGGTCCGCACGCGCAAGGTGGCCATCATCGGCTACGGCTCCCAAGGCCACGCGCACGCTCTGAACCTCCACGATTCCGGCGTCGACGTGCGGGTCGGGCTGAGGGCTGGGTCGTCCTCGCGCGCCAAGGCAGAAGCGGCAGGCCTGCGGGTCGTGACCGTCTCGGAGGCCGCGGCAGATGCTGACCTCATCATGATCCTGCTGCCCGACACCGAGCAGGCGGCCGTCTACGAGGCCGAGATCGCCCCGCACCTATCGGAGGGTGACGCGGTGTTCTTCGCGCACGGTTTCAACATCCGTTTCGGCTTGATCAACCCGCCGGCGGGCGTCGACGTCGCGATGGTCGCACCGAAGGGGCCGGGCCACCTCGTGCGGCGCACCTACACCGAAGGCGGTGGAGTGCCATCACTTATCGCCGTATCGGCCGATGCTTCGGGCAAGGCGATGGCGCTCGCGCTCTCCTACGCGGATGCCCTCGGCGCGACCCGTGCCGGGGTGCTCGAGACGACATTCGCCGAGGAGACCGAGACGGACCTCTTCGGCGAGCAGGTCGTGCTCTGCGGAGGCTTGACAGCACTTGCGATGGCGGGTTTCGAGACCCTTGTCGAGGCCGGGTACCAACCCGAGTCGGCGTACTTCGAATGCCTGCACGAGCTGAAGCTGATTGTCGACCTCATGTACGAGCAGGGCATCGCGGGGATGCGGTTCTCGGTCTCGGACACCGCTGAGTACGGGGATCTGACCCGCGGGCCCCGGATCATCGACGACCGGGTCCGCGCCGAGATGAGGAAGATACTCGCCGAGATCAAGGACGGGAGCTTTGCCAGGGAATGGGTTGCGGAGGACCGCGCGGGCAGGCCGCGATTCAACGAGCTACGTGCCGCTGGCAGGAGCCACCAGATCGAGTCCGTGGGTGCCGAGCTGCGTGCGATGATGCCGTTCGTCACTGCCGGGCGCCAGCGCCTGGAAGACGTCTCAGGGGGCTAGCCGTCTCCGGTCGCGCTATGCCCCCCACGCCGGGTCCCGGCGGTTGGCTGCGGGCCGCTTACCCGATCCTCGAGTTCGACCCGGAGCGCCGAGCGCTCATCGAACCGTCGGTTCATCTGTGTGCCCCGTCGCGTGACGAGGTCGATGTTCCGCCACGCGCGGTCATGTGCTTCTTCGGTGACGTCGTCAGCGCAGTCGCGTCCGAGCGAGGGGCCCGGCAGGTGGCCCGCCTGCATTCCGAGCACGGCGTACACCCGATTTTCGAGATCGTGTATCGAGGCCAGCGGGTCGCCTTCTTCCAGCCCGGCGTGGGCGCTCCGCTGGCGGCGACCTTCTTGGAGGAAGCGATCGACTACGGCTGCCGTGCTTTTCTCGCCTGCGGAGGCGCCGGGGTGCTGGATGCCACCCTCGCGCTCGGCCATCCGGTCGTGGTGTCGGCGGCGGTTCGCGACGAGGGCACGTCGTATCACTACCTGCCCCCGTCCCGGCTGATCGAGACCGCTCCGGCGGTCGTGTCGGTGATCGAGGGGGTCCTCGGTCGCGTGGGTGTGCCGTTCACGACCGGCATCACCTGGTCGACCGACGCCGTCTATCGGGAGACCCGGGACAAGGTCTCGCTCCGGCGAGCCGAGGGGTGCATCACCGTCGAGATGGAGGCGGCCGCGCTGTTGGCGGTGGCGCGGTTCAGGGGTGTCGTGTTGGGCCAGGTCCTGTACGCGGGTGACAGCCTCGCCGGCGATTCCTGGGACCACCGGGACTGGGTGCACGCCCATGATGTGCGCGAGGCGCTGTTCTGGTTGGCCATGGACGCAGCCGTGGAGCTGCCGCTCGTGTCTTGAGTGTCAAGTGCCCACGCCCGCGGTCGATGTAATTCCCCAGGCCCTCTAACATCACAGCACGCAGACTGACACCAGTTGACGACAGAGGTGCATTGGGGTCCCGATCGGTCTTCGGGCACACCGCAGGCAGCCTCAACCAAGGAGCAGAAATGATGAGCACCTCAGGCGCCGGTGGGTCGCAACTCGACGCGCAGAGCTCTATTCGACACCGGGCCCGTGCGCGATGGCTCGCCGGAGCGCTTCTCGCGGCGAGCAGCTGCGCGGCGTGCCTGGTCCTCCCGGCCACCGCGCAGGCACAGCAACACGGCCCCGCGACGCTCGGCGCGGCGTCCGCACTGCCCGCACGGAGCTCGCTTCCCGGCACCGTTCTTTCTGCTTACTGTGCCCACTTCACTGCCGCAAAGATCTCCTCGGCCGTCGGGTCAACTGTCGTGGTCCTCGAGACCAAGGTCGAGAAGACCGCGTTCGGGACGACCTATGAGTGCATATTCATGGGCTCGGTGGGGGAGATCAACATCTCACGGGAGCCCGGCATCCCCGCCTCCCAGCTCGCCACACGGGCCAAGGCCGAGGCGAGAGTCGTAGCCGAGGCGCCCAAGGGCGTGAAGTTCACCTTCGCCCCCCTCGCGTCATTCGGCCCGACGGCGTTCAGCTGGAGCTACGAGATGAACGGTGGGAAAGCCGTCGGCGCCGCGGACAACAAGGGCACCACCGGATTCGGAGCCCTGCTCGGCGGCAGTCCGAAGACGGTCGGTGGCGCGGGCACGACCCGCATCGTCGATGACCTGTTGACGATGGACCTGGCCACCTGAGCACCGGGTCCGGGCGCGCCGACCGCGTCGTTTGGCAGGAAGTGGTCGGCGCGCTGAAGGCCGTTACGCTAAGTCAGCGCCGGCGGTTGGTACCCTTCCGCGATAGTGGGGGACACTTCGATGCAACCGGGAGGCCAGCTCGATCTGACGGTGGTGGTCCCGTACTACAACCCCGGACCGAATCTGTCCGGTCTTGTCGCGCAGGTGATCGAGGTGCTGCGTGACCGCGGGATCAGCTTCGAGATCATCGCTGTCTCTGACGGCTCGACTGACGGAAGTGATGTCGGCCTCGCTGAGCTCGGCCCGGAGGTCCAAGTCGTCCACCTGCCTGTCAACCAAGGCAAAGGCCATGCGCTGCGCGTAGGCCTCGGGCTCGGCCGAGGCAGCTATCTCGGCTTCATCGACGGCGATGGGGACATCCCGGCCCCGGTGCTGGGCGAGTTCGTCAGTTGCATCCAGATCGAGCGGCCGGACTTCGCGATCGGGAGCAAGCGACATCCCGGGTCGGTGGTCGTGTACCCGCCTCTCCGGCACTTCTACTCCTGGGGATATCAGGTCCTCACGCGGATGTTGTTCGGCTTGGATGTCACCGACACCCAGAGCGGGATCAAGCTGGCCCGCCGCGAGATCATCACCGAGCTGCTCCCGATCCTCGAGGAGGATGGCTTCACCTTCGACCTCGAGCTGCTGGCCGTCGCCCGGCGACTCGGTTACACACGCGTCGTCGAGCTGCCCGTCGAGATCCGGGAACGTTTCTCGTCCACGGTCTCTCCGAGGGCGGCTTGGCAGATGCTCGTCGATACCGTACGCCTGACCTGGCGGATCCGGATTGCACACCATTACGACCGAGCCATGGCCGTGCAGAGGAGTGCTGGCGGGCCAGCCCGGCCTCCCGAGGCGCCCCTCGCCGGCGCGCCGGACCGGATCACGCCCGAAGCCTAAGAGGCGGGCTCGAGCCTCTCCACGACCCAGTCGACGCAAGCCGTCAGGGCCTCGAGATCTGTGGGCTCGATCGCAGGAAACATTGCGATTCGGAGCTGGTTCCTCCCGAGCTTGCGGTAGGGCTCGGTGTCGACGACACCGTTCGAGCGCAGGATCGAGGCGACCTTGAGCGCGTCGAGGCTCTCGTCGAAGTCGATGGTCGCAGTGACTCGGCTCCTCTCGGCCTCATCGGCGACGAAGGGCCGTGCGAAGCTCGACCGCTCGGCCCAGCCGTAGACGATCTCCGAGGAGCGTTCCGCGCGCGACGCTGCCCACTCGAGGCCACCGTTGCCGAGGAACCAGTCCACCTGCTCGGCGAGCAGGAACAAGGTGGCCAGAGCCGGTGTGTTGTACGTCTGTTGCAGGCGGGAGTTGGCGATCGCGATCTTCAGGTCCAAGAAGGCCGGAACGAACCGTCCGGTCGCGGAGAGTCGCTCCACGCGTTCTAATGCCGCCGGGGACAACAGAGCGAGCCAGAGCCCGCCTTCGGACCCGAAGCACTTCTGCGGAGCGAAGTAGTACGCGTCGAACTCGCCGGCCTCGACTCGCAGTCCACCGGCAGCCGATGTCGCGTCAACGAGGACGAGGCCTTCCGCGGCGGTTCCGTCGTCCCGACGAGGTCGCCGCACGGCCGCCTGAACACCGGTCGAGGTCTCATTGTGGGTGAGGCAGTACGCGTCCACAGACGTTTTGGCGATCGGCCGCGGATAGGTGCCAGGCGCCGAGACGAGGACGTCGGGCTCTTCGAGGAACGGCGCCGCCCGGGTGCACTCGACGAATTTGGAGGAGAATTCGCCGAACGACAGGTGCTGGCTCCTCGCTTGGACGAGGCAGAAGGTCGCGACGTCCCAGAACGCCGTGGACCCGCCATTTCCCAGTACGACCTCGTAGCCCTCCGGCAGCCCGAAGAGGTCGGCCAGACCGGAGCGGAGATGTTCCACGACCCCTCGGACGCGCGCCTGACGGTGGCTCGTCCCCAGGTACCTCGGTGCCTCGGTCTTAAGCGCTAGCACCGACTCGCTTCGGATCTTCGACGGTCCAGACCCGAAACGGCCGTCTGCTGGTAGCAAGCGCTCGGGAATCACAAGTTCGGCCAAGGCAACCTCCAGAGAGTGTGTGGGTCGCTGGACCCGGGGACGTGCCCCGACTGCCGCGGCACCACGCGTGGCACCTGAGGAATCGCAGTGGGGTACATGTGCCAGCATATGCAGATGGCGACATCATCTCCATCTGATCGTTCGTCCGCTCCGCGCCGTGTCTCGCGTCGCGTCGGCGGCGTAGCTCCGTCCGCGACTTTGGCCATAGACGCAAAGGCCAAACAGCTGCAGTCGGAGGGAGTCGATGTCGTCGGCTTTGGAGCGGGCGAGCCGGATTTCCCGACACCTCCGGCCATAGTCGAGGCTGCTGTCGCCGCGTGCAAGGACCCGCGCAACCATCGCTACACCCCGACGGGCGGGCTTGCGGAGCTCAAAGAGGCGATCGTGTCCAAGACGGCGCGCGACTCCCGCTACGAGATCACACCCAAACAGGTCATCGTCACCAACGGCGGAAAGCACGCCATTTACAACGCGTTCGCAGCCCTGCTCGACCCTGGCGACGAAGTGCTCGTCCCGGCGCCGTACTGGACGACCTATCCCGAGGCGATCCGACTTGCAGGTGGCGTCCCCGTGGAGGTTCCGACCGGTTCGGAGAGCGGCTTCAAGGTAACTGTCGACCAGCTCCAAGACGCCGCGACGGATCGGACCAAGGTGCTGTTGTTCGTCTCGCCTTCCAACCCGACTGGCGCTGTGTATAGCAGAGAGCAGATCGCGGAGATCGGGCGTGTCGCGGTCGAGCGCGGCTGGTGGGTGCTCACCGACGAGATCTACGAGCATCTTGTCTACGAAGGCCATAGCCAGCATTCGATGCCGGTCGTGGTGCCAGAGCTCGCCGAGCGCTGCATCGTCGCCAACGGGGTCGCCAAGACCTACGCGATGACCGGTTGGCGTGTCGGATGGATGATCGGTCCGGCCGACATCGTGGAAGCTGCCACGAACCTCCAGTCGCACATGACCTCAAATGTCAACAACGTCGCACAGCGCGCCGCGATAGCAGCTTTGACCGGGGACCTCGGCGCGGTCGTTGAGATGAGGACGGCTTTCGACCGGCGCCGCCGGAACATCCACACGATGTTGTCGGACATCAAAGGCGTCTCGTGCGTCGAGCCGGAAGGGGCCTTCTACGCCTTCCCGTCCTTCGAGGGCGTCCTCGGGCGCGAGCTCAGGGGCAAGAAGCCCGGGACCACTCTCGAGCTGGCCGAGCTGGTCCTGGAAGAGGCTCGCGTCGCCTTCGTCCCCGGCGAGGCCTTCGGAGCGCCCGGCTACGGTCGCTTCTCGTACGCCCTGTCGGACGCGGACCTCGTTCGGGGCATCGAGCGAGTGGCCGAGCTCTTCTCAGAAATGGGGGACTAGTCGATGGCGAGGATCCTTGTCACCGAGTCGCTCTCGCCTCGCGGGCTCGATCTGATGGCCTCGCAGGGCCACGAGGTCGACGTGCAATTGGCGCTAACTCCCGCCGAGCTCATCGCCGCGGTGCCCGGTGCGGCCGCTCTGGTCATCCGTTCAGCGACCCGCGTCACAGCCGAAGTGCTCGCTGCGGGACGGGACCTGGTCGCGGTCGGACGCGCGGGCGTCGGGCTCGACAACGTCGACATCCCCGCGGCCACGCGTAGAGGCGTGATGGTCGTCAACGCGCCCGAGTCGAACATCCTGTCGGCCGCGGAGCACGCCGTCGCACTGTTGTTGGCGCAGGCCCGCAACATTCCACAGGCCCACGCTGCGCTCGTCGCGGGACGGTGGGAGCGGTCCAAGTGGGAGGGCGTCGAGCTGCACGGCAAGACGCTCGGGATCCTGGGCCTTGGTCATGTGGGCTCCCTCGTCGCCCAGCGTGCCGCCGCCTTCGGGATGCGGCTGATCGCGTATGACCCGTACGTGACCGCAGATCGCGCCCGTGCGATCGGCGTCGAGCTCCTCGGACTGGAAGAGCTCTTCTCAAGTGCCGATTTCGTGACCATCCACCTGCCGAAGTCGGCTGAGACGATCGGCCTGGTCGGCAAGGAGCTGCTCGCCAAGTCCAAGCCGGGCATGCGCATCGTCAATGCCGCCCGTGGCGCGATCGTGGACGAGGAGGCACTTGCAGACGCCATCTCGTCGGGGTTGGTCGCCGGTGCTGCGCTCGACGTCTTCTCCACCGAGCCGTGCACGTCCTCGCCCTTGTTCGCGCTCGACCAGGTCGTCGTCACGCCGCATCTCGGCGCGAGCACCGCTGAGGCGCAGGACAAGGCGGGCGAGCAGATAGCCGAGCAGATCGTACTGGCCCTTCGGGGCGAGCTCGTGCCCTATGCGGTCAATGTCGCCGCTCCCGGAGCCACAGAGAGCGTCCGGCAGTTCGTCGGGGTGACCGAGCGGTTGGGCCACCTGCTTGTTGCCTTGTGTGGAGCGGTGCCTGGCCACCTCGAGGTCGAGTACCAGGGCGACCTCGCAAGTGAGGACACACGGATCCTTACTTTGTGCGCGCTGAAGGGGATATTCGCGGCGGCGATCGAGGAGCCGGTCTCGTACGTGAATGTTCCCCACTTCGCCAAGGACAGGGGTCTCGAAGTGCGCGAGTCCTCGACGACGGTCGTGGGCGACTACCTCAGCCAGGTGACGCTTCGCGGTGGTGGACATACGGTCTCGGGGACTTTGGGGTGGACGGGCACCGAACGGATCGTCATGGTCGACGATCACCTCGTCGATCTCCCCTTCGACGCGAACTTGCTGATCGTGCGCAACGATGATCGTCCGGGAATGATCGGAATCGTCGGATCGGCTCTGGGTGAAGTCGGTGTCAGCATCACGAATATGGCTGTCGGCCAGACTTCGGGCGGTGGCACGGCCTTGATGGTTCTCTCGACGGACCGCCCCGTCCCCACCGAGGTGATCGGCCGCGTCCGGTCCGCGGCCGGCATTCTCGAGATCCACAGCGTCGCCGACGCCTAGTGGCGGTGCCCAACCTCAGCGCAGAGCACTTCCGCCAGGTGATGGCGCACGTGCCGACGAGCGTCGCGGTCGTGGCCGGGGTTGTCGACGGCCGCCCGAAGGGGCTGTCGGTGGGCACCTTCGTCCCGGTCTCACTCGACCCCCCATTCGTGGGCTTCTTCGTCGCGAAGACCTCGAGGAGCTGGCCGCTCATCGACACCTCGGGATCGTTCTGCGTCAGCGTGCTCGGCCAGGACCAGGCCGAGATCTCGTCGCGATTCGCCGAGAGCGAGGCTGACAAGTTCGATGGGGTCGAGTGGCACCCTGCACCGTCCGGGAACCCGGTACTTGTAGGCGCTGTGGCCTTCGTCGACTGCAGTATCGAACGGGTGGTCGAGACAGGAGACCACCTGCTCGTGCTCGGAAAGGTGCTCGTGATGGGCGTCGAGACCGGCCGAACCCCCCTTGTCCACCATCGCAGCGCCTATCGCGCGGTCGCCGAGAGCGACGAGGGGCCCGCACCTCCGACCTAGCATGCGGGCAGCGGACACGGCAAGGTTGACGGATCGGGAGCTGTGCACCACAATCACAGGTGACATGACCGACGAGCGGTTCTTCCGGGTCCTCCTCCTTACCTGACGGCGAGCGCCCCTTCGCGTTCGCCAACGCCTCCTGCGCCTCAGGCCAGGAGGTTTTTTGTTGGCCGGGCGCGGGTGAGGGCCTCGACGTGAGGAGCGGAAGAGAAGGACTCGGTTGAGCCCCGACAATGGAGCGAGCGAGCGATGAGCGACAAGGTTGTCATCTTCGACACGACACTGCGGGACGGCGAGCAGTCGCCGGGGATCTCCCTCGACCCCGGGGAGAAGCTCGAGATCGCAGAGCAGTTAGCGCGCCTCGGCGTCGACTACATCGAGGCGGGCTTCCCAGTCTCGAGCCAAGGTGAGTTCGAGGCGGTCCAGGCAATCGCCCGCACCGTGCAGGGTCCTGTGATCGCCGGGCTTTCGCGGACCCAGCTCGCTGACGTGGACCGCTGCTACGAGGCGCTGCGAGACGCGGAGCGCAGCCGCATCCACATCTTCATCTCGACGAGCCCGAGCCACATGGAGCACATGTTGAAGATGAGCGAAGACCAGGTGCTCGAGGCTGTGCGCATGGGCATAGCGAGGGCTCGTGAGCATACCGCCGACATTGAGTTCTCGCCCCAGGACGCCACCCGGACGCCGCTCGACTTCATGCTCGAGGTGCTGAGCGCGGCCATCGAGTCTGGAGCCACCACGCTGAACATCCCCGACACCGTCGGCTACGGCATCCCGTGGGACTACGGCGACCTCATCGCGCACGTACGAGACCAGGTCGCGGGCGACTACACGATCTCGACCCACTGTCACAACGACCTCGGCCTAGCCGTGGCGAACAGCCTCGCGGGAGTGCGCGCAGGGGCCCGCCAGGTTGAGGTCTCCATAAACGGCCTCGGCGAACGGGCAGGCAACGCCGCGCTCGAGGAAGTCGTCATGGCGCTCAAGATCCGCCCGGATCAGTTTCCCGGGTTGGAGACGAACGTGAGAACCAAGGAACTGGCCCGAACGAGCCGGATGGTGGCACGCCTGACGGGATATCAGGTCCAGTGGAACAAGGCGGTCGTGGGCAAGAACGCCTTTGCCCACGAGTCGGGCATCCACCAGCAAGGCGTGCTCAAGGATCGCTCGACCTACGAGATCATCGAAGCAGCCTCTGTGGGCCAGGAGGGCGGCCAGATCGTTCTCGGCAAGCACACCGGGCGGCACGCGTTCGCGGACACGCTTGCCAAGCTCGGCATCATGATCCAGGGCGACGGCCTGAACGCGGCGTTCGCTCGTTTCAAGGAACTGGCGGACCGCAAGGTGCAGCTGACCGACGCCGACCTCGAGGCGATCGTCGCAGAGGAGATCGGAACAGCCCTTGAGGAGGGATTCGTCCTCGACGTGCTCGACGTCCAGGGCGGCACGATCGGAATGCCGCGTGCCAGGGTCGTGGTCAGTCGAGACGGTCGCAAGTCCGAGGCGACCGCCGAAGGCGACGGCATGATCGACGCGACCTGCAAGGCGATCAAGCAGGCGACGGGCATCGACGCCAAGCTCACGGATTTCAACGTCTCGTCTGTCACCGGCGGCATCGACGCGCTCGGGGACGTCGTCATCCAGCTGGACTCCGACGGCGTGCGCGCATCTGGTCGTGGGCTCTCGACCGATGTTGTGGAAGCGGCCGCCCGGGCGTACATCGCGGCCACCAACCGCGTCGTCCGCGCCAAGGCGAGGGCTGTGGGCAGCGGGCTGGACGCCGTTGGCGAAACTCAGGTGACGCCTTAGACCCGCACCGGTCCGATCAGGCGACGGCTCAGGGCGTGACGCTCGGGAGCCACCCGGGCCGCTGTGCCTCGAAGGCGTCGATCTGCGCGGTGCTGAGGGCTGTCACGTCGATGTCGTCGAGGCCCCGCAGCAGTCGGTCCCGGGCGTCGTCGTCCAACCGGAACGGCACCGAGATACCCGCCGCAGGCGCCTCGACCAGCCGGCGCTCCACGTCCACGACGACCTCGAGCGACGGGTCCGCGGCGGCCGCCTGCAGGAGGGCACGGCCGTCCTCGTCTGACACCTCGGCCGGCACGAGCCCGGACCGGGTGGAGTTGTTGCGGAAGATGTCGCCGAAACGGGAGCTTACGACTGCACGGAAGCCGTAGTCGACCAGAGCCCACACGGCGTGCTCGCGCGACGAGCCTGTACCGAAATTCGGTCCTGCAACGAGGATCGTCGCTCCGGCATAGTCCGCGTCGTTGAGCACGAAGCCCGGATCGTCGCGCCACTCCGCGAACAGCCCGGCGCCGAAGCCGGTCCGTTCGATGCGCTTGAGCCATTCGCTCGGGATGATCTGGTCGGTGTCGACATCGGAGCGGTTCAGCGGAACCGCACGGCCTGCCACGATCCGTACGGGGTCCATTCTCACGACCCCAGATCGGCCGGAGTCGCGAAATGGCCTGCCACCGATGTCGCCGCGGCCACCGCCGGGGACACGAGATGGGTGCGGCCGCCGCGGCCCTGGCGGCCCTCGAAATTGCGGTTCGACGTCGAGGCGCAGCGCTCCCCGGGCGAGAGCTGGTCGGGGTTCATTCCAAGGCACATGGAGCAGCCGCTCTCCCTCCACTCGAACCCTGCCTCGATGAAGACCCGGTCCAAGCCCTCTGATTCGGCTTGGCGTTTGATCTGGCGTGAACCCGGTACGACGAGCGCGCGCAGGCCCGGGCGTATGCGACGCCCCTCGAGCACGCCGGCTGCTGTCCGCAGATCCTCGATCCTCGAGTTGGTGCAGGAGCCGATGAACACGGTGTCCACCTCGATCGTGCTGATCGGGGTGCCGGCTCTAAGACCCATGTAGGCGAGCGCTCGGGCAGCCGCCTCGCGCTCGGCTGCAGTCGCCAGGTCGTCGGGGCTCGGCACCTCGCCGTCGATCGGCACGACCTGGGCAGGATTTGTGCCCCAGGACACATGAGGCCTTATTGCGGCGGCATCGAGGTCGACCTCCGCGTCGAATCGGGCACCTACGTCGGTCGCCAGTCCACGCCAGGCATCGACAGCGCGGTCCCAGTCCGTGCTTTTTGGCGCGTGGCGTCGGCCCTGGACGTACTCGAAGGTGACCTCGTCTGGAGCGATCATCCCGGCGCGGGCACCGGCTTCGATGGACATGTTGCAGACCGTCATGCGGCCTTCCATCGACAGCGAGCGGATCGTGGAACCCCGGTACTCGACGACGTGGCCCACGCCGCCGGTGGTGCCGAGCCTGCCGACGATTGCGAGCACGACGTCCTTTGCGCTCACACCGAGCGCGAGATCGCCCTCGACCGTGACGGCCATCGTTCGGGGTCGGCGTTGGGGGAGGGTCTGGGTGGCGAGGACGTGCTCGACCTCCGAAGTCCCGATGCCGAACGCCAGAGCGCCGAAGGCGCCATGAGTAGATGTGTGGCTGTCGCCGCACACGATCGTCATGCCTGGCTGGGTGAGCCCTTGCTCGGGCCCGATCACGTGGACGATCCCCTGGTTCGCGTCCCCCATGGGGTAACAGGTCACGCCGAACTCAGCGCAGTTCGCGTCGAGCGCCTCGAGCTGTCTGCGCGAGACCGGGTCCTCGACGCGGCCGCGCGCAGTCGTGGTGGGCACGTTGTGGTCGGCGGTCGCGATCGTGAGATCAGGGCGCCTGACACGTCGGCCCGCCAGTCGCAGGCCTTCGAATGCCTGTGGCGAGGTCACCTCATGTACAAGGTGAAGGTCGATGTAGAGCAGATCAGGTTCAGCGGCACCGTTGCCGGGACGAACGACGTGGCTGTTCCATACCTTCTCAGCGAGCGTCTCAGGCATGGCTCACTAGTGGCCGACCGAGACGATCTCGACGGTGAAGGCGCGGCCGTTAGGAGCCTCGTAGTTGACCGTCTCGCCGACATTGCGGCCGACGAGCGCCTGGCCGAGCGGTGAAGCGGGCGATATGACCGATACGCCTTCTCCCTTCTCCTCGATGGAGCCGACGAGGAACCTCTCGGTCTCGTCGTCGCCCTCGTAGCGGAGTTCCACGACGACGCCGGTGGTAACCACGCCCACTTCGTGAGTCGAGCTGTCGACGAGCACGGCACCTTCCAGCATGCGCTGCAGCTGGCGCACCCGGGACTCCATCTTGCCCTGGGCGTCCTTTGCGGCGTGGTAGTCGCCATTCTCGGAAAGATCTCCGAGTGCCCGGGCGGCCTCGATCTGGCGCGCGATCTCCACGCGCCCGCGCGTCGTCAGGTCCTCGAGCTCGGCCACGAGGCGGGCGTGGGTCTCAGGAGTGAGAACAGTTTCAGTCACTGACGCGAGGCTACCGGTTCTGACATGGGACCTTGCCGCTTGCGAGGAGGCGCACGATCGGCAGAGACGCGCGGCACAGATGGCTCTGGCGCCAGCGCGGGCCGAGTACCCTCGAGCATGCCCGCAACACTTGTCTTACGGGTGAGCCGGGTGGTGGTGGCCGTTGTGACGACTACGGCGATTGCGGCAGTGGGCGGTTGTGCGTCGGCCGGTGCAGCTGGGCTCGCCTCGGCCGCGCCGCATAGCAGGGCCTTGCCGCGGACTGGGATCCTCCCGCCCAGGAACCCGGCGAAGAACATCTCTCCGAACCCGAACTTTTACGAGTACTGCGTGGCCGGAGGCCTAGACAACACGGCGGCCTGCAATGCGAAGGCGCTACAGGCAATCGACCGGGCGCGCGGAACTGAGCCGATCGGTCCGCTGCGGTTCAACCTGTCCAAGTTCCTCAAGCTGAGCGAGGCGAGGCAGTTGTTTGTGATCGCCGACCTGGAGCGTGTCTCCCGCGGCGAGCCGCCCATCACGGCGCTCACGATCCAACTGGACAAGTCGGCGCAGGCCGGCGCCAACATCGACGATGATCCCCATCTGGCCGCCAGGACCTTGTCGGGGGGAGCCGAAGTGCGCGCCTGGGGATCGAATTGGGCCGGCGGCAGCGAGAGCGTGCTCGGGTCCGACGACGGCTGGATGTACGACGACGGTTTCGGAAGCCACAACGGCGGCTGTACCTCCCCGAAGGCCACGGAATGCTGGGGGCACCGCGACAACATCCTCCGACCCTGGTCGAGTGATCTCACCGGCTGCACGGCCGCCGATTCTCAGCTCGTCATGGGCGCGGCGTACGCAAGGTCGTCCAAGTGGGACACCTCCTTCGCCGAGATCTTCGTCGCCGCCTGTGGGCACGAGCCCACCGGCGAGATCTACACCTGGGCCGAGGCACAGGCAGCGCTCGGGATCAGCTCACCGAGGCCCGCCGGTACCGCTGCGAGCGCCGGGCGGGAGCGCATTTTCGTCGTCGGCTCGACCGAGGTGTCCCCGGGGGACCGTAGCTCGGCCGTGACCGACCGGATCCGGCAGAGGTGAGCATGCGGCTGTTGGTCCGGTCCGGATATCTCTGGTGTGGCGACGGCTCGGGCACCGAGCTCGATGGCGGGTCGGTGCTCGCCGAGAACGGCGTCATCACCCGCATCGGCACGCAGGACAGGGACTGGCCGGGAGCCGACGAGGTCCTGGACGCCAGCGACTGCGTGGTCGTGCCCGGCCTGGTGAACACCCACCACCATCTGTACCAAACCCTGACGAGGGCCTTCTCCCCGGCGCTCGGCTGTGACCTTTTCGGTTGGTTGAAGGTGCTATATCCGGTGTGGGCGCAGCTTGACGAGGAGAGTGCCTACCTGTCGGCCTGGGTGGGTCTTGCCGAGCTGATGCTGTCGGGCTGCACCACTACCACAGATCACCTCTATGTCCATCCCCGGGGCAGAACCGGGTTGATCGACGCGGAGATCTCGGCTGCGGTCGAGCTTGGGATCCGGTTCCACCCGACGCGCGGTTCAATGTCGCTCGGCACTGACGACGGAGGTTTGCCGCCGATGACCGTCGTCCAGGACGAGGACGAGATCCTGGCCGACTGCGAGCGGCTGGTGGACCGTTATCACGATCCGTCAGAGGGGTCGATGCTCCGGATCGCGCTCGCGCCCTGCTCCCCGTTCTCGGTCACGCCGCAGCTGATGAGACGCTCGGCCGAGCTCGCCGAGCGTCTCGAGGTCCGCCTGCACACGCACCTTGCAGAGACGTCGAACGAAACCGCCTACTGCGCGGAGACCTTCGGCGTGCGCCCACACGAGCTCGCCGCCCAACTGGGCTGGCTGTCGGACCGCACTTGGCTCGCGCACGCGGTCTGGACCGACGCCGCCGAGATCGAGCGACTTGCAAGAACTGGAACCGCCGTCGCCCACTGCCCGACCTCGAACATGATGATCGGAGCGGGGCAGTGCCCAGTCGGTGACATGCGCCGGGCCGGAGTGAGCGTCGGTCTCGGTTGCGACGGATCGGCGGCTCACGACGCGAGCGATCTGTGGGGTGAGGTCCGTCAGGCGCTGCTGCTCGCCCATCTCCGTGACGGGCCCTCGGGCCTGACGGCGCGCGACACGCTGGGGATGGCCACCGCCGGAGGAGCGGGGTGCCTCGGGCGTACCGATATCGGTTCGCTCGAGATCGGCAAGTGCGCGGATCTGGCGTGCTATCCGCTAACAGGTCTGTCAACCGCCGGTGCGGTGCTCGATCCGGTCGAGGCGATCGTCCGGTGTGCGGTACGCGGGGCGAGCCACACGGTGGTCAACGGCCGGGTTGTGGTGCGTGACGGCCGTCTGGTCAACCAGGATCTCGACGACCGCGAAAGGAGGCACCGGGCCCTTGCGCGGAGCTGGGCTGGGCAACTGACTCCGCGCGGGTACCCGCTCTGATTGCAATGCGGGCTCCCCGGCTAGTGTGACCGGGGAGTGGAACCTAGGGTCGGTGCGCACAAAGTTGCAGTGATCGGGGGCGATGGGATCGGCCCCGAAGTCGTCGCGGAGGCACTCAAAGTCATCGCCGCCGCGGGTGTTGTGATCGAGACCGTCGACTACGACCTCGGTGCCGGGCGCTACGAGCGCACGGGGGAGGTGCTGCCCGACTCTGTCCTCGAGGAGCTCGGAGGCCTTGACGCCGTCCTGCTCGGAGCTGTCGGTCCGCCGATCGGGTCGACTACCGTTCCGCCGGGAGTGATAGAGCGCGGACTTCTGCTGAGGCTGCGTTTCGAACTGGACCTCTACATCAACCTCCGGCCCTTCAAGGGCGTTCCGGGGTCGATCGCCCCCGACGCCGACTTCGTCCTCGTGCGCGAGAACACCGAGGGCTCATATGCAGGCGAGGGTGGCGCGCTCCGCCGTGGCACGCCGTTCGAAGTCGCCACGCAGGGGTCGGTCAACACCCGCCACGGTGTCGAGCGGTGCGTCCGGTATGCCTTCGGGCTCGCCGAGCGCCGTGCACGCCACCACGTGACCCTCGTGCACAAGACCAATGTGCTCACCTATGCGGGCGATCTTTGGCAGCGGTCGTTCGACTCTGTGGCGCTCGAGCATGCCGCAGTGGCCACCGCCTACAGCCACGTCGACGCTGCGTGCATCTTCCTCGTCGAGAACCCCGCGCGCTACGACGTGTTGGTAACCGACAATCTGTTCGGCGATATCCTTGCCGACCTTGCAGGCGCTGTGACCGGTGGCATCGGGCTCGCCGCATCGGCCAACCTCAACCCGGCTCGCACCGGGCCGTCCCTCTTCGAGCCGGTCCACGGTTGCGCCTACGACATCGCCGGCACAGGCAAGGCAAATCCACTTGCGGCGATTCGCTCCGCGGCGCTGATGCTCGAGCACCTCGGCGAGGTGGCCGCGGCTGAGCGCGTCACCAAAGCGGTTCTCGAATTGCAGACTGAGATGGCCGGTTCCTCCGAAGCCTGGAGCACAGCCGGCGTTGGCGATGCAGTCATAAGGAGGTTGTGACGGTGCCCCTCACCCCGACAACGAAGATCTGGATGGATGGCGAGCTCATCGACTGGGACAAGGCCACTGTGCACGTCCTGACTCACAGCTTGCACTACGGAATGGGGGTCTTCGAGGGCATTCGCGCTTACGCGACCGCCAACGGGCCAGCGATTTTCCGCCTGCGTGATCACACCAAGAGGTTGCTGAGGGGGACTCGCATCCTCCAGATGGACCTGCCCTATTCGGAGGACGAGGTCTTCGAGGCCATCAAGCTCACTGTTGCCGAGAACGGGCTCGACAGCTGCTACATCCGGCCGCTCGCCTATCTCGGTTATGGCGAGATGGGCATGAACCCGATCTTGTGCAAGGTGAGCCTTGCCATCGCGGTGTGGCCCTGGGGCGCCTACCTCGGCGACGAGGCCCTTGACAAGGGCATTCGTCTCAAGGTCAGCTCCTGGGCCCGCAACGACCCACGTTCTGTCCCGACAGCCGCCAAATGCTCGGGGCTGTACGTCAACTCCTCGCTCGCGAAGCTCGAGGCGGCCCGCGCCGGTTACGACGAGGCGCTCATGTGCACGACGAGCGGTCTGATCTCAGAGGGCACGGGTGAGAACGTCTTCGTCGTCCGCCAGGGCAACATCTACACGCCACCGCCGTCGGGGGCCGGGTCGCTCGAAGGCATCACCGCTGACAGCGTCGCCACCATCGCGCGCGATCTCGGCCACAACGTGGTCGAGCGCGACATGCGTCGGACCGACCTCTACATGGCCGACGAGGCGTTCCTCACCGGCACGGCTGCCGAAATCGTCCCGATCGCATCGGTCGACGATCGCGTCGTCGGCACGGGCGAGCCGGGACCGGTCACCCGTGAGATCCAGGAGATCTATTTCGCGGCTGTCCGGGGGAACGTGGACCAGTACAAGGACTGGCTCGAATATGTCACCTGAGCACGGCCTCCCGGCCTCGGTCGACATCTACGACACGACGCTTCGGGACGGGTCGCAACAAGAGGGCATCTCGCTCACCGTCGACGACAAGCTGCGCGTCGCCGAGCAGCTCGACCATCTCGGCGTCGCCTACATCGAGGGCGGATGGCCGGGGGCGAACCCGAAGGACGAGGAGTTCTTCGCGAGGGCCGTGAAGGAATTGCAGCTGAAGACGGCGACACTCGTGGCTTTCGGTTCGACGCGCCGCCCCGGCGGACAAGCGAGCAGCGACGAGACACTCCGCCACCTCGTCGAAGCGGGAACCCAGGTCGTCTGCATTGTCGCCAAAGCCTCCGACCTGCACGTGACCGAGGCGTTGCGAACAACGCTCGACGAGGCCGTCGCCATGGCAGGCGACTCGGTGGCGTACCTGCGCGAGGCCGGACTGCGGGTCTTCTTCGACGCCGAGCACTTCTTCGACGGCTACCGCCGGGACGCGAACTTCGCGCTCAGAGTCCTCGCGACCGCTGAGGAGGCAGGAGCCGAGGTTCTCGTTCTGTGCGACACCAACGGTGGCACCTTGCCCGACGAGGTCAGCCGAATCGTGGCCGACGTGAGGTCGCACTCGTCCGTGACGATCGGCGGGCACTTCCACAACGACGGCGGTTGCTCGGTGGCGAACTCGCTGGAAGCCGTGCGCCAAGGTGCGACCCATGTTCAGGGCTGCGTCAACGGCTACGGCGAACGCACGGGAAACGCAGACCTTTCGGCGATCATCGCGAATCTGAGCCTCAAGATGGGAGTCAAGACGATCCCGCCCGACCGGCTCGAGCGGCTCACCTCGGTGGCCCACCACCTTGCCGAGATCGTCAACCTGACCCTCGATCCCCAGCGCCCGTATGTGGGGACGGCGGCGTTCGCGCACAAGGCAGGCCTGCATACGAGCGCTCTCATTCGCAGGTCCGATGCGTACGAGCACGTGACGCCGGACGTCGTCGGCAACGGGACTCGCGTAGTGGTGAGCGAGCTGGCGGGACGCTCGACCCTTCAGCTGAAGGCGGCCGAGCTAGGTCTCGAGCTCGACTCACCAGCTCTGGGACGAGTGCTCGACTCTTTGAAGCACCTCGAGCACAACGGCTACCACTTCGAGGTGGCCGACGGGTCGCTCGAGCTGCTGATGCGGGCGGCGGCCGGTGAGCTCGGTGGGCGGCTCGGCGACCTGTTCACGATCGAGTCGTTTCGCGTCATCACAGACTGGCGCGCACGGGACGGGGTCGTTGCCGACGAGGGAGACGACGGCGTTCCCTTGCTGGTCCATCCCTGGTCCTCGCCCGGTGAGCTCACAACCGAGGCAACTGTCAAGGCCCACATAGGCGACCAGCGAGTCGTGGCGACAGCAGAAGGCAACGGGCCGGTGAACGCGCTCGACGCCGCGCTCCGGCTCGCCATCGAGCCTCACTTCGCACAGCTGCGAAACGTGCACCTGACCGACTACCGCGTGCGAGTCCTCGACACCTCAAAGGGAACCGGGGCAGTCACGCGCGTGCTGCTCGATACCGCCGACGCCGAGGGCAGCTGGTCGACGATCGGGGTTTCGGAGAACATCATCGAGGCTTCCTGGGAGGCGCTCGTGGACTCGGTTGTGTTCGGTCTCATCCGCGCCGCAGCCGGCGAGGCGACCGGAACAGATCCCTCAAGTGCCCCCACCAGCGAGGTTGTGCAATGACCCAGCCCAGATTCGCGCCCATCCTGGAACAGCACGAGGTTCGAGAGGTTCAGCGGATCGCGGCTCCGGCTCCATGGACGACTCATCGCCCAGGAGAGCTCCGTCCTGTTCCTCAGCTACGACGGCAGGCAGGCTTGGGCGTTCCCGGGCCGGATCAGGGGTACGCGCTCACGCTGGCGGCGCGGTTCAAGGACGGTCTCGTGCTGGAGCCCGGCGAGCGGGCAGATGACGTCCTCGCGGGTGCAGTCGCTGTTGGGCTGCGTCGCGCCTCGATTTTCGGGCGAGCTCCTGTCAGTGCCGACCTCGAGCTCGCGCTCGGGCTTTTCAAGTACCGCGTCGGCAAAGAAGGGACCTGGCCATCGAGCGAGCTCGTCGCGTTACGGCGCGAGCGGTTCACCGCCGCGGCACACGACTACTGGCGCCGCAGATCGCTCGTCGACGCGATTCCCGAGGCGACCTTGCGGCTCAGCCCTGAAAAGCTTGCCAAGCGGCTAGAAAGCGAGCCTGGGTGCTGGCGGGAGCTTGCCGGCGCTTGACCTCGCCGTTCCGATCACCTTGCCAGAGCGGAAGCTTGCTCTAGCGAGCTGAGCGGTGGGACCGCTGAGGGTGAGACGATAACCTGCGACTCACAGACTGGGGTGTGACCGAAGGTCCTGAGACGCCAAGGCCGACCGAGATGTCGCTGCGGCAGACCGCAACGCCGCGTCCACGTCGCGGAGGTGGTGCTCTCCCTCGTGCGCCGCATGGCGCCCGAGCCACAGAATCGTGCGCTCGCGGGCCTCTGGAAAGTTGTAGATGCAGCGCCGCTGCCACTGATTTTGGTCGAGCCCCTCGAGCGACCTGGCGAGCAGCTCGGCTGCCATCTTGAGCTCGCGGCCGACATCGTCGGGCTCCTCGGCGCTGTAGCGCGCCAGGATCGCCCGCTCCTCGCGGTACATCGGAGCGAAGCTCGGGCAGTCCTCGACGAGCGAGAGGTAGACACGTTCACGCTGGGTGAGGAACACGTCGCGAAGGTGGCACGCATATTCCAGAGCCGACCACGTGTTCGGTCCCGGCCGAGTCCGTATTGTCAGTGCGATATTCGGGTCGGCTCGCTCGTTGGAGATCCGCATGGCAAATCTGCCTCCCAACGATCGCAACGCGCCCGCGACGGCACCGGCGGCTAGGGCGTCGTAGTCAAAATGGCATTCTTCGCAGCGTTCCACGACTACATCGTGGCCGATCGGACGCCCGGGCGTGGTGGCAGTGACTCCGAGGCAGTAGCGTCTCGTCCTGACAGGGCAGGTTCGGCCGAGCACGGCCACGATGTCATCGGAGGCAGGGCCATGGGTTTCATGGACAAGGTAAAGGCGCAGGCGACAGTGCTTGCCGAAAAGGCACAAGAGGGAGCCAAGGCAGGACAGGCGAAGCTCTCGGACATGCAGGCGAAGAAACACGCGGACGCCCTCTTGCTCGAGCTTGGCGGCATCGTCTACTCCCAGCAAGCCGGTCGCGCGGCGGCTGACGCCGATGCGAAGGTCTCAGAACTGATCGGGCAGCTCAGCCAGTTCGAGGCAGAGCACGGGCCGATCGCGGTGACTTCTGCGACTTTGATGGCGCCAGCGGCTCCGGATGGCACTTTCGTCCCGACGTCGACGACCGCCAGTGATACTCCAGAGCAGACCTCGATTCCGACACCGACCACCGTGGCAGGCGGCGGCGGGATCCCCCAGTCGAGTGGTGGCATCCCGACCGGCAGCTACTCGTCCGACACCGAGGAGCAGCCCTCGTAACTCACAGGTCGGGCGCGCTGACGCCGTCTCAGACAGGAAGGTAGAGCGCGGCACCGTCGCGCAAGGTCCACCGCATTCAAGCCGGTAGCTGATGCGGTAATCGGGTCGACGACCATCGTCGTCATGACCCGTCGCCCCTCGTGTGCGAAGACCCCTCCTCCCGGTCCCGGTTGTCGCTCTTTGCGATCGGGACCGCCCAAGTTGCTCTCGCGAGCAGCTCGCTGTATGGCCGCGGGAGCAATCGTGCTCACCGCCGGCGCATGTACTTCCCCGGTGGCTCGGGCCACTCGCGACGCGTTTGGAGCGCGCGTCGTCCGGGCCACCCGGGGAGTCCAGGACACTCGGAGTGTCCTCAGGGTCCGTGCCGTGCCGCGCGTCCCAGCCGGTCGGGCCGTCCGGGCCGTGCTCGCGGCGTGGAAGTCCGAGATCGAGGCCTTCTATGCCGCGAGCGCGCTCGGTGATCCGTCTTATCGGCGTCTCGGTCAAGGTGTCGTCCCGGGGAGCCCCGAGGACGACCGGATGATCGCTTACCTCTCGGCTCAGGCTGCTTCCGGGGTGGTCGGGCCTGCCACCTGGCAGATAGGCAACACGCGCGTCGTGTCGCTAAGCCGGTCGAGCGCTGTGGTCACGGGATGTTCCTATGACCGGGGCAGTCACGTGCGATCTGACGGCCGTGCCGCACCGGCCTTGCTCGGCGGGGGAGCCGGGTTGACCGGGTATGTCTCCTACATGACCGAGATGAAAGGTTCTTGGGACATCGAGAGGTCGGTGGCCTCGTCAGAGCCCAGTCCCTCTCCGGCTGGCCCGTGCCATCGGTTCTCGGCCCGAGCCTTGATGGCCCACGCGACCACGGCGTCCTTTGGCGCCGACGCCCCGGTCCGCGCCACGACCCCTGCCGGCAACGGAGGCGGAGCCGGCTCGACCGGTTCGACGATCTGGTCCTCGGTGTGGTGGTTCGGCAGCCCGCTCGGCCCTGGACCTTATACGGGCGGTGCCTCGGGGGGCATCGAGCTTTGTGCCTGGCACGACATCGGATCTTCGTTGACCGGCCTCAACAACGCGCTCGCCGGAGCAGGACTTCCGGCCAGCTTCTGGACTCCGCCGCGCGGTGGCGGCTATCCCGGGATCTGGTCAGTCGATCTCTGGGGCGCAGCGCTCTCGAAGGCTGCCCAGTCGTCGGATCACTTTGACCTCGTGGCGTGCCCGAGGTCCGACCAAGTGCCCCCAACAGGCGATGACGTCGAGTCCGACATGCCCCCCGCTGCTTCTACGACAGGTGAGGTGATGCACCTGTGGATCTTCTGGGACACCGTGCCCGACCCCTCGGCGTCGAGTCTCCCGCCGCTTGTCTACGACGCGCTCGCCAAGGCGAAGCTACCGGCCCCGATCATCTCAACCTCGCCCTGGTCCATCGACGAGATCACCGACTCGACGATCGTGAACTTCCCCACGTGGTTGTGGATCAACGCCTCGGCATGGAGGACTGTCACTGCGACCGCCGCCGGCGGCGGGCTCGTCGCAACTGTCTGGGCGACGCCCACGAACGTGACCTGGCGTTCTGACTGGGACTTTCCCGATCCGCGGGACGATCCGGAGGGTGGGATCACGCTCTCGCCCGAGAGCCTGAACCTCGTCTGTTCCGGACCTGGCGCGTCGTATCGCGCGTCGCTTTCTCCAGCGGCCCAGTCCACAGCGTGTGAGTCGGTGTTCACCCAGTCCACCTTCGGCACCTACCAGCCTCTGGGGGCGTCGATCTCCTGGCAGGTCGACTGGGCGCTGTCCAACGAATCGGGCGTCGTAGGAGGAGAAGGACTGCTCGCCGACTCGGTGACGAGTGCCACGCGGCCGCTGAGGGTGCTACAGGTCGAGTCGGTCATCACCCAGTCTTGACCGCTGTCACGCTTGTAGCTCGCCGTGGCCGTTAGCCTCTCTGCCGGTGAGCGCGGGTCATCCGGAACCTCGTCGGCTCCGTAGTCCGAATGAAGTGCAACCCGATCTGTTCAACGCGAGCGATGCCAACCTCGCGTTCGCGATAGCCCGCTATCGGGAGGATGCGCTAGCCGAGGTCTACCGACGGCACGCCGGAGCAGTCTTCGGCCTCGCGCGACGGTTGCTGCGCGAGCGAGCAGCCGCCGAAGAAGTCGTGCAAGAGGTGTTCGTCCGATTGTGGAACGCCCCGGACCGCTTTGACCCCGCGCGTGGGACCCTACGGTCCTACCTGCTCGCCCAGGCCCACGGGCGAGCCGTGGACCAACTGCGGTCAGAAGTGGCCCGGCGGCGGCGCGAGGAGCGCGAGGCACGGGAAACGGCCCACGCAGGCTACGACGTCGAGCGCGAGGTGGGGGACATCATTGTTGCCGACCAGGTTCGCGAGGCGCTCGGCGGTCTTCCCGACAGTGAGCGGCGGCCGATCGAACTGGCCTATTTTCGTGGTCACACCTACCGGGAGGTGGCGACGATTCTGGGCGAGCCGGAGGGCACGGTGAAGAGCAGGATCCGCAACGGGCTGAAGAGAATGCACAGTCAGCTCATCGTCTCCGGTCTGGGCCTGACGGGCGACCAGCCGTGACCCACGACGAGATCGAGGAGATGCTCGGCGTCTATGCGCTCGACGCGCTCGACGCCGACGAGCGCCAGGATGTCGACGACCACCTGGCCACCTGCCCCAGGTGCCGAGCGGAGCTCGCCGCCCACCGTGAGGTTGCGGCTCTGCTGGGCAACTCCACCGGTGATACCCCAGCGGCCGCGCCCGATGACCTCTGGCAGCGCATCGCTGCCTCGCTTCAGGATGAGCCCCCGGCCCTCGTGTCAGTACTGCGACCAAACTCCCGCCGGAGGCTCGCGTTGGTCGTGCCGCTCGGAGTCGTCGCCGCCGGGCTCATGCTCACGGTCGGGTTGTTGGCGGCCAAGGTCGGGAGCCTCGGTCAACAGGTCAACAGCCTCAGGCACCAGGCGAGCGTCACGAGCGTGCTGCTCAATCCTGCTCACCGAACCGTCGAGCTCACATCCGCCACTCACCCGGTCTGGCGGGCCACCGTGGTCGTACTGCCGGATGGCGAGGGCTATCTCATCAACCCGTCCATGCCCGCCCTCGTCGGCTCGCAGACCTTCCAGCTCTGGGCGTTGTCGCGCGGGAAGGTGGTCTCGCTCGGAGTGCTCGGTTCGCATCCGACGGGTGCCCCGATCCGGGTCGAGCCCACCATGACGGTGCTCATGATCAATGAGGAGCCACTCGGCGGCACGCCGGCGCCGACGACACCGGTTCTGGTCCAGGGGAACCTACCCGTCGGTTTGTGACCCGGCAGACCGTGCCCCGCCAAGTGGTGAGAGACTTTCGGCGAACGGGGAGGCCGCCTGTCATGGCTATCGAAACTTCACTCAGTTACCCGCAGATCAGTGCCCAGGGATTCGCCCATCCCGCGGACCGGGCGGCCGCTGCGGCGCTGCATACCGTCCCCATGCTCGACCGCGTGATCAAAAAGCTCAGCGAGGTCGGCTACGAGCGCAAGCTTCGCCAGTTGATGCTCGGAACGGCTGTGCGCCTCGGGGAGGACCAGCTGCCCGAGGTTTGGGCGATGCAGCGTCGCTACGCCCACACCTTCGATATCCCCGCGTGCCCTCAGCTGTATGTGACCCAGTACCCGGTGGGCAACGCCCTCACGATCGGCGCGAGCGAACCCGTGACTCTTGTCTCCTCGGGGCTCGCCAGATCATTCGACTCCGACGAGCTGGATTCGGTGCTCGCTCACGAGATGGGTCACGTGCTCGCGGAGCACGTGACCTTCATGACGACCTTCGAACTCGTGCAGCTCGTCATGAACGGAGTGCTGCGTGGGGCCCCGTTGGCCGGCCTGCCCCTCAAAGCTCTCTATTACGCGTTGCTCGAGTGGTCGAGGGCGGCCGAGCTGACCGCCGACCGCGCAAGCGCGCTCGGGACAGGGGACCCGCTCTTGACCTGTCGGACCTTGATGCGCATGGCAGGCGGTCCGGTACCCGGTCTGGACCTGGATGCTTTCATACGCCAGGCCACCGAGTACGAGGGCGAAGGTGACCCGTTCGCGCGGTACTCGCGGTTCTGGTCGGAGATCGGCACAACACATCCCTTCCCGGTGCGCCGTGTCAGAGAGCTCGTCGCATGGGTGGGATCGGGTGAATTCGACCGGCAGCGCTCGGGTGGTTACCTCCGGCGCGGTCAAGAGCCGCCTCCGTCGGCTGAGTTCGACGCGGCACTCAAGCACTACAGGCAACGTTTCGCGAAGATCGTCGAACGTGCCGGCGGCGGAGTGCAGCAGGTCGTGAGCCGCTTCGCCACTTGGCTCGACACCGACAACGCCAAAGGCGACGACGAGGACTTCGAGTCCTGAGCCGCCCCGGCTCAGGCCAGAAACGACCGGGGCAGAGCCTCGAACATCTCGGTGGACAGGGCGAGTGACTCGATGTCGACGCGTTCGTCGTCGCCGTGGAACATCGACAGGAACTGGTCGAAACTGAGCCTGTCGGAGAACATGCCGAAGCCGTACGCGACGGCCCCGCGACGGCGGAAGAACCGTCCGTCGGTGGCGCCCGTGGAGAAGTAGGGCACGCTCTCGGCCCCGGGGTGGAACCGCTTGACCATGGCGTCGAGCTCGTCCCACAGCGGCGTGCCGACCGGTGACTCGCTGGCAGGGTCGTTGTGGGCCCACACGATCTCTACCTTGTCGCCCAAGTCCCCGATAGCCTCGGCCAAAAGTGAGCGAACGTCGTCCTCGGTCTGGCCGGGCAGGGTCCTCACGTCGAGGTCCAGTTCCACCTGATCGGGGATCACGTTCAGCTTCGTGCCGCCGTGAACGATGGTTGGGGCGATCGTCATGTGCGTGCAGGCGTGCGCCTGCCGGGCGAGTCCGAGATGGGGGAACGACTCGCAGATCTCGTCGATCCTGGCCGGGTCGAGGAACATCGCGGCGATCTCCTCCGGCAGTGCCATGCCACCCACGAAACGACGCCACGCGTCGTGCACGTCCGGCATCGGCCTGAACGCCGCGAGGCGCCCGACGATCGCAGCTGCGGTGACGAGCGCGTTGTCGGTGCGCAAAGGTGCCGAGGCGTGGCCGGCTGTCCCACGGACCCGAAGGCGGCACCAGCAGCTTCCCTTCTCTCCCACCGTGATCGCGAGCCGGCGACCGCCGGGCGTCTCGATGGGCACGCCGCCTTCTTCTGTGATCACATAGTCGGCCTCCACAGACGAGGCCGCATGCTCGGTCAGCCATCCTGTGCCATGGGAGCCGAGCGCTTCCTCGTCGGCGACCGCGGCCAGGATGAGCGTGCCTCGGGGACGAAAGCCGCTGCGGGCGAGGCGTCCGAAGGCGACGGCCATGGAAGCGGTGAGGTTCAACATGTCGACGGCGCCCCTGCCCCAGACCTCACCGTCGACGAGCTCACCGCCGAACGGGTCGCGGCTCCATGTGTCGGGGTTCACCGGCACGACGTCGGTGTGGCCGAGGTAGCACAGCGCCGGAGCGTCGGCCTCGCGTCCGTCAATGCGCGCGACCAGCGAGGTACGGCCGGGGAGCGGTTCGTAGGTTTCAAGGTCACAACCCGAGCCCTCCAAGCCGGCGCGCAGAATGTCCGCGTTCGCCCTTTCGTGGCCGGACGCCTCCGTGCCGTCGTTGACACAGGCGTTACGGATCAGGTGCTGGAGAAGGTCGACCACCTCGGGGTCTCGCACATCGGAGCTGAACGCCATCACACCTTTCCTGGTTCGATCCACCGCCACATCACCACGTGCGGTCCGTGGGCGGGGATGACCCATTCCTCGCCCCAGGTCCGAAATCCCGCCCGTTCGTAGAAGGTGCGCGCGCTCACTCGCGCGTTGCACCAGATCAGGTCACCGCCTTCGGCCGCGACGTGGTCGAGGGCGGCGTTGAGCACCATTGAACCGATCCCCTGGCCCTGCGCGGCCGCGCGCGTGGCCATCCCACGCAGGCGCCACGTCGACGCCTCGCTCCCGCCCCCGGCCGGGACTCCGGCTTGAGGCGCGTCGAAAGGTGCCGGATCGCGAAACACTGTCGCCACTCCGACCACAGCGCCGCTGCCACGCTCGATGGCGCCGAAGGTTGCCGTGCCCGCCTCGTCGTCCTCCTTGAAGGGCACGTCTTCGATGCTCTGGTGGGGCCGGAGGACCGCATGGCGTATGGGATAGCTCGCAGCTGCCGGGATCAGCTCGACGTCGAGTTCCATGCCGCCGAGCGTACCGACCAGCGACGGCGCCCTGCAGCCACGGTCCAGGCGCGCGACGCTGAGTGCTTTGCGTGAGTGGGGTATGCAACCAACGACGTATCAGGTTTGACAACAACTCCTGTTCGCAGGTTGTAGCACGACTGGGCAACACTCAGATCACGAGTGCGACCACTGCCTCCGGCAAGAGTGGGCGAGCCAGGAGGAAGCCCTGACCCTGGTCGCAGTCCAAACCGGCGAGCGTCTCGAGTTGTTGGCTCGTTTCGATGCACTTGCCGACTACGGATATGCCGAGCGCGTGGGACATCGCCGTCACCGCGGCGACGATCTCGCGGTCAAGGGGGCTTTTGCTGATCTGCGCTACGAAACTCCGGTCGACCTTCAAGATGTCAACCTTCAGGCGTTGCAGGTGGGCAAGGGTCGAGTAGCCGGTCCCGAAGTCGTCGAGGGCGAGGCGCACACCAAGTTCTGACAGCGCCGACAGCGTCTCTTGGACGTGACCCCACTCGTCGACGAGCGCGCTCTCAGTTATCTCGAGGCAGAGCATCGCCGACTTGATACCGTGGCGTCGGATCACCTCGGCAACCTGTCTAGCGAACCCGGGGTCCGACAACTCGGCGCCCGACACATTCACGGCCATGGTGAACTCGCTAAACCAGCCGTCGAGGGATGCCCAGGCGGCGAGCTGGCGGCAGGCCTCGTTCAGGACGAACGAGTCGATTCTGGCGATGAGCCCGTGTTGCTCGGCGAAGGGGAGGAAATCGTGGGGTGGCACGACCCCGCGCTCAGGATGACGCCAGCGCACGAGCGCCTCAACGCCGATCAGCGACTGGTCGTCCAAGGAGAAGAGTGGCTGGTAGAGAAGGAACAGCTCCGCCTCGTCGACCGCATGTGTCAGCTCGGCCCGAAGGAGGCTCGTCCCAGAAGCGACACCCTGAGCAGAGTCGTAGATCCGATAGCAGTTTCGACCTGCTTGCTTGGCCTCGTACATCGCCTCGTCGGCGTCGCGGATCAGCTTGTTGGGCTCGATGAAGGGATCGCGGGTGACTGCGATTCCGACGCTGCAGGTGACCGAGAGGTCGCGCCCTTCCGCGAGGTGTGGGGCGCGGATCCCCTGGACGATGCGGTCGCCGACCAGAGCGATGTCATCGTCATCCCGCAGGGCCCCGCACAGCAATACGAGCTCGTCGCCGCCGAGGCGGGCGACGGTGTCGACATGGCGAGACAGGACTGAGAGCCTGCGACCGACCTCGGCGAGCACCCGATCGCCGGCGGCGTGACCAAACGCGTCGTTGATCTCCTTGAAGTGGTCCAAGTCGACGTAGAGGACCGCAAGCCGGCCCGGCTGTCGTTCCAGGGCGACAAGAGCCTGGGACATCCGGTCCATCAGGGCGGCCCGGTTCGCTAGTCCGGTCACCGGGTCGTGCAGGACCTGGTAAGCGAGAGCTTTCTCCGCCCTGACTTGCGCCGTGACGTCGCGGGAAATGCCGAATGTTCCGATGATCTCGCCGCGCTCATCGCGAAGCGGCATCTTGGTGGTCGAAACCCAGGGACTAGTCCCGTCCTGGAATGTCTCCCGTTCCAGCTTTCCCACGATCGGCTCGCCGGTGAGAATGATCTGTCGCTCGTCCGCCAAGGCATCCTCGGCGTGTTCTTCCCCGAAAAAGTCGAAGTCCGTCTTTCCTATTACCTCTTCCATACTGTGACCCGGAGCCACAGTAGAAAGCCAGCCTGCGCTGACTAGGAGGAACCTGCTGTTCAGATCCTTGAAGTACACGCGCTCGTCGGTGCTGTTCAGCAGGTTGTGCATGCACGTGCGCTCGACATCGCGCAGCGGCTCGCTCTCCTGCAACTGCTGTGGGTGCAGCCCCTTTTCGACCATCGCAACTCCTGCTGAGGGATCGATGAGTGTCGTCCACTGGCTCGCCGAGGATGCCTACCAAGAGGTTAATGACTTGCCCGCGCCACAAGTGGAGTTGACAGTCCAACGCGACGAGCTTCGGTGCCGCCACCCCGTGCCGAGCGTCGATCCCGAAGACGAATCCGCGGCACGCAACAAGTAGCGGACCCACAGGTCGTCGTGGGCGGCGCGAGGAGATTCTTCGACCCGGCTAGGGCGCCACAGATC
The DNA here is from genome assembly GCA_003140595.1 of Acidimicrobiaceae bacterium. GTDB lineage: Bacteria > Actinomycetota > Acidimicrobiia > Acidimicrobiales > Bog-793 > Fen-455. The sequence goes on along the minus strand of PLKG01000097.1, from coordinate 38,541 downwards.
GCGTCCGCATGGCTGATCGCCGGTCGGCGACTGTCTTCAACGTGTCGCCGATACTCGATTCCGGGTCAAGTTCCTGGAGATAGTCCGCCTGAACAGGCGTTAGCCGTCGAGCAGATCGTGTTCGCGCTTGGTACCGAGCCAGACAACGCGGCCGAGTCCTTGGTCTCGTAGCCGGTCGCCGCAACGGTCACTTGCCTTGTCGTGTGGCTCCAGGTGACCTTGTCTCGGTCAAGTTCCTGGACAGGTTCTGGGGCGGAACAGCCTTCGGGCCTCGAACAGGTCGGCGCCTAGCAAGCCCGGACGAGGGTCCGCGGGAGGGCAGCACCGAAGAACCAGAAGGTCCACTCCCTTGCCCGGCTGGAGCGATCGCTTGGTGGTCGCGAAGTGCGAGGCTCCCTTACCAACAGCCCAGGAGACGGTCGTGCGAAAGTGAAGGGAACAGTGCTTGTGGTGGAGGTCACCAAGCGGCCAGCAAGCTCGAGCGTGTGATCGTCGTGATCCTGAGTCGCCTGAGCCCGAAGCCTCTCGAAACACGGCGGTGCTGGGACTAGAAAGTTGGGGAAAGCCAGTGCGCGAAGCAGGTTCAACTGCGAGCAGCAGACGCCTTATTGTTGCTAAAATCCAATGAGCAGTTCGTTGGTCAGGCCGAACTGAGAGGTGGGTCTGATGGCATGGCGGGCTCGGGTTTTCTCGTCGTACCTGGTCCCCGTGAGGCATAAGTCGTTGTCTTGCGGCTCGCGAGGCTTTTCGAGACCGGCCGAGGCTCCAAGCGTCCGACATCCGGCATGAAGAGCAGACGTCGCACACTTCCACTTCGGGGGCTCTCGGTCGGTTCGTCGACCTCGAACTCCTTGATGCAACAAAGTCCCTTGACCGACGGTTACCGCACGTATGGCAACGCAAGGATGAACGCATCGTGAGCCACTTCGCAGACCCTCCCCTTTCCTTGAGCTACCTGCTCGAGGCGCTGCCCGACGGGATCGCCTTCGCCGACGAGTACGGCGTGATCTGCCACGTGAACGGACGCCTTGAGGCCTTGTCCGGTTACAGGAGCGCCGGGCTCGTAGGCCAGGCCCTCGGGGTGCTCCTGCAGTCACTGTACCGAGATGCTCACGCCGCGCGTCGTGGCGTGTTCACCCAGGACCCGCGCTCGCGGACGATGGCCCCCCACTTGGGCTGCACGCTCGTGCGTCAAGACGGCGGCGAACTCACCGTTGACGTGGCCCGCGCGCCGTTCGCGTTTAACGGCAAGACGTGGATCGTCGTGGTGGTTCGTGATCACAGTTTCGAGACAGCAGCAGGGCACCTCCGCACCGAGGCCGAGCTGCATGCCCTCGCCACCGAGCTCGCTGGTGTCGAGGCGCTCGCGAACAGCGAGAAGCGCTTCCGGCTCGCGTTCGAGGACAACATGACCGGCATGATCTGTGTCGATCCCGAGGACAGGGTCCTGGCAGTCAACGACTCGTTCTGCCAGATAGTCGGGCGCAGCAGGGAGGAGATCGTCGCCAAGGGCGCGGCACCGTTCACCCATCCAAAGGAGGTCCGTCGCAGGACCAACGAGGTCGATCGTCGCTTGGCGTCCGGCGTGGCTGACCACTTGAGCTATGTCGACCGCTACATGCACAAGGACGGGCGGGCGGTCGTTGTCCAGGTAGCGAAGTCCCGCGGGCGCGATGCGGAGGGGGCAACGCTCCACTTCGTCATCTCGGCCCGGGATATCACCGAGGAACGGGCGCACAACGCCGAACTCTCCCAACAGGCACTGCACGACTCCCTCACAGGGCTCGCCAGCCGGCTGCTCTTCGAGGACCGACTTTCCCAGGTGAACGCCAGGGCAGTCCGCCGAGGCGGTTGGAATGCCGTGTTGATGTTGGACCTCGATGACTTCAAGGGGCTGAACGACACTCTGGGCTGCCAGATCGGCGATCTACTGCTCGTAGCGGCCGCGCGACGCCTCGAGGAGGTGACTCGCTCCTCGGACACGCTGTGTCGTTTGCGAGGCGATGAGTTCCTCTATTTGGCCGAAGGACTAGAGTTCCCGGCTCAGGCCGAGAAGGTGGCCGCGCGTCTTCTCGGCGCGGTCGCCGAGCCGTTCTCCCTAGCTGGGACGCGCCTCGAACAACGTGCGAGCATCGGGATCGTTGCCTGGGAGGGTAAGAGCAAGGACTTCACTGAGCTCCTCCAGGATGCCGACGTCGCCTTGTGCGATGCCAAGCGCCAGGGCGAAGGCTGACGCGCCGTCTTCACCATCGTTAGGAGCTACTAGGAAGATGTAGGTGACTGGCCCGGTGGCGGTGATACGGCCGGTGCTTAGCAGCGGTCGTGATTGCCCGAATCATCTTCGGGGACTGCGGTGTGACAAGCCCTGGTGAGGTTCTGTGCACAGGACGCGCTTTGGCGACCATTGCCTGCGCCGGCGCTGCTACTGAGGTGCGGTCCGGGAAAACTCCAGCTGCTCGCCTGCTTTGAGCTGCAACCGGGTCCCGTCGCGGTCGATCCGCCATACCGAGTTGTTGCCGCGGGCCGTGAAGCCGTTCCCGCTTGAGACGAGCGCCGTCTCCTCGTCGATACCGACCAGCACCGCGTCTGGTGGCGTCCTGGCCAGCATGCGGTCCGTCAAGTCGGGCATCCAACGTTCGAAACGGTCGAAGTGCGGGAGCACGACCAGCTGGGGTACCACGGCGAGGCCTTCACCGCTGTAGCGCCCCGGCTCACGGAAGTCTTCGGCGATCCGGCTCAGCGCGCACGCTCCGGCTGAGCAGCCTGCGAGCGCGGCACCCGAGTGCCAAGCTTCGAGTATCGCCTGCCAGACCGCCGTGCCGGCCAGGCTGTGGGCGAGGTACCCGGGATTGCCGCCCGAGAGGTAGACGAGACCGGCTCCGGCGACCATCGCGGCCAACTCGGGGCGCTCGGCATCCTCCCGGTTGAGCACCTCGAGTGCCACAGGCTCGACACCCATGGCCGCGTAGTGTGCAGTGCCAAGTTCGACCCAGTATCGGACCCGGTCCGGACCATCTTCGGCGGAGGCTGTCGGGAGGAAGACTGCGCGCTGGGGGCGTCCCGCGAGCAGTTCGGCGTCGACGGGGACCATCACCTCGAGGAACTCTCCACTTCCTACCAGTGCCACCGGCCCCGTCAAATCGGCGCGCCTCACGGTCTTGGGCCTAACCGGGTCGGCATCCGGCTTACGCTAGTGGTCTGGTAGTTAGCGCCGGCCTGAGGTCGCGCGGCCGTGGTGTCGCGTGTCGCGACAACACCGCTACCGCCCCGAACCAAGAGTGCCCTCATGATCACCGCCACCGACATCGAGCTCACCGCCGGAGGTCGCCAGCTTCTTGAGCCGGTGACCTTCCAGGTCGCGCCCGGGGACCGGATCGGTCTAGTTGGGCGTAACGGAGCCGGAAAGACCACCCTCGCCAGAGTTCTGGCCGGCGAGGCTCTCCCGGCTGGGGGCTCAGTCCGCCGTTCGGTGCCCGTGGCATACCTTCCCCAGGACCCGCGCACTGGTGACCTGAACGTCGTCGCGCGCGACCGGATCCTTGGAGCGAGGGGTCTCGATCGCATCGTCCACGAACTCCAGGTCGCGCGAACCGACATGGGTCAAGGCGATGCCGAACATCAGGACCGGATCCTCAAGCGCTACTCTCGGCTCGAGGAGCAGTTCCATCTCCTGGGCGGATGGGCAGCCGAAGCCGAGGCCGGTTCGATAGCGTCCAGCCTGGGACTTCCCGAAAGGGTGCTCACCCAACCGCTCGGCACACTTTCTGGAGGTCAACGGCGCAGGGTGGAGCTGGCCCGGGTGCTGTTCTCAGGCGCTCCAACACTCATCTTGGACGAGCCGACGAACCATCTCGACGCCGATTCGATTGTGTGGCTGCGCCATTTCCTCCGTGCCCACGATGGCGGGCTGATGGTGATCAGCCACGACGGTGAGCTCCTCGACTCGGTCGTCAACAAGGTGTTCCACCTTGACGCGACACGAACCCAGCTCGATGTGTACCGTCTCGGGTGGAAGGCGTACCTGGAACAGCTTGCCGTCGATGAGCGTCGGAGGCGGCGCGAACGGGCCAACGCCGAGCGCAAGGTCGTCGAGCTCAAGGCCCAGGCCGACCGTATGCGAGCGAAGGCGACCAAGGCCCGTATGGCCCACAACCTCGACAGGCGCGCCGCGCGTCTTACCGAGGGACTGGAGGACGTCCGGCGGGCCGACAAGGTGGCCAGATTGCGCTTCCCGGCTCCCTCACCTTGCGGCAAGACGCCGCTCAGCGCGGCCGGGCTCACGAAGTCCTACGGGTCCCTCGAGGTGTTCTCGGGCATCGACCTCGCGATCGACCGCGGCAGCCGAGTTGTCATCCTCGGGCTGAACGGCGCAGGCAAGACCACTCTGTTGCGCGTGCTGTCGGGAATAGAGCGGCCCGATGCCGGAGAGGTTGTGCAAGGTCACGGTCTCCAGCTGGGTTACTACGCCCAGGAGCACGAGACCTTGGACGCCTCGCAAACTGTGTACGAGAACGTGCGGCACAAGGCACCGCCGAAGGTGAGCGACGCGGAGCTTCGGCGAATCCTGGGGTCGTTCCTGTTCGGTGGTGAGCGCATCGACCAGTTGGCCGGCACTCTGTCGGGCGGCGAGAAGACGCGTCTGGCACTCGCGACACTTGTCGTGTCAGCAGCGAATGTTCTCCTGTTGGACGAACCGACGAACAACCTCGATCCAGCCAGCCGCGGCGAGGTACTCAAGGCACTGCACACCTACGCCGGTGCCATCGTGCTCGTGACCCATGATCCTGGTGCTGTGCAGGCGCTTTCTCCCGAGCATGTCGTTCTCATGCCCGATGGCGTTGAGGACACTTGGAGCGATGACCTCGGCGACTTGGTCGCCCTCGCCTGATGGTCCCCTCATCGATGCGGACGGGGGTGACCTGAGTGCAGTTGGATCGCTACCTGCGTAGCTTTGTGAGGGGCGCTACGGACGGGAGGTCGGTCATGGGCAGCGAAGTCTTGCCGACTCCGAGCGACGTCATGGCGAAGGCGACCCGGATGTTGAAGCGGGTCATGTTGCTGCAGACGGCGTGGTTCCTGTGCTTTTTCGTTGGTGGCGTGCTCGTGGTGTGGACGGCGTGGAAGAACGGGCATCTGCCCGCCATCTGCACGAGTGGGGTCAAGGCCACCGTGACGTTGGCCGCGAGTTGCGAGCACCACTCGTACCACTGGCCGGTGCTCCTGGTCCTGGTCGGGATCGCTGGGCTTTTGGTGACCGGGTACGTGGCGACGCGTCTCGCCGTCAGATACCTGGGCGCCGGAGCGGCTGCCTTCCTACGGAACGGCCGCCGTTTCACCGGACCGATGGACCCTCGTGCGGGTGGCCAGGACATGGGCGGGGGATTTCCCGGCTCGGCCATGCCGCCCGGCTTTGGCGCCGGCCTCCCGCCCGGCAGCCCGGGGTCGCCGTCGGGACCGCTCACCTGACAACATCAGGACGCGGCTGAGCTCTTTCGGGCCAGCGAAAGTCGGTAACGCACCTCGGGGTAGCGCTCGCCGCCCATCTCGTACATCTTCTGCTCCCGGTCCGCGAGCCAGCCTTGGTGTTCGTAGAACGCCCGTGCACCGACGTTGTCGGTCAGTACCCAGAGCACTGCTAGTTGGTACCCGGCTCGCGTGAGCCGTTCGATCCCCGCCGCCATGAGAGCGCTGCCGAGACCTTTGCGCCAGTGTGCGGGGTCGACATAGCAGCCGATCACCTCGCCGAGCGGCTCATCCGGTTTGGCGTCGCGGCATGGCCCGCCACCCAGCCAACCCGCCAGTTCATCGTCGAACTCGACGACGAGCACGAAGCGGTCCTCCGCCTCGGCACCGAGGATGATCGTCTGCCACCACAAAGTGCGTTGGGCGAGCTCGGAGCCGAGACCCCGAAGCAGCTCACCCGAGATCACATTGGCGTAGCCGACCTGCCAGGACCGTACGTGCGAGGTGGCGATCGCACCGGCATCGGCTACTTCTGCTTCGCGCACGAGAATAGCCATGACCGATCTTGTCACTGCCCGAGTGCTATGAGCAGGCCAGAGGCCATCTCGGCTGTAGCCCTCTTGCGAATCGAACATATGTTCGTATACTGCGAACTATGGCCACGCATGCTCTTGCCGGGATGTCGTCACCGTCTGGTACCCGACCGGTGATCGGCATCGCTTCGAAGGGTCCTAGTCCCATTCCGGGCTCGTTGCCGGCCGAGCGGGTTCTGCCTGTTCTCCCGGAGTTGGCCGGGCTGTTCCCAGGTGGCGGGCTCCCGAGAGGCGGCACGGTCCTGCTCGGGCCGGCAGTAGCGCCGGATACGTTCCTCGGACCTGCCGGGTCCAGCTCAACCGTGGCAAACCGGACGCCGGGATTGACGAGCCTGATGCTCTTGTTGCTCGCCGGCACGTCGTCTCTTGGGTACTGGTGCGCAGTAGTCGGCTTGCCGGAGCTCGGGTTTGCGGCAGCAGCCGAGCTGGGGGCAGATCTCGACCGTCTTGTCGTCGTCCCTCGCCCTGGCTCGGAAGGCCGCTGGCAGAGCGTCGTTGCGACGCTGCTCGAGACCGTCGATCTCGTCTGTCTAGCGCCGGACACCCCCGTGCGACCCGTTGACGCCAGTCGGCTTGCCGCTCGTGCGCGAGAGCGCTGTTCGACCTTGCTCGTACTCGACGCGAGCACCCCTACAGGTGTCGCGAGGGGGCTCCTTTCCGGCGGACCTGCGCGGTCGGGACGCGTCATGGCACGTTGGCCTGGCCCGTCGGACTTGCGTTGCGCTGTGAGAGAGTCGAGCTGGTCCGGGCTCGAGCACGGCCACGGTTTGCTCAGCTCACGGCGGCTCGAGGCTGAAATCGGTGGCCGAGGTGCAGCCAGCCGACCGAGACGAGGCCTGTTGCGCCTCCCGGCTTGAGGTCAGTGGTGCCTCCGGTTCGCACCCTTGTCGTCTGGTGTCCTGATTGGCCTCTTGTTGCTGCCGGGCTCGCCGACCGGCCGGCTGCCATCCTCGCCGTCAACCGGGTGATCGCCTCTTCCGCGTCTGCCAGGGTGGAGGGTGTGCGGCTCGGGCAGCGCCGCAGGGAGGCCCAGGCATATTGTCCGGAGCTCGTCGTGGTTGGCGAGGAACCGGCTCGGGACGCGCGCAGCTTCGAGCCCGTCGTGGTAGCGGTGGCGGGCTTCACGCCCCGCGTGGAGCTCACCAGGCCCGGGGTCTGTGCCCTGCCTGTCCGGGCCCCCGCCCGCTATTTCGGTGGGGAGGTTTCTCTGGCCGAGCAGGTCTGTAACGCAGCGGCTGCAGCCGTCGTGGCCGTAGCCCGTGCGGCCGGCACTACCGCCCCTGAGCCATCGTGCCAGGTGGGGATCGCCGACGGGCCGTTTGCTGCGCGGCTCGCCGCACGCGAAGGCTTGATAGTGCCTCGTGGCGCGACGCCGGAGTGGCTCGGTCACTTTGCGGTGGAGGTCCTCGGCCTGCCCATGCTCGCCGACGTGCTCAGGCGGCTCGGGATCCGCACGCTCGGTGAGTTCGCCGAGTTGGACGAGGGTGCGGTGCTGGCCCGATTTGGAGTCGAAGGCGGTTTTGCCCATCGGCTTGCCCGGGGTCTCGACGAGCGACCGCTCGTTCTCGGGGACCCTCCAGCGGACCTCACGGTTTACCGGGCGCTCGACCCGCCTGCCGACCGGGCTGACGCCCTGGCATTTGTTGCCGTAGGCCTTGCCGATGAGCTCGTTGGCCGCCTCGCCCCGCACGGTCTCGCCGCTACTCAGCTGCTTGTCGAGGCAGAGACAGAACATGGCGAGTCGCTACAGCGCTGGTGGAGAGGAGATCGCCCTTTCAGCGCGCGCTCCATGGTGGACAGGGTCCGATGGCAGCTCGATGGATGGCTCCAGGGACCGGTGGTCAACGCCCCTACTGCCGGGGTCACCATGTTGCGGCTCACGGTCACTGGTGCAGTGGCAGACGATGGACGCCAGATGGACTTCGAAGGGGGTGTAGCCGGGGCAAGCCGGCAAGTCGAACGGGGTCTGGCGCGAATCCAGGGCCTTCTCGGCCATGAGGCCGTCCTGACCCCGGTTCGCACTGGCGGGAGGGGGCCAGACGAACAGATCCGCCTCGTACCTTGGGGTGAGGAGTCTGAGGAGAACCGTGACGTCCGAGCCACCAGCACCAAGGCAGCTCGCCTGGGAGGCGGTGCGAAGCGGGCATCGGGGAGCGTCCGACCGGGACGTCGTCCCTCCGGTGTCACGGTCGGTGCCCAGGTCGTGCCACCTTGGCCGGGTCGTCTTCCTGCTCCTTCGCCGGCTCTTGTCCATCCTGTGCCCGTTCCTGTCGAGCTCCTAGGCTCCGATGGGGCTCCGGTAGTGGTCACCGGACGTGGGCGGTGCACCTCAGCCCCTTCTTCCTTAGTGCTGCAGATTGCCGGTAGCTCGCCTGTCGGAGTCATGGGCTGGTCGGGTCCATGGCCTGCTGACGAGCGCTGGTGGGATCCGGCTGTTGCCAGGCGGAGGGCTCGTTTGCAGGTGCTGCTCGACGATGGGACCGCACATCTGCTCGTCCTCGAGCAAGGACAGTGGCGCCTGGAAGCCACCTACGACTGACTCTGTCCGGATCCGGCTGCCTGAAAAGGTTCGCCGACCCGCTTGAATACTCTCAGCGGACTCACAGTTCCCGTGGAGGAAGAACTGAGTACTGGGTCGCATGATCTGGATATCGATACTCGAGTCGCGCCAGGCGAGCTCGGGACGGAAGGGTCTTGGCCCTGGCGCTCGGTGAGCGCTTGACCGGAGGTGAGTGTCATGGACGAACGGAACGACGAGCAGCGAGAGCAACAGACCGAGCCCCTGCCCCCTTGGGCGCAGCCGGAGGTGACCAGCGCCATGCCCCTGCCCTCGGAGCCAGAAGTGACCAGCGCCACGCCTCTGCTGGCGGAACCCCCGAACGCGCTCTTCGATTCTGGAGTGGTGCAGGCTCCTCGGGCCGGGGCACCCGAGCAGGAGACTTATCCCGCCGGGACACCTGGCGACTATGCGCCCACGAGCGGCGTGCCCGGCGACAACCAGCCCGCGAGCGCTACGCCCGCCGGTTACGACCCCGACTGGCGCCCGGCGTTTGGCTACGCGTTCGACACCTACCCACCCGGCACCTACCCACCCGGTGGCTATCCTCCGCCCGGCTACGTAACCGGCGGTTACGGCCCAGCCGGTTACACACCGGAGACCGGTGCCTACCCGCCAGGCGCCTACCAGCCAGGTGCCTACCCGCCAGGTGCCTACCCACCAGGCAGTTACGGCCCCGTAGCCAATCAGCTAGCCGAGCCGGCGCGTCCTAAGCGCGGTCGCAAGGCCTTAGCCGTGTTCGCGGCGGCACTGGTTCTGGTCGGCGTCGGCGGTGGCGCGGGGATCGCCTACGTGACTCGACAGAACCAAGCCACTTCAGCAGGATTGGCTACCTCGCCCGCCGGGCACGCACTGACGACCGCGCAGATCGCGGCTGCAGTCGGTCCGGCCGTTGTCGACATCAACACGAACCTCGGCGAGGGGACGGGCATGATCGCCACCTCCAGCGGCGAGATCATCACCAACAACCATGTCGTCGAAGGTGCGAGCACCATCAACGTTGTGATCGAGAATCACGGCACCCACAAGGCGACAGTTGTCGGCACTGACGCGACAGCTGACGTGGCAGTCCTGCAAGTGAGCGGCGTGAGAGGCCTACCGACCGTGAAGTTCGGCAACTCCTCGACTGTCAAGATCGGCAACTCGGTCGTGGCGATCGGCAATGCCGGTGGCCAGGGCTTCCCGTCGACAGTCACCGCAGGGGCCGTCACGGCCCTCAGCCGGAAGATCACGGCCAGCGACCAAAGCGGGTTGAGTGAGTCCCTGTCTGGCCTGATCCAGGTGGATGCTCTGATCGAGCCCGGGAACTCCGGCGGACCATTGGTCGACTCGTCAGGGGACGTCATTGGCATGGACACCGCTGCAGCGAGCGCAGACGGGGCCACGCCGATAGGTTTCGCCCTTCCGATCAGTCGGGTGCTGCAGATCGCGAATGACATCGAGCAGGGCAAGAGCGGTCAGGGGATCGTCATAGGCGTCGAGGCCTTCCTCGGTATTGAGGGCCAGACGGTTTCCCTTCAGGGTTCGGGATCAGCGACCGGCGCCGGCCTGGAGTACGTCGAGCCTGGGAGTCCCGCCTACCAAGCCGGCATTCAGGGCGGTGACGTGATCATCGCTTTCGACGGTCATGCGACTCCCACAATGAGCGAGTTGGCGACCCTTATTCACAATCTGCGTCCTGGAGATCGTGCCAAGGTCACCTACGAGAGTTCCTTCGGCGGTACCCAGACCGTCACCGTCACGCTGGCAGCGGCGCCGCCTGCGTAAATCGTTCGTCTCTCTCCTCGGACGAGCAACCTCCGGCCGTCTCGACGCCTAGCCCGCGAGCGTCGAGGCGGCCGAGGCGCGTCCAGGCGGCCAAACGGGCTCTGCGGGTCCGAAGCGAGTTGTGACGGTTGCCGGCACGACCAAGCTCGGCCTGGGTATCGCGCGGTCAAGCGCGATGGGTGAGGTGGCCGTCCTCGGCTGCGTAGTCGAAGAACGGTTCGAAGAACTCAGCGTCGAGCCCAGGTGGAAGCTCCGCCCCATCACCACCTTGGACGGCGGAGGCGACAAGCCATTCGACCTCGGATGTCACCGTCCGCGCGTAGTCGCCGACTGGCGTGTAGCCGAGATCGACGGCCGCGGTCATGTCGAGCACGACCGGGTGCGGCCGTTCCCAGGGATGGCGGCCCAAGGCTTCCTCGGTTCCGCCGTCGAGCAGCACCTCCTCCCGGATGTGCCCGAGTGTCCGCGCGATCGTGCGCGAGATCTCCAGCGCACTCGGCGCGTCGGGGTCTGCGCTGTTGAGGATCCGTCGGCCTGACCTTGTCGCAACCAATTCGATGAGCGAGGCGATGTTGACAGCCGCTGTCGGGTGGTCGACAGCCTTGCCGTGGTTCGCGAGGAAGACGGCCGGCCGATGATCGAGCGCGCGCTTGACGAAGACCCACTCGCGCGGCCTGTGCGAACTCGCACCGTGGACTTTGGACGGTCGGAGCACGGTGACCGGCACGCCACTGTCGAGGAGCACGAGCTCGGCAGCGCGCTTGTTGGCTCCGTAGCCGTCGCGTGTCCTGAAGTCGGTGTCGGCCGGCGGCACGGTGTCCTGCGTCTCGCGTATCGGGCCGCCGAAACGTGGTGAGATCGCCGAATTGAAGTGGCGGCCGGCGGCGTCGGCGTACACGGCCCTGCTCGAGATCATCACGGTCGAGGTCACGTCGCGCGCCAAGGGCAGTAGCCCAATCGCCTGAGCGGCGCTGTAGCAGATGCAGTCGACGAGCAGGTCAGCGCCATTGCCGAGGGCGGCGGCCAGCTGTGAAGACTCGTCCCGGTCCGCCCGGACGAACCGCCCTCCGGCTTCGGCGATCGCCGGCGGCAGGTGACTGGGTTCACGCCCGGTGAGGTCCACCTCCCAGCCTGAGCTGAGCAGTCGAGCGGCGGTAGCGCGGCCGATCATGCCTGTGCCACCGACATCAGCGCGCGAGGCACCCAGGGGAGCCTAACNNGCCTAACGAGGCGGGCTGACGAGGCCTTCTAGGATAGGACCGTACTGACAAGCCGGGGGGAGCGGTCTAAGTCGGCGTCGCGGTCTCGGCGAGCGACCCGGTTCCGGTCGCAGTCGCGCCGTCTCCGGTCGATTCTCCGGTCATGGCCGCGTCGGCACCCCAGGAAATTGACACCGGTTCGGGCTTGGTCGGCAGCTCAACAGCGAAGGTAGCGCCACCACCGGGAGTTTCGATGAACCAGACGCGGCCACCGTGAGCGTCGGCGACGGCCGCCACGATGGACAGCCCCAATCCAGCACCGCCCTGCGCACGGACACGGCCCGGGTCCGACCGCCAAAAGCGCTCGAAGACGTGTGCGGCGACCTCGGGCACGATCCCTCCACCGTGGTCGACCACGAAGATCTTGGCGCGCTTTGGAGCGGCACCGTGCGACTCTTCGAGGACAGCAACGACCTCGAGCGGGCTACCGTCGGGCGTGTAGGCGAGTGCGTTCGAAACGAGATTTCCCAGGAGCTGACGGAGGCGTCCCTCGTCCCCGGTGATCACGCAAGAGGCCGGCGCCTCACATGTCACCGTGCGAGTCGGGTCTATGGCTCGAGCGTCCTGCGCCGCGTCCGCGACGAGCGTGCTCAAGTCGACGGGCTCTTGTTCGAGCGGTCGGCCTTGGTCGAGGCGGGCGAGCAGCAACAGGTCGTCGACGAGCCCCGCCATCCGGGTCGACTCGCTGTCGATCCGGCGCATCGCTGTGTCGAGGTCGGCTGGGCGGTCAGCCAGTCCGTGCTGGAACAGCTCCGCGTAGCCCCGGATGGAGGTGAGCGGGGTCCTCAGCTCGTGCGACGCGTCCGCCACGAACCGTCGTAGTCGCGCCTCGGAAGCTTCCCGCTCCCTAAAGGCCGTCTCGATGCGGCCCAACATGACATTGAGGGCCCGGCCAAGGCGCCCGACCTCGGTGCGGTTGTCGGTCTCCTTGACGCGCTGACTCAAGTCGCCGGCCGCGATCTCGCCGGCAGTGTCGGCCATCTTCTGGAGAGGGCGCAGACTGAGTCTGATGATGAGCCAGGCCGCAGCCGCAAGGGCAATCAGTACCGCGCCGCTGACCAGGAGCTCGAGCTCGAGTAGGCGGTGCAGCGCCCCGTCGGTCTCAGTGAGCGGTATCGCCTCAACGAGCACGTTGCCGTTGGTCAAGCTGGCTTCCAGTACCCGGTATGACTCGATGCTGCCGGTCCCTCTTACCGTCCGGTATTGAGGCGCGCCGCCCGAAGCCCTGGCGGCCTCGCTCGCGAGCGACGCGGGAAGCAATGGAGAGGACTGTGTCTTGGCACTAAAGGAGGTCCAGGGCAAGAGCCGCTGGCCGTTCGGGCTCAACTCTGTAGCGAGCGTGCCCGGCGTCACTGCCTGGTTGGCGAAATCGGATCCTGGGCCGCCGAGTGGATTGGAGAATCCGAGGTTTCGCGCCACGAGATTGGCCGACCTGAAGAGCTGCTGGTCGAGCTGCCCGACGGCGTAGCTGCGGAAGGAGGCATAGGTGATTGCGTCGGTGGTTGCCAACGCCACGATTACGAATGCGCAGAGGACGGCGATGAGCCGGATCTTCAACGACACGGGCGAACCCAGATGCCGTCACTGACCCCGCGGAGCCGCCCGTGCCAGGACATTCTCGTCAGCTGCGGGGCGGGCGGAGCACGTAACCAACGCCGCGCACGGTATGGATCAGATGCGGCTCGGTGAAATCGATCTTCTTGCGGAGGTAGCTGACGTAGGTCTCGAGCACACCGGCGTCACCGCCGAAGTCGTAGTTCCAGACGTGGTCGAGGAGCTGCGACCGGGTGAGCACACGACGCGGATTGGAGAGCAAGTAACGAAGCAGCCGGTACTCGGTGGCCGTCAGGTCGATGAGCTGTCCCGCGCGTCTCACTTCGTGAGCGTCGTCGTCCATCTCGAGATCCGCGAGCTCGAGTAGCTCGCGAGTAGATCCGCCCTTGCCGGCACGGCGAAGGATGGCCTGGGTGCGAGCGACAAGCTCGGCCACGCTGAACGGCTTGGTCACGTAGTCGTCACCGCCGATCGTGAGGCCCCGGACCTTGTCCTCGGTGGCGTCGCGAGCTGTGAGGAAGAGCACCGGGATGTCGCGCCGGTCGCGTCGGAGACGTTCGGCGATGTTGAACCCGTCGATGTCGGGAAGCATCACGTCGAGCAGGATCAGGTCTGGTCGGAACGAATCGATCTGCTCGAGCGCCCCATATCCGCTGGCCGCGGTTTGGACGTCAAATCCTTCGTATCGAAGCGCCATCGAGACGAGCTCGGTAATTGACTCCTCGTCGTCGACGACGAGGACACGGGGGAGCGTTTCTTCTGCTGCCACCTCCATATCATGGTCGATCTTGCTGGGAGTTTCCTGAGAATTGCTCATTGAGGCTGCTATTGGGTGCGTGCCGTCAGCGGTCCTGGAGGAGAAGCGCACGAACATACGTTCGGTCAGCTCCACTATCCTAGATCCGTGGTTGGGTACGCAGAGCTCCACTGCCATTCAAATTTCAGCTTCCTCGACGGCGCTTCTTACCCCGAGGAACTTGTCGCCGAAGCCGCCCGGCTCGAGCTTGGAGCTCTGGCACTGACTGATCACGACGGGCTTTACGGAGTGGTGCGCTTTGCCGAGGCTGCAAAAGAGGCGGGAGTGCCCACCATCTTCGGTGCTGAGCTCACCCTTGCCGGTCGCAGCCCGGAATTGATCGGCAACCAGGTCCTCCAAGCCGCGCCGCGTACCGGGACCCCTGACCCACCCGGGTCCCACCTGATCGTTCTCGCCCGCGACCCAGAGGGCTACTCCCGTCTGGCCCGCGCCATCAGCGAGGGCAACCTCGCCGGTGGCGAGAAAGGTCGCCCTCGCCACGACATCGACCGACTGGCCGAGCTGGCGGGAGGCCACTTCCTCATCCTGACGGGCTGTCGCAAGGGGGCGGTGCCCGCCGCGCTGGTGGAATTCGGTCCTGTCGCAGCGGCCAGGGAGCTCGACCGGCTCATCGATCGCTTCGGCACCGAGAGCGTCGTCGTCGAGCTTTTCGACCACGATGACCCGCTCGACTCGGCGCGTAACGACGCCCTTGCCGCTCTTGCGGTCCGCAGTGACCTCGGCATCGTCGCGACGAATGTCGTCCACCACGCCCGACCCTCAGGCCGCCGCCTCGCCTCGGTGCTCGCCTCGGTTCGCTCAGGCCGCCCACTCGATGAGCTCGACGGCTGGCTACCCGCGGCAGGGGCGGCCTACCTGCGATCGGGGGCGGAACAGTCCAGGCGCTTTGCCCGTTACCCGGGAGCAGTCGAGTTTTCCGCCGAGCTTGGGCGCGCATGCGCCTTTGACCTCCGCCTCGTTGCCCCCAAGCTTCCAGACTTTCCCGTGCCCGCGGGCCACAGCGAGATGACGTTCCTACGTCAGCTGGTCAACGAGGGGGCGACCCGCCGCTACGGCCCGGTAGGAGCTGAGCGGGTACCTGGAGCGTGGCGACAGCTGGAGCACGAATTGGCGATGATCGATGAGCTGGGCTTTGCCGGCTACTTCCTCGTCGTCTGGGACATCGTCGAGTTCTGCCGACGGTCGGGGATCTACTGCCAGGGTCGAGGCTCCGCAGCGAGCTCAGCTGTTTGTTACGTGCTCGGGATCACCAACGCGGACGCCGTCGCTCTCGGACTCTTGTTCGAGAGGTTCCTGTCACCCGAGCGCGACGGGCCACCCGACATCGACGTCGACATCGAGAGCGGGCGGCGCGAGGAGGTCATCCAGTACGTCTATGAGCGCTACGGGCGTGAGCGTGCGGCGCTCGTCGCTGTAGTCGTGAGCTACCGGGCCCGGTCCGCCGTGCGGGATGCCGCCAAGGCGCTCGGCCACTCGCCGGGGCAGGTTGACGCCTGGGTGCGGCGCATCGAGCGGTGGGGATCACTTGGCGGCGACCATCACCCGACCGCGGCGCACCGTAAGGACCGCTGGACGTGGTGGAGCGCAGCGGCAGACCTCGAGGCAGCACGGCGCGACGCCGCGAAAGGCGAGAACGACGACGGCCGGCCCGGTCGTGACGACGTTGCTGCCGAGCCCGGCCTTGAACAGGCGGCGAGCGAGCTCGGGATCCCCGATCGCGTGCTCACGGTGGCGACCGAGCTGGAGGGCTTTCCCCGCCATCTCGGCATCCACCCCGGGGGCATGGTTATCTGCGACCGTCCCGTCTCGGAGGTTTGCCCGGTCGAATGGGCCCGCATGGAGAACCGGACGGTGCTCCAGTGGGACAAGGACGATTGCGCGGCTGTCGGGCTCGTGAAGTTCGACCTCCTCGGTCTCGGAATGCTCGAGGCGATCCACCGGGCGGTCGACACCATCGGCGCCTACCACAACGACGAGATCGACCTCGCGATGATCCCCCAAGAAGAGGCCGTCTACGACACGTTGTGCCGGGGTGACTCGGTGGGGATCTTCCAGGTGGAGAGCCGGGCTCAGATGGCCACGCTGCCCCGGTTACGGCCACGTTGCTTCTATGACCTCGTGGTCGAGGTAGCTCTCATCCGCCCCGGTCCGATCCAGGGAGGATCGGTTCATCCCTACCTGCGCCGGCGTAACGGCGCCGAGGCCGTGACGTACCTGCATCCGTGTTTCGAGCGCAGCTTGGCGAAGACCCTTGGGGTGCCGCTGTTCCAAGAACAGCTCATGCAGATGGCGATCGATGCTGCCGGCTTCTCGGCTGCCGAGGCCGATCAGCTCCGTCAGGCCATGGGCTCCAAGCGTTCCGCTTCGCGCATGGAACGCCTCCGCTCCCGTCTGTATGCGGGGATGGCCGAGCGGGGGATCACCGNNAGCCACTCGGTGTCCTTCGCCTACCTCGTATATGTGAGCGCGTGGTTGAAGCTGTACTACCCGGCAGCATTCCTCGCAGCACTTCTCAACTCCCAGCCGATGGGCTTCTGGGCGCCCCATACCCTCGTCGCGGATGCCCGGCGCCACGGGGTCGTCGTCCTCGGCCCGGATGTGAACAAGAGCGAGGCATTCGCCTCGCTCGAACCCGGGACGATGCCCGGCCCTTTGGTAAGGCTGGGGCTCGCCTCGGTGAAGGGGATCGGTTCCGACCTCGCCGACGCGATCACGGCCAACCGGCCTTATGAGGACATGGAGGAGCTCGTGTGCCGGAGCGGTGTCGGCCGCCCAGGGCTTGAAGCTCTCGCCACTTCGGGAGCACTCGCTGGGCTCGGTGGCGGCACCTCAGCCCGCGTTGTCCGCAGCGGGGCTGTAGCCAGCTCAGATGGGACCGGAATCCGTCCGCTCACCCGTCGCGAGGCACTCTGGGCGGCAGGTGCAGCCGCCGAGGCGCGTCCTGACCGTCTTCCTGGCACCGTGGTCGGGACGAATGCCCCACTCCTGCCAGATATGAACGAGATCGAGGAAATGTCTGCCGACCTGCAGACACTCGGACTGTCACCGGGTGCGTCCCCGATGTCCTTTGTCCGGGCGAGGCTCGCCGATCGAGGGGTGATCCCCAACGCCGAGCTCGTGAGGGTGCCCGATGGTACGAAGGTCTTCGTTGCCGGCGTGGTGACCCATCGGCAACGGCCGGCCACCGCAGGTGGGACGACGTTTCTCAACCTGGAAGACGAGACAGGGCTCGTGAACGTCATCTGTTCGCCGGGATGCTGGACCCGCTATCGCAAGGCGGCTCGCTCGGCGGTGGTGCTACTCGTACGCGGGCGGCTAGAACGGGGGGAGGGGGCCGACCCGGAGGCACCGTCGTCCTCCAACGTGGTGGCGGAGTACTTGGAAGAGATCGACCTCGCCATGACTGTCGGTCCTTCGAGGGACTTCCATTGACACACGGTTGGGTGGAGGCTCGACCCAGGTTGAGACCCTTCCGAACTCCTTCTTCCTTTTGGCGCTAAGTTTGGAGAGCACGAGCCTGCGGACGCCTGGCGCCGCAATTGAGTGCCTGAGCACGACGCGTGCTCGTGAGAGGCTAGGTTTCGTATCCGTCACGGCTGCCGGCGCAACTTGCCGGACGGAGGGCGCTTCTTGGAGGTGCTCTCGGGGTCGCGACTTAAGACCGAGGGCGGACCGAACGCCGCCAAGCCTCGAGACGGAGACCTGGGACGTATGAATAGGCTTTTCAATGGCCTTGGGCGCTTCACGGTGCAATTTCGCTGGTTCATCGTTGTCGTATGGATCATCGGGACGGTCGCGGCGGTTCATTTCCTGCCGTCGCTCGGAAGCCAGGTCAACAACGACAACTCCGCGTTCCTGCCCGCAAGTGCTCCGAGCACCATTGCAGGCAACCTTGCCACCCCGCTGGTCGGCAAAGCGTCGCTCGTCCCGGTGATCATCATCGGCGTCAGCCAACACGGTCCCTTCAGCGCCGCGGACACCCAGGCGATCACCCGCCTTGCCGCTGACGCCAAGAAGGTCCCGAACGTCGAGGCCGTGCAATACGTCGGTACCTCTGTGAACGGGCGTGCGGTGCAACTCCTCGTCGAGGCGAACATCGCCGGCTACAGCCCAGGGCCCTCGTCGGACGTGATCAAAGGGCTGACGGCCGCGTTCACGAAGGCCGCGGCGCCCCCTGACATCAAGTTCCACCTGGCTGGTGTCGTCGCCACCAACGTCGCGCAGCAGAAGGAGTCGAACTCGACCGGCAACAAGACCCAGTTGCTGTCGATCCTGTTCATCATCGTGTTGCTCCTGTTCGTCTTCCGTTCAGTGTTGGCGCCTCTCGTGACGCTGTTGCCCGCTGCGATCGTCCTGCAGCTGTCAGGTTCGCTCATCGGCGAGCTCGGCTCGCATGGTCTCAAGATCTCTCAGATCACCCAGTTGCTGCTGATCGTTCTCATCCTCGGAGCGGGGACCGACTACGGGTTGTTCCTCGTGTTCCGCGTCCGAGAAGGCCTGCGGTCGGGCCTGGCGGCGAACGAAGCCGTGTCCCTTGCTGTCGCACGCGTTGGCGAGTCGATCTCGGCGTCGGCCGGGACCGTCGTCCTGGCGCTGTTGACCTTGCTGTTCGCGAGCTTTGGCATCTACCACGACCTAGGTGTTCCACTCGCGATCGGGATAGCCGTGATGCTCGTCGCCGGAATCACGCTGCTCCCCGCCCTGCTCGCGATACTCGGGCGCGCCGTCTTCTGGCCCGCGAAGATCGTCTCGGGCGAGGTGAACGAGAGCTGGTGGGGCAAAGTCGCCCAGCGAGTCATCGCTCGACCGGCGCACACCTTGGCCGTCGGCCTCGTCGTGTTCGGCGCACTGGCTTTCGGGTCGCTCCTATATTCTCCGGCAGGATTCGGCGGCGCCACAGCGGCTCCGAACGGAAGCGACGCGGCCGCCGGCAATGCGGCGCTGATGAGATACTTTCCCCAGGCAAGCTCGAACCCGACCAACCTCATCCTGAGACTTGCCACCCCGGTGTGGCGGGACCCCGGCGCGGTGGTGAAAGCCGGGAAGGAGCTTCAAGCCACGGGCCTGTTCAACTCGCTGCCCGGGCCGCTTGATCCTGCCGGTGCGTCGATCCCGCCCGCTGTCTACGTGCAGCTGCACAGGGAGCTCGGTAATCCACTGCTGCTTCCGGCATTGCCGAGGGCCGGCTCGCCCTCCGCGAAAGTGCCGACGTTGACATACGACCTGTATCGCGCGACAGCGCGTTTTGTGAGCCCCGATGGCCACACGATCCAGTTCGAGGCAGGGCTCACGGCCGGTGACGCTTCTTCGACGGCGGCACTGAACGCGGTTCCGAGCGTCCGCAAGGCCTTGACGGCGGTCCAGCACAGCATCGGCGCGACCGCAAGCGGAGTAGCAGGCGAGGCGCCGGCTCTCTATGACGTGAGCTCGATCTCCGACACGGACCTCATCCACATCGTCCCGATCGCGATCATTGCGATCGGGCTCCTGCTCGCGCTCGTCCTGCGCAGCCTCGTGGCTCCCCTTTACCTAATCGCGAGCGTCATGTTGTCGTATCTGGCGGCACTCGGGCTTGCGTCGATCATCTTCATCAAGCTTGCCGGGAGCGGGGGCCTCACCTTCCTCTTACCTTTCCTGATGTTCATCTTCCTCTTAGCCCTGGGCGAGGACTACAACATCCTCGTCATGACGCGTATCCGGGAGGAGGCACACCGGCAACATCTTCGTGATGCCGTGGTGACCGCGGTCGGCGCATCGGGCCCGACCATCACATCGGCGGGACTCGTTCTTGCCGGGACTTTCCTGGTGCTCGCTGTCACCGCGGGAGGCCAGCCTGGGGGGAGTCAGATCCGAGACATCGGCATCGGCCTGGCGCTCGGCATCTTGATGGACACTTTCCTGGTACGCAGCCTGCTCGTGCCCTCGACGGTGTCTCTGCTCGGTCGCTGGAACTGGTGGCCGGGCAAGCTGGCGGAGATGGACCTCGCCATTCCGGCGACTTCGAAGCAGGCAGATCTAGCGGAGCCCGTTGTGGGGGGACGACCCGATGTTTCGCCGGCACCTGAGTGACGCTTTGCGCCCCGAAAGGCGTATCACTGACATCATCTTGAATCAGGGGTCCGCAAGCCTCCGGCGGGCCGAACTTCGGTCCTAGCCGGCAGGCGGAGGGTAGCTCTGGTCTGTTGGCGTCGTTCCCGTCGGGGGCTGTTGGCTGGCCGGTCGCGTGTCGTCGGCCCATTGACCGCCATCCCACCAACGAACCTTGGTCGCGTCGAGTTTGTCCGGATACCAGCCAGGCGGCGGAAGAGGAGCGTCCTGACCGTGGTAGTACGCCAACGCAGCTGCCTGGTGGTAACCCGGAACCGGTATCCCTTGATTTGCGGTGGAAGCGCGCCAGAGCTCAGACGCGCGGTGTCTGTGGGAGGCTTCGGTGCAAGCCCAGACGATCGAGACGATCCAGGCCACGACCGCTGTGATGCCGAGGGTGTAGTAGCCGGTGGCGGCCACCACGATCAGGACCAGCGCGGGTACCACCTTCACGTACAAAAGGCCTATCGGGCCGAAGAAGAAGGTAAGGAAGAAGGCGAGCACCGGCGACTTGTCGACGGGAACGCGATTGGGCTGAAGCCCGGGCGGAAGAGTCCCCATAGGGCGAGTCTCTCAGGTTTTCGGCACCGCCCGGTGACTCCAAGGGCTAGGTGAACGGCGCGCACTTGCCTGGCGTGCTATCTGCGTGTGCCGCTGCGCGGCGCATGCCCAGGTCTCCCACCGCTCTCTTGGCGGAGCAACGGCAGAGTCGAGATGCCACAGGCCGTCAGACTTCACTTCCGGCCGCATCGGCACTCATGAGGCACACCACTTGGGTGGATCGAGCAAGACCTGCACCGGGCTTCGTCTCTCCCACTTGAGGGTGGGGACGACCAGGCCTGTGCCCCGGTCAGCTGCTCTCGTTTGCCGCGGATATGGCGGCGACCGAGCGGTCCACATCGGCCTCGGTGGTGCGCCAGCTCGACACCGAGATGCGCATGAAACGCCGGCCGTGCCAGGTTGTGGCGCCCATCCAGCATTCTCCTGAGCGTTGAACGCTTTCGATGACCCTGTCGGTCCTAGCGTCGTCGCCGTAGCTGACGAGGACCTGATTCAACACGACGTCGTTGGCTATTGAGACGTTGTCGATCGTGCTCAGCTGCTCGGCAAAGCGGCGAGCCAAGACGCAGCACCGTTCCACAAGCTCTGCGACCCCGGAGCGGCCGAGCTGTCGAAGAGCGGCCCAGGTCGCGAACCCGCGGGCGCGACGCGACGACTCGAGGACGTAGTCGCCGGGCGCCCGCAGCCCAGCCTCGCCCTGGCCGGTCAGGTAGGCCGCGGTGTAGGACATCGTGGCTGCGTGCGCATGGGGGTGGGCGCAGAAGGAATAGCCGACGTCGTAGGGGACATTGAGCCACTTGTGGCCGTCGGTCGCCCACGAGTCGGCTGCCTCCATTCCAGCGGTGAGGTGGCGGGTGCCCGGGCAGGCTGCCGCCCACAGTCCGAAGGCCCCGTCGACGTGGACCCAGGCCCCATGGTCGCGAGCCGCTGCGATCGCTGCGACGAAATCGTCGAAGGCGCCGCTGTTCACGTTGCCTGCCTGGAGGCAGACGATTGTCGGACCGTCAGGCGCGCTGGCCAACACTCGCGTCAAGTCGGCGACGTCGATCGCCCCCTGGGCATCGGTCGCTACCGGCTCGAGAGCCCCGGCTCCCAGTCCCAATAGACGCAAGGCCCGGTCGATCGTGGCATGGCGCTCGCCGTTGGCGACCACCCGTACCGCAGGGCCGTCTAGGAGCCCCCGTTGTTCGACGTCCCAGCCGGCCTCGGCGAGCACGTGGTGACGGGCCGCGGCTAGCGCAACGGTGTTGGCGCCCTGACCGCCAGTCACGAAACCGAACGATGCGTCCGGGGGCAGCCCTAGCAGGTCTTTCAGCCAACCACCGGCCACGTCTTCGACGACTGCGGCACCCGGCGAGGTGAACGCGTTGAAGGCCGGCTGATCCCACCCGCTCGTCAGGATGTCCGCGGCTGTCGCCGCATCGAGGGCGCCACCGACCACGAACCCGAAATAGCGAGGACCCGTCGTGGCGACAAGGGCTGGCTCGACGGCTCCGGCCAACTCGTCGATGACAACCGAAGCTGCAGTAGGTCCTTCGGGCAACGAACTCAGAGCCGTCCGCACGGCATCGAGATCGACGTCGTTCGGGAACACCTCCCGCTCGGCCACTTCTTGACGATAGTCAGCGGCTCGCGTCGCGGCACTGGTCAGCAAATCGAGAAGAGAACTCATCTGGTGATTATCGTCGCACGCGCGCCACCGAGTTCTGCGGACTGCCAGCCCGCTGCGAGGTCACCCTCCCAGGGTCGTGGCAACCGGACTACTCCAGTGAAGCCGGGTCCACACCTGTGCCACCCTTCGCGTCGCTCGCATACACGGCCAGTGCGAAACGGAGCACGTCGACGGCTTCCGTGCCGCTCCACAGCATCGGTCCATGACCTGTGTGGAGCCAGCTCAACCAATGACGGCCGGAATCCCTGAAGCTACTGGCCCAATCGTCGTCGAGCGCGTGATAGGAGTGCATCGCTCCGTCGAGGTAGACCTCCAGGCTCGGTTGCTGGATACCGCGGCTCGTACACCGGTTGACACGTGCGTAGCCGCGGCGTCCAGTGATCTCCCAACGTTCGTCGTTGGTGTAGTAGTCGGAGCGCAGGTACATGTCGATCGCGAGTGTGATGTCCCAGACACCACGGATCCCGTTTTGGTGCTCCCACACTACGGTCGTCGGCGCGTCGACCTCGATACCGGGAATGACCTCGGTCATGCCCACCCACGCCCGTACTTCCCGGATGGGGCCGAACAGCCAGATCGCAGTCGAGAGCTTGTGCCAGCCGTCGTCGAAAACCAGGGTGCCGCGGCCATGCCGCATCTGCTGGAACTGCCACTCGTAGGTGCTCCCCGGGACATCCCAGCCGCCACGTCCGCTCGCCACCATCTTCAGGTGGTATCCAGTCACTTCGCCGAGCTCGCCGGAGGTGACTGCCTCCTTGAGCTTCACGAGCGGCTCGTAAAAGAGGTAGTTGTCCATGACGCGCAGCAGCCGGCCGCTGGCTTTGGCCGCATCGAGCATGCGGGTTGCGTCGGCAAGGTCATTGCAGATGGGCTTCTGCAGATTGACGTGCCAGCCGTAGCCGAGGAGCTCGAGAACGCCTTCGGCATGCAAGGGAATCGGTAGCAGAACCTCGACAGCGTCTACCTCGAGGCCACTGGCGGCCAGTTCGGCCGCAGAGGCGAAGGTCCGTGCGGCCGGCCAGTCGGCCTGGCGCTGGGCGCGACGGTCCTCACTCGGATCGACAAGCGCGACGACTTCGACATCAGGGTTGTCGAAATAAGCGCGCACGTTGAGGTCATAGATCCGGCCCAAGCCCAAGAACGCAGCGCGTACAGGCCGTTCATAAGGCGTGAAGCTCATATTCGGCCCGTCTTCTGGCATCGGCCAATAGTAAGCGCGGACCGATCGACGCGAACCTCCGATCGGTCCGCCGTCACGAGAACGGCCCTTTTGAGCGCACACCTCGTGGTCTTGCCCGGTCCGAGCTGATCGGGCCTTCGGACTCAGAGCTTCGGACTCGCGGCGCCCTTGAGCCAGGTACTTCGAAGACACTGGTCAAGGCCGGGGATAACCTTGGCCATGCCTGCGACCGGCCATATCACGGCCTTTGCTCTCGTCGCACTCGTGATCATCGTCATCCCAGGACCGAGCGTCACTTTCATCATCGCCCGCGCCCTGGCTTATGGGCGCAGAGCTGCCGTGCTCACGGTCATCGGCAACACGCTCGGCGAATACCTGCAAGTCATCGCCGTGGCATTCGGGATCGGCGCCGTGGCTGAACGTTCGGTGGCGGCGCTGACGGCTCTGAAGCTGTTCGGCGGGGTCTACCTCGTTTACCTGGGCGTGAAGACAATCCGTGATCGCCGGTCATTGCTCACAATGCTGAACCCGGCGGATACCCCTTCGCAGCGCCGCTTCCTGCTACAGGGCTTCATCGTTGGGGTCACCAATCCCAAGACGGTCATTTTCCTCGTAGCGATCCTCCCGTTGTTCGTCAGTCGAGCAGACGGGAGCCTTTCGGGTCAGATCTTGGTGCTCGGACTCGTGTTCTCCGTCATCGCACTGATCTGTGACAACGCCTGGGGCCCGTCCGCAGGGATGGTCCGAGCGTGGTTCGCGAAGTCGCCGAGGCGTGTAGAGCTCATCGGCGGCATCGGCGGGCTGGCCATCATCGCCCTGGGTGTTCGGCTCGCCCTTACGGGGCGCAAGGACTGAGCCTCCCGCCCCTACTGCGGTCTCAGCAGTCGCAGCATCTCGCGCCGCCAGGCAGACCTGGCGCGGGCGGCCTCCACGGTGTCGGGGTGGATCAAACGGGTGACCCTTGGTCCGCCCGGTTCCAGGTCGAAAGCCGACGCCCGGTTCTCGACCTCTCTGTCCGCCTTGGTGTAGTGGGCGCGCTGGAGGATGTAGCCGTTCCAGGAAGGCACGAGGAAGGTCTCGAAGAACTTGCCGTGCGCGGTCACATCTTGGTACACCCCCCAACGGGTTCCTCCGAGGCGTCGCCTCACAATGCGAAGCTCGGCCATGGTGCACAAGAAGTCGTCGACCTCCTCGGTGTCGACGCGGTACTCGATGAGGATCAGAACCGGGCCGTCTTCAGGATGGACGTGCTCGCCGATCGTAAGTGACGGGCTAGTGACTAGCTGTAACGACGAGCGATCCACGACCGGCAAGCGGAAACGGGGGATGAGGAGAATGCCCGGCACGAGTGCGAAAGCCGCAATCAGCAATGTCTCGCGGATCGGCAGGAAAGTGTCTACGACGCCGAAGCCGAGGCCGCCGAGAACGAACGGTCCTTGCAGCACGACGTAGTAGAGCGACAGCGAACGGGTCTGCACCCACTCGGGAGTCACCTGACGTGCGGCGATGACGAAGGCGACGGTCGACCACACCCACGACGCGCCGGTGACGAGGAGCACTGGAACTGCTGCCCAGCGCGTCGGCCAGATCACCAGGGCGACCAGGGCAAGTGCGTTCGCCAGGGTGGCGGCCGCGACGATGGTGTCGAGGTGGAGGTGGCCCTGTAGGCGGGGGAGAACGAGGGCCGCGAACATGGCTCCCACTCCGCTCAGCGCCAGAAAGAGGCCATAACCGAAGGCCGAGACATGTAGGTAGTGAGCGGCGAATAGCGGGAGCAGGGCTCCGAGCGCCGCCGCCGGCGTGACGTAGAGAGCCGTTCGGGCGGCGACGGCTCGCAGTCCCGGGGTGTTGGAGAAGTACCGCCATCCTGACGAAATCGCACCCAGGAGGCTTTCGGCCGCCGAACCACCGGGAGTGGACAAGCGGAGGTCGTCTCGCCCGCGCCACAACAAGAGGAAACTGATTAGGGGAATCATGAGCGCTCCGCAGAGGGCGAAGAAAACCACGGTGCCGGCACCCCTCAGGACCGCGCCGCCGAGCACCGGTCCAACAACCTGGCCGATGTTCCACTGGAAGCTGTCCAGGCTGAACGCGACCGGGACCAGCTCGGGTGGTATGAGGCTCCCGATCGTCGTCCACCACGATGGCGAGGATGTTCCGCCTGATATCCCCATGCCGGCGAGCCCGATCAGGAGCGTCGCCGGCGACAGCAGCTTCGACGAAGACATCAGGCAGAGGAAAGCCACCGAGGAGATGAGCAGGACCTTCGCCACCAGCAGCACTGCGCGCCGGTCCCGGGAGTCCGCTGCCGCACCGGAGAACACGACGGCGAGGATGCCGCCGAGAGGGCCGATCGCGGCGGCGAGGGTGACCAGGACCGGCGATGTCGTCAGCCGCTCCATGATGTAACCGCCGACGAGGGTCACCATCCAGACGCCGGCGTTGGCGAACAGGCCTGTCGCCTCGAGCCACCGGAATGCCCGGCTCCGCAGAGGGGCGAACAGCTCTGTCACTCATCCACCCAAAGAGATGGAAACTGCACGGTCAACTCACAGATGAATCAGCCCGGGTCGCACGGAGACTCGGCTGTTCGGATCCGACGGGGTCGATGGTCCTGTCCAACCGCAGCCGACAGTCTCTAACCTCGTCGGCAGGACCTCGCCGGTCATCACAGGGGCCGCAGCGAACTCGGAAGAGGCGAGTCGCCGCCCGTCGCTTCCACATTGACAACGTGGCTGATGTCGGCGGACGACCGGCCGATGTGGAGCTCGTAGGTACCCGAATCGACGTACCAGCCCGGCTGGGACCTGTGCAGCGAAGCCGGCACAGGACCGTGGTGGAACACCGTTTTCGGCATCCGATCAACAAGAGTCAGCCAATCGGTGTCGACGACGTCGTAATAGGCGAACGATCGCTCGTTGAGCTCGAGCGACACGATCATCGTCTCGCCCGGGTCGAGCCATACCTTGGCAAAAGCTCGCAGCTCTTTCACGGGACGGAACCGGCCACCCGGCCGGGACCGTCCGCCTTCCGGCGGCGCGACGTAGAGCTGCACGACCTCGGCACCACGACGGCCGCCGATGTTGGTGACCGGGACCTCGATGCTCAAGTTGCAACCCGGCTCCAGCTTCGGGGCGGACAAGCTCGGTGCGCCGATCTCGAAGCTCGTGTACGAGAGCCCGTGGCCGAATGGGAATCGCACCGGCAGCCGGCGCGTCTCATACCACCGATACCCGACGAGCAGGCTCTCGCCGTAGCGGACCTTGCTCGACTCGCCGGGGAAGTTGCCGAATGCCGGCGTGTGCTCGAGGCACATCGGCAGCGTCGTCGGGAGACGCCCACCCGGCTCACTGTCGCCGAGAAGCACGTCGACGATCGCATTCGCCAATTCTTGACCGCCGAACCAGGTCTGGATCACCGCCGCAGCACTCTCCACCCAGTCGAGACTGACCGGAGATCCCGAGTTGACGATCACTACGCTGCGGGGATGCGCCAAGAGCAAGCGTCTCACCAGCTCGTCCTGATTGCGGGGGAGCTCCAGGGTCTCTCGGTCGTAGCCTTCGCTCTCCCATAGGTCATCGGTCCCAACGATGATGATGACGGCGTCGGCTCCTTCGGCCGATTTGACGGCTGCCTCTATGCTCGCCTCGTTCGCGACGCCGTCGCTCGCGACACCGGGCGCGTAGGTGATCTCGACCGCGTCCCCCAGTCGTTCCCGGAGCACTGTCACAGGCGAGAGCACATAGTGCGGTAAGACTCGTGCGCTTCCACCGCCCATGATCGCGAGCCGCTCCGCGTTGGGTCCGATGATCGCTAGGCGACCAACCCCGGTGGTCTCGAGGGGGAGGAGGCCATCGTTGGCGAGGAGAACGATCCCGTCGGAGGCGGCTCGGCGAACGAAGGCCCGGTCCTGTTCGCGGTCCTCGGGATGCTCCTCGACAGGCACCTCGTCCAGCGCGCCAACCCTGTCGAAGACCGTGAGAATGCGGTGAACGATCTTGTCCAGCTGCGCCTCGTCCAGCTGGCCGGAACGCACGGCACCGACGAGTGCCGCGCCGTAAGCACGCGCCGGAGCCGGCATCTCCAGGTCGAGCCCTGCGTTCACGGCCTCGACCGTGTCTGCGATTCCGCTCCAGTCAGTCATGACGAATCCTGCGAATCCCCATTCCTCGCGAAGGATGCCGTCCAGAAGGCGGGCGTCGTTGGGGACGTAGTGCCCATTCACTCGGTTGTAGGAGGTCATGAGCGCAAGCACGTGGGCGTTTCGGACGCCGTACTCGAAGGGCAGCAGATAGAGCTCTCGCAGGGCGCGCTCGTCGATCTCAGACGAGCAGGTGTTGCGTTCATGCTCGACCTCGTTGCCGACGAAGTGCTTGATTGTCGCTACGACGTCGTTGTTCTGAACACCTTCGATGTATGCACTCGCCAGCTTTCCGGTCAGCACCGGGTCCTCCGAGAAGCATTCGAAGTTCCGACCCCAGAGGGGGTGACGATGAAGGTTCACGGTTGGCGCGAGGAGGACACGGCAGCCCTTTTCAATGGCTTGGCGAGCCACGACTGCACTCGCCTGTTCGACGACAGTCGTGTCCCAGGTGGCGCCGAGCGCGGTTCCCGAGGGTATGCAGACAGAAGGCGTGACGCTCGAATGGTCGAGGGTGTCGCCACGTGCACCGTTCGGACCGTCGGTCGTCTTGACCGACGGTATGCCAAGTCGAGGGAAGCTCGCCGTGCGCCAGGTGTCGATCCCTACAGTGAGCGCGGCCTTCTCCTCGAGGCTAAGTGCGCTCGTCAGCCTTGCGATCTCACGCGACGTTCTGACGTCGGCACTTGGATCATGTGTTTGCATGAGGATGCTCCTATGCGGTGAAGAAACCCGGCGCCTGCGGCCCTGCCAACCGATCGTAGGGGGACGAGTTCGCCGGTGTAGGGATTGGCGGTGTCTCCCGAGCGTCTGGACGCTTGGAGTTGTTGGCGGCCTGAGCACCGAGGCGCGGCTCCCAGGCGTCCGCCTGGACGAGTAGCTGTCCGCGCGGTGATCGCGTTGCTTCCGCGAACCCATCCGACGCGATGCCTCAGCTTGTGGGTTGGCTGGTCCGGCCGGTGTCCCGGTCTCTCGGTTCACGCCACGTTGCGTCTCAGCTCCTCTGAGGTTTCAGGCTGCCAGCGACTCTGTGACATTACGCGACAGCACCCCGGGGGGGGATCCGGGGTGCTGGTGATGGGGACACGATCATTGCGTCACCCCCGAGGCGATGACGTGATCATTGTCGACCCACGACCAGTATGCGCCGGGGACGCCGGGCTGACATAGGGCCGAAGGACTCATTTTCGCTAGGGCCGAGAAACCTACGCCGTTCTGCCGCGACGGGAAAGCCCGGCTTGCGACCCACCGGAGCGTCCACGCGAAGCGGCTCCGGTTGAGCCGGACAGAGCCGGGCTCCGCAGCCACGAATTGGTTGGGAGGAAGACGGCAAGAGTTCTTCGGGTGAGTTCCGAGCGGAGCTGGAGGGCCATCGTGGCGATCGCCTCCGACTTCGATCGATGCCACAGCCCTGTAACGGAATCGCCATTGCAGTACCACGCGGGTCGACCCACAATCAGTTATCGGTTCGAAAGTGAGCCGGAGGACTCTGCGTTCGTCGGGGTATCGCCTACCTGCCACGGCGCATAGCAAGGACACTTCTGAGGCTTGGGGGTGGACAATGCTCGAGAGCCAAGAGGGACTGGTTGTCCAGACCAGCACGTTGAGCCACGTTGTCGCACTCGGCCCACCTGGCGAGCGCGTCGTAACAGAGGCAGGCGCGCGCAGCAGTCTGACAAGAGGGAGGGCTTGCCCATGATCGATTCGGATTTTCGCGCCCTGAGGACCCTAAGCGTAAGCGACCTCCTCCCCGCTACGATCGCCTACGTACCAAACCAGCTCGGCGGAAGATACGTGGGCTACCTCTACCTGTTGGCGAGCGCCGATGGCTCCGTCCTCGGCGCTCCTGGCATCATCGGGGGAGTCGACGATTCGGAGCCCGACAGTGCCAGCGCTGAGGCCCTGATCGGTTGTCCGATCGGACCGTGGGAGTTGCGCCGAGACGGGTGGTATGCCGAGATCCAAGGTATCCCCGCCTTCCAGCAAACGGTCTAAGTGCTCACTAGCGGCAATCTAAGCCGGCGTTCCGGCCCGAGCCCGCCGAAGGCGCCTGGTGCGGTTTCGCCTCGCGTGCGGCCTCGGCCGGGCTGGTCGTGAACAGCCGCTAGATAATGGAACGGGTGCACGGCCCATTGCTTCCCTCGCAAGGCAACAGGGGTCGTGCACCCACTCATTTCATCGGTGAGTGGGCCCGGTTGCTTGAGCACAGGAATTCTCCACGCGGACGCGCCATGAACTCACCGGGTCACACCCGGAACTGGGCGACGCCACCGGTGCGGCCGGTGTCGCGGCCCGCGTGGTTCTCATGCACGTGTGGCCGCGACATCATGGTGAGATGCAGGAATATCTAGAGGTCAACCGGGCCAACTGGGACGAACGAGCCCCAGCTCACGCAGCCTCGCCCTCCTATGCCGTCCAGAGGTTCATCTCCGAGCCAACCTTCCTGTCCGAGGTGGTCTCGTTCGACAGGCCTCGGCTCGGCGAGCTTGACGATGTCAAGGGGGTCCATCTTCAGTGCCACATCGGCACGGACACGGTTTCGCTTGCACGTCTCGGCGCTCGGATGACCGGCCTCGACTTCTCCCCTGCGTCGCTTGCTGAGGCGCGCAGTCTTGCTCAGCGGACGGGCACGTCAATCGAGTTCGTCGAGGCCGACGTCTACCGCGCCGCCGAGGTGCTCGAGCGTGCTTCGTTCGACCTCGTGTACACCGGTGTCGGAGCGCTCGGGTGGTTGCCTGAAATTGCCCGGTGGGCTGCTGTTGTAGCCGCGTTGCTCCGACCGGGGGGAAGGCTGTTCCTCCGGGAGGGTCATCCGATGCTCTTTGCCATCGACGAGAGCCATCTGGACCGGCTCGTCGTTGACTACCCGTATTTCCAACGGGACGAGCCCCTCATCTTTGAAGACGCTGGCACCTACGTGGAGACGGACGTGCAGTTCTCCCACAATGTCACCCATGAGTGGAACCACGGTATCGGCGAAACCATCACGGCTCTTCTCGACGCAGGCATGGAGCTCACCGGGCTGGCCGAGCACGACAGCGTCCCGTGGGAGGCGATACCTGGTCAGATGCGCGTGGACGCCGCCGGTGAGTGGCGGCTGCGAGACAGGCCTTGGCGACTCGCTGCAAGCTACACGCTGCAGGCCCGCAAACGCTGAGCCGTCCGGGAATCTGAATCTGAGCGGCACTCTGTCAGGCAGTTTGCTGAAGAGTCGGCGAATCGTGGTTCTCTATTCGCGAGGTCGTTCAAACGGCGGATCCCCGCAAGTGAGATCAACGAGCGCGGTGTTGCACGGTGCCTCGCAGAACGCGAGCTCGTGGCGTGCCTGGCAATTCGACCGGTCAGGGCCTTCCTCTACTTGGATTCGGTCAGGTCACAGAAGATGAAACCGTCCCGTTCGACGATCTGGCCAATCTCCACGTCTATGGGCGATCGAAAGCCCGGTCCATCCCAAACGAAGGTATGGAACTCGCCACGTTCCCCACAGGGATCAATTCCGGCTGGAAGCTCGCTGAGCAGCTCAGCGTCAAAGTGTCGCCCAGCGAATTCACTCGGCAGCTGGGTTGGGTCAACGCAGGTGATCACTGCCTTCAGGCCTGACTCGATCATCTCTCGCGCGAGGATGTCGGTCGGACGGTCCCAGAGCGGAAATGTCGGAGAGATACCCGTGCCCGTGAGACGTTCTTCTCGATAGGCTCGCACGTCTCCAAGGAACAGGTCGCCGAAGATGAAGTTCGTGACGCCTTCGACGAGTGCCTTGTCGATCGCGCCGGCAAAGCGGGCCTCGTAGACCTCGTTTGTGCACGACGCAGGAATGTCCACGGTGATAAGTGCCAGACCGAGGCGGTCTGCTTGGGCCTCGAGCAGGCTTCGCCGGACGGCATGCATCGCCACTCGATCTGCATCGGCGTTCACCGTGGACAAGAGCCCGGTTACCTCAACGGTGCCTTCAGCGCGTGCCAGGTCGAGTGCCATGGCGCTGTCTTTTCCACTGCTCCAGCTCATCCACGCTCTCGTGCGCGTCGTCATCTCCTTAGTCTTGTCCAGCCCGGTGCTGCCGTGGCACGGAGGCTGGTCGGCAGTCTTGGGAACCTTGAGGCGAGTCGAGGCAAGTCTCCCCATTTGCGTTGAGCACCATCACCCTCAAGACGTCGAATGCGCGCCGCTCAGGTGTCATCCCGGTTGCTTGCTGAATCCTGCCTCGGAAGGACTCGGAGACCGTTTCGGACTCCTCCAACTCGTCATCCCACAGCGACATGACGACGACTTCCGCTCGAGTTCCCAGCGGGGATTGGAGGGCGACGAGCCCGAGAAAGTGCGGCAGCACCAGGAAGCGGGGCAGTACCTCCGCGTCGATGTTGGTCATCACATCTTGAATCCGCGCCG
This sequence comes from Acidimicrobiaceae bacterium, assembly GCA_003140595.1. GTDB lineage: Bacteria > Actinomycetota > Acidimicrobiia > Acidimicrobiales > Bog-793 > Fen-455. The sequence goes on along the minus strand of PLKG01000097.1, from coordinate 6,504 downwards.
ACTCGACGAAGAAGCTCACCGTCCGGCACTTCACGGCGTGGAGATGGGCGACGCCTGCGCGACGCACAGCTGATGCGTGCTCGCCCTCTTCACCCCCAGTGCAGATTCAGGCGGGTCAAGTTGGCGAGGAATCCACTTCGCCCGAGCGAAGTCTTCCACGCCCCCATAGCGGTCCGCGAGGCGCGAGACGAGCGGGGCAGTCGCTCGGCGGCCGTTGTCCGAGCATTTCGAGTGAGGCGTCGGAAGGGGCAGTTGGCCGACCAGGGAAGCGACGAGTTCCGCACGAAACTGGGCAGCCACGAGAGTTAGCTGCCCGACGGCGGGCTGCCGCGTCGGCCGAGGCGTCGTTCGTTCGTCTTGCTGTTTCCCGAGGCCAGTTGGCTCCACTGCGAACCCCTTCCCACAAGCTCCGAAGGGGTAGCGCCACGATCCACACGGCCTGACTCAAGGCTCCCCCCCACATTTTCTATCGGCCATGGTCGCCAACAACTTGAGCGGCCGTTTCTCGCGCGAACGAACTGAAGCGACAGATCGTCCAGGACGAACGGAAGGTCGAACCTTGAAGCGGCGCTGTCCGCGAGGCCGAAAGAGCGGTCGCCGCGGCACTTTGGCGAGATGAGGCTCGATTGCCCTTGTTCCCGGGCCCTCGCGTTCCCGTGCTCGGTCGGGGGAACCGGAAATTGGGTGATCGCCGCGGATGGCGTCTTTGTCTTTCCCTTGCCCGCCTTCGCCAGTCCGGTCGCTCGGTACACGTAATCGAGCCATCCTGAGAACGTGGGGAATTTGACTGAGCAGTACTGCTCGACTTGAACACGAAGTCGACGTGGAGGTTCGTCGTCTGGGTAGCCCCGGGGTGCACCCCCGCCACCAAGGTTGCCTCACCGGTCGCCGGTGAGTGGTCCCCACGACCTGCGTTGCCGTCGCGTCGGCCGAGTCCCATTGTCCGAAAACCGCTGGAAACAAGTCAGTGGGCGGGGCTCCTTGGCGTCGCCTAGGGGAAAGCGGTCGCCCTTGTGGAAGGGCATGCCATCCACGCTTGGCCCGAACCAAGCGCCCGACTCAGCAGGTAGGGCCCCTCCCGGGAGCCGTACTCACAGTTGGGCTGGTGAGTCCCATTAGCATCACTCTGGCGCAAGACGCCGCCGCGGACCGCGGTCTGCTCGTTCCGGGAGTGAAGGGGAGGAGTTGTCATGGAGGTACGAAGTCGCCCGCTTCGTTTCGGGGTGCAGCTTCAGGCTCAACGCACTAGCTGGCAGGAGTACGTCGCGGCGTTGCGGTCGGTCGAGGAGCTCGGCTTCGACTCTGCTTGGACCTGTGACCACCTGCTGCCCTTCTCCGGGCCGGACGACGGTCCTTGTTTTGATGCCTTGACGACTCTGGCAGCGATGGCGACCCTCACTTCGCGCGTACGCATAGGGGTCCTGGTGAACGGCGTGCTATATCGCGACCCGGCCACGCTGGCCAAGAGCGCCGCGCTGGTCGACCACATCAGCGGCGGGCGGCTGGAGTTCTCCCTCGGCGCCGCATGGGCAGAAAGGGAGTTCCGCGCATACGGACTGCCTTTTCCCTCTCTCAAAGAACGTTACGAGCGTCTCGACGAAGCACTCCAGATTGTCACCTCACTGTGGCGCGAGCACCGGACGACTTTCGTGGGTCGCCACTACCGGCTCGAAAACGCGCCGTGTGAGCCCAAGCCCCTTCAACAGCCGTTCCCACCGATCACGATCGGCGGATCGGGGCTCGGCACGCTGCGACTTGCTGCTAAGTACGCGACGACTTGGAACATGCAGGGCCCGCCGGACAAGTTTGCCGAGAGAGCCGCCCTGCTCAGAAGGTGTTGCGAGGAGGTAGGGAGGGACTTCGACGAGATAGAACTGTCGCTGCACCCCCTGATCGCTTTGGCGCGAACACGAGAAGAGGCCGAGGTTCTCGCGTCGCGAACGGCTGCGAGTAACGGCCAGGACCTCGAAGGCCAACGAGGCAACTGGCTTCTCGGCTCGCCCGCTGAGGTCACCGACCAGCTTCGGTGTTATGCAGAGGTCGGGGTCTCGAGTTGGGTGATCGGCGTCGGTCACCCGTTCGACATGGCCCAGCTCCAGCTCCTGCTCGAAGACGTGGTGCCAGCGCTCGACTGAGTCTCTGCCGGCGCAGGGATCGGCCGGATTGCGGGAGCTCAAGTGCCGATCGCGTAGCCGTCGTCGAGGATTGCGAGAACTCGGACTCTGTGGTCGAAGGGGACGTTGTGCGAGCTTCATTTTTCTGTCTGCCACGCACCCATAGTGCCTATCGACAGCTTCAACCCTCACCAGGAGCTAATTGTGACTTTCGAGCTGAACTTGAGGACTGAAGACCCCATCGTTTTATGCACCCGTCCGATGCACGCTCTAGCAGTACAGCCTGCAATTTGAAGAGTTGAAAGTCGCGTTTTACTGCGTTTCCGGGGCGATTGTTGCTCAGCGCAACACGCGATTGTGCCGATACAGAGCACATGCCCGAGCTGATGCCACACCCAGGAGAGCAGCCTGGCCGAGTTGTGTCCCGTCCCCGCTCCACCAACAGAGCTCCGAGGCAGGCTGGAGCGAGAGCGAGGCTCGCGGTCGTCGGGAACAGAGCCGGAGCCGTTTCCTTGACGCCCCACAGAGGCGACCGCGGTTCTGCTGACGACGGGCTCGCAGCGAACTATCGATGGCTTGAGGCGCTGCTAGCGCACTCGAGCGACCTGATCGCGGTCGTCGACGAGCAGGCCAGGGCAATTTATGCGAACCCGGCCGCTGAACGCATTCTTGGCTTTGTTCCTGATGAACAGTTGGGGAGGAACATGCTCGAGCTAATCCACCCTGACGACCTCGAAGCGACCGCAAAGCTGTTCCTGGCTGCAACTCGCCAAGTGGGGAATGCGCAGCCTGCAGTGTTTCGGTTCAAAACTGCATCTGATGAGTGGAAGGTTCTCGAGGCAACCGCTACCAATTGCCTGCGAGACCCCGCTATCAAGGGGATCGTGGTGAACGCCCGTGACGTCACCGAACGAACGAATCTGTTGCGAGTGCTGCGCACCTTGGGCCTGGGCAATCAGGTCTTGGTGCATGCCACGAATGAGTCCGCTCTCCTTGCAGAAATGTGTCGAATGATCATCTCCTCGGGTGGGTACTTGTTGGCCTGGGTTGGCTACGCCGAACGAGATCAGTCGCGAACGGTGCGTGAGGTCGCGTCCGCGGGACGTACGGATTACCTGCAGGGTCTCCAGGTCGGCTGGGGTGACGACGATGCCGGAGGCGGGCCGGCCGGCATGGCCATACGAAACCGTGAGGTGCAAGTAGTGAAAGATTTGCACCGATCGAAGGCCTACGCACAGTGGCGGACCGCAGCAGACGCGTGCGGTTTTCGCACCTCGTGTGCGTTGCCCCTTGTCGTAGGGGACGACGTGATCGGGGCTCTCATGATTTATGCCGCCGAGCCTGGAGCCTTTGGGCCGAGCGAAGTCGCGGTCCTGAGCGAACTCGCTGATGATCTCGCGTACGGCATCGGGCGACTCCGCGACGCCGAGGATGTCGCCCGCAACGAGGCTCTCCTCCGCGAAGCCGAGCGCCTCGCCCACGTTGGGCACTGGCAGTGGGACCTCGTAGGGGGCTGCTTCGAGTTCATGGCCGACGAAGTATTCGCCATTCACGGCACTGTTCCTGAGAGGTGGGGGGGTACTTTCGAGGCGTTCCTCGCCCTGGTGCATTCCGAGGATCGGTTCCTCGTTGAGCAGGCGATCGCCAGGACCCTTGCCACAGGTGCCGCCGAGCTGGAGCACCGCATCGTTCGACCGGACGGGGAGATTCGCTGCGTCCGCGAGCGCACCGAGGCACTCCTCGACAGCGATGGTCAGCCGGTGCGGATAGTAGGAACCTGCCAGGATGTCACCGACCAGAAGGCGGCTGAGACGAGTGCCGGAGAGCGATCTCACTTCCTCGAGGAGCTCCTCGAGGCGATCCCCGTGCCTGTTCACTACAAGGACACCAATTTGCGTTACTTGGGCTGTAATGAGGCCTTCGCGACGTCTTTGGGCCGGTCCAGGGACGAGATCATCGGCAGGACCGTCTTCGACCTCCACCCGCCAGACTTGGCGACGCGATTCGATGCGGACAACCGGGAACTTCTTGCCCACCCCGACCGGCACATCGAGGAGGTCGTCGAGTCGACCGGGCCGACCGGTCTTCGCCGTGAGGTGGAGACCCACAAGGCGGTCTACTCAGACATAGCCGGAAAGCCGGCGGGAATCGTCGCTGTCGACTTCGACATATCGGAGATGCGCCAGGCCGAGCAGAAGCTGGCCGCGACGGCCGAGCGACTGGCACTCACCCTGAACGGGGCGGTCACCGCTCTTGGTGCCACCGCCGAGTTGCGCGACCCCTACACCGCCGGCCACCAGCGGCGGGTGGCCGAGCTCGCCTGCGCGATTGCCCTCGGACTTGGCTGGGACGAGTCGCGCATCGAGCCACTTCGGATTGCCGCCCTGTTGCATGACATCGGCAAGATCGTCGTGCCGGCCGAGATCCTCTCCAAACCGACGCGGCTCTCCGAGCCCGAGATGCAGCTCATCCGCCTGCACGCCGATGCAGGCGCCGACACGGTTGCTCTCATCGGATTCGACGGTGACGTGGCGGAGATCATCCGCCAGCATCACGATCGTCTGGACGGCTCCGGTTATCACGGCCTGATTGGCAGCCAGATCCTGCCCGGTGCGAGGGTGCTGGCGGTCGCCGACGTGATGGAGGCGATGGTCAGTCATCGGCCCTACCGGCCCGGGCTGCCGATAGAAATGGCCTTGAAAGAGATCGAGGACGGCGCGGGTAGCCGTTACGACGTGAAGATAAGTGAGATCGCCCTCTCGCTTATCCGCGAGCACCGATTCGAATTCAGCCTTTAGCTTGGCCGCAGCCTCTGCGTGCCGCGGGCCAAGTGCCCTGAAGTTTGTCGCACATGCTCGGGAGAAGTGTGATCTTGTCCACAAGAAGGGCCGGCGCCGACGCGTTTGCGCCTCCTCGGGGTCTGACGACGGGCCCGGTGACCGATACGGCCGCTTGTGGTATCCGCTCGTGGACTAGAGCGGCCGCAGATGGGGTCGAAGTCCTCTATCCGCATGCCTCACGCCTACTGGACAATTGACATCGTGATGGGAGTATTGGACACACCATGGGTAGCGGCCGGTCATGATGGGTGCGCGGATCTCCCTAAAACTGCGGCGCGCCGACGTCTTTCTCTGACGACGAGCGCCATGACGACGATCCTCCCGGTCGCAGGCGAGGTCCGCGGGCAAGACGTCAGCTCGCATTCGTTGACCGGCTTCCACGGATTAGTCCACCGTGATCGGGTTGTGGCCCTTGAGGCAGACAATCTCGATGACGTTGCCGGTGAGGATTGAGCGTGGCTGTCCTCGGCATGCTCCTCGCTGAACAGAGGGACACGGAGTCGGGTGGGGCCTTCGGCTCCTCCTGGTTCCGGCTGAGGACCGAGTTCGTGTCCGGGTGGCAATCGGCTTCGCGCTCCGCTTTGGCGGATTCCACCCGGGGCGAGGCGGTAGAAAGTGCTGACTTGGATCCGCTGGGGATCCTCTGACCTGTAGGAGTGGACACGATGAAGGTGTGGATAGACCAACAGCTCTGCACGGGAGACGGTGTTTGTGAGGAAATCTGCCCCGAGGTGTTCGCTTTCCTGGATGATGGGTTGTCCTATGTCAAGCAAGGCGACACGGTTCTCAACAACCCTGGCGGGAACTCGCAGATGGTGACAGTGAGCCCTGAGTTCGAAAAGGCTGTCGCCGAAGCAGCTGAAGAGTGCCCGGGCGAGTGCATCGTCATGGAAGCCGACCTGTAGGACAGGGTGTCGGAGTTGAGTCGAATTGTCCCTAACGACTGGGCCCCCTGTCGGTACTGACGCCGTGGCCCCTCACTTGGTAGGGCCGCTCAGGATTCCAACCCGGGCCTAGGCGCGGCGAGTCGGCTCGTCGGCACAGCTCATGACAAGGGCGCGGGTCGGTTCTGGAAGGCCCGCTTGACTCGTCATGGCAATAGAGATGTTCAGTTCCCGCGCTCCGCGGCGCGATGTGCCGTTCGCCGTGATGTGGTTGGGCGTGGCCACCGTGATGGCCTACGGCCTTCCCGTTCTCGGCATCCTCATCGTGCTGCCCCGGAGTCAGATCTTCGGTCTCACAGGGTTCATTGACGCGGCCAGGGCGGTGTTCGCCGTCTAGGAGGGTCACGTAGCGAGCGACGGCACCGTGATCCTCACCGGCGCGGGCAAGGTGCTTGGCGACGTGGCTGCGGTCACCTTCATCTGGGCGATCGCATCGGCCGGAGCGACCTGGATTATGGGCGCCGACCGCAGCGAAGCGATCGCCGCGGCGGACGACGGCCGTCCGCGTCTGCTAGGAGCGTGTGCCAGTAACGGTCGACCTGGCGGCCGCGGCCCGCTTCAGCACCCATGACCGGGTGATCTCGTCACTTTCGCGCCCGGTTGGCC